>NZ_CP063110.1:1690000-1965000 GCF_014931275.1 Haemophilus parainfluenzae
GGCAATACTTCACCTTGTTTGAGTTTTGTTACCAAATTACCACTCTGCCCTACAGCAGGTTTAATGACAAATTCAGGCCAATCTTGGCTTTCAAGTGCGGTCAAAATCTCAGATGTTTTTGTTGAACAAATAATGGTTGGGATAACATTGACACCCCAATTCTGTAAGTCACATAGATAGCCTTTATGGCTATTCCATAACATTAATTCCGCAGGATTGATGAATGCATTCTTATGCTGTTTAATCCATTGAGTAAATTCATCATAAAAATTTGCATAATCCCATGCGGCTAAAGGCAGAATAAAATGGCTCTGTAATGTTTCTTGCCAAGGTAAAAATTGAGTAGGAATACCTTGATCAGAAAGTTGTGTTTGAACAAGAATAAGATTTTGAGGAGCCGAAGGATAAGTTTTGCAAGTGGTGATTGTAAGCATAGTAAATAATAACGGATTTAAACATAAAGAAGATGCGCCAATCATCAAACTGGCGCATCGATTTCAATAATTATTTTACTTGAGCAAAATATTTTTCAAGACGACCTTTGTTCGTCATAGATTTTTTCTCAAGGTCTTTCACCACTTTCTCTGCTTGTTCTTTGTTTGGTAGATTATCACCCACTTGAATCACACCATTCATATTCATTGAACGGTGTACTGGGCAAGTATAAACATAAACACCTTCTTTATCTAAAGTGATCGTGAGTTCCTGATCTTCTTCAGATTGGAATTTTTGTGCACCTTCAGGAATCGCTTTACTGTGTACAAAGTGGCTTTTATTTTCCGGACGAAATGTCACTGTATCACCTGGTTGTACTTTTAAATAACCCGGTTCAAAAACCATTGAGCCTTCACTGTTTGAATTCAACATTTTGATGTCATGATGAGCGGCTTGAGCAGCAAAACTTAAACCTAATAATGCTGCAAGTGCGATTTTCTTCATTTTCATTTCCTTCTAAGAATGTGCTGATTTACGTTGTGGACGAACCACCGGCAAACCGGCACTACATTGCAATAATTCAACGTTTACACGATATAAACGATTAATGGTTTCTACTTGTAAAACATGATGCGCATTGCCCACGCCTTGTACTTTACCTTCACCAAGTAAAATCAACTCATCTGAAAATTGAGCAGCAAGACTTAAATCATGTAATACCATTATAGTAATCAGATTTTTCTGTTTCGTATAGGTGTAAACTTCTTCTAATAGATTAAGCTGATGATGCATATCTAACGCACTAACCGGCTCGTCCAACATTAAAATCTGTGGCTCACGTAATAAAACCTGAGCAAACATCACCATTTGACGTTGTCCACCACTGAGATTCAGAATATCACGATGGGCTAAATGACCAATGCCTAATTGTGCCATAATACTTGCTGCTTCAGTGAGAAGCTCATCGCTCACTCGCATCGTTAGACTATCCATTCGTCCCAAAAGGACAACTTCAAGTGCGGTCAAGCTTGCATCTACTCGGCTATCTTGAGGCATATAGCCAATTGGTTTACGCCAATCTGCTAACTTCGTCCGTTCTAGCTGTTTGCCTTGATAGGTAATCATTCCTTCATGTGGTAATTCACCAAAAATGGTTTTCAGCATGGAGGATTTTCCCGTGCCGTTTGGCCCAAGCACCGTGTAAACTTTACCTTCTTCAAAACGGACATTAATGTGATCAGCAACGGTGAGATCACCTCGTTTTACCGTAAGATTCTTTAATTCTAACATTATTGTCCCCTCTTATTATTTAAAATAATCCAAAAGAAGAAAGGCACCCCAATAAACGAGGTAACAATCCCCACTGGGAACAATGCTCCAGGGATAATAACTTTGGATAATACCGAAGAAAGGGATAAGAATGCCGCACCGACTAACATTGCGCCCGGTAAGAAGAAACGTTGATCTTCACCAAGTAACATGCGAGCAACATGTGGTGCAACTAAGCCGATAAAGCCAATCACGCCAACGAAACTAATTGCTGTCGCCGTCATCATTGCGACAAGAACTAAAACCTTAATACGTAATACTTGCAAATTGATACCAAGACTTGCTGCACGATCTTCACCTAAACGAAGTGCGGTCAATTTCCAAAGCTCTTTTGAAAGTAATGCTACGCATATCGTCGTCACAACAGTAATGATGACTAAGCTTTGCCACGTGGCCTTATTTAAGCTACCAAATAGCCAAAAAAGAATTTGCTGCGAGACTTCGGGAGCCGAAATAAATTGTACTAATGAGAGTAAGGATTGGAAAATAAAGAGCAATGCAATCCCTACCAGTACGAGCATTTCAGAATTAAAACGACGTTTAGACGCAAACAAGAAAAGAATCCCAGACGCGAGCATGGTCATGACAAACGCACCAATTGGCACTGCAATTTGTACCGGTAAACCAAAACTTCCGAAAGCAATCACAACAGAAGCCCCAAAACCTGCTGCTGCAGCGAGTCCTAATGTATAAGGACTTGCCATAGGGTTATTTAATAAGGTTTGGATCTCTGCCCCACCTACAGCCAGTGTTGCCCCGACTACAAGCGCCATCACTGCCATCGGTAAACGTAAATTATGCACAATATTGTTAGTCATTTTATCGACTTCACCGATACCGAATAACGCATTCACAACTTCAGATACCGATAGCATCGCTGGGCCTGTCATCACGTCGAGAATAAGACTGACCACGCCAATCACAAGAAAAGATAAAATAACAAACCAGCGTTTGCGTTCAAGCTTACGCTGGTTAGCCACAATATCTGCTACAACAGAATTGTTTTTCATTAATTAACGTTTCCTTTATTTGGTTTCAGGGAAAAGATAAATCGTACCTTCCGGGGTAACCGGTAAGTAGTTTTTATAGAAGTTTAAGTAAGTTTGTTGCGGATCTAAATCTTTAAACAGATCAGGATAAGCGGCTTTAGCTACAAACTGAACTGAAGCACTGTCTGATAGAGTACGAGAGTTCGCATGATAGGCTGCGTAAACACGGTTGTTTTTCACTGCCGGTAATTCAGCCCAACCTGCACGATGTTTAAATGCGTTTAAACGACGTTCTGCTTCCGCTTTTTCAATACCAAAGCCCATTACCATACCGTCTTGATTTTTCTTCAATTCAGTTTCACGGCCTGTAATAATAATCGCATCTGGTTTCGCGGCTAATACTTTTTCAGCAGCTAATGTACCCCATTTACCAATTTCTGCAGGAGCAACGTTTTCTGCGCCTACAAGGCTAATCATAGAGCCCCACATGCTTGAGAAGAATGTCATCCCTTGTTCAGCAGGGCCACCACGACCGAACTCTACATACACTTTCGGTTGTTTTGCTAATTTTGCATTTTTAACCGTAGTCTGGATATGTTCAACAATGTCTTTGTATTCTTTCGCAATTTTTGCTGCGCGATCTTTCTGACCGGTTAATTCGCCAATAATTTCAGTAGATTTAATGTGCTTATCTAAGGTTTGAGCATTGTAATCTAATACAACAATTGGAATACCCGCTTCATTGATAGCATCTAAATCAGATCCTAGCATTTCGTACTGCCAATCAGCTAAGACTAAAAGATCAGGTTTTAATGAAAGCACTTTTTCCACAGAGAATGTGCCCTCCTCTACTTCACCCACATCATCTAGTTGATTCAATTTTGGCACAGCTTTACTAAATAACTCCCAGCTAGCTGGTGCCCAAGAAGACCATACTTTCTTAGAAAAACCGACAACGTTATCTAACGCTTTATCACCACCAACTGCCATATAATCTTGGTAATAGAAACCAAGTACCACGCGTTTTGCCGGTAAATCTACAGTGACTTCACGATCAAGTATATCTTTTACTTTCACGGGATCAGCATTGGCAAAACCTGCACTTAAACCAAGAATAGTGGCAATCGCTAAAGTTGAAAAACGTTTTTTCATAAGAAAAATCTCCTGAGTAAAATTAAACAATTCAAAATGATAATAATTATCGGTGAAAATAATAACGAAAACGATTGCTAAATTCAACTCAGGCGCTTAATTATTCTTCGTAAGCTTCGTCAGTTAACGTTTTTAAGAATGCCTCTAACGCATTAATCTCTTCATCTGTTAGCGGTTTTGCTTTTAAAACATCAGGATTAATGGTTTGAGCATATTCGGCTTTATCCCACGCTTTTCCTGTTTCAGGATTAATTTTACGATTAGGATTATTGAAACTGTCTTTAAATAGTAAAACGGTTTTTAAATCGCGGAAAACACCGTTATGCATATAAGGTGCTGTGACACTAATGTTACGCAATGTTGGCACTTTAAATTTACCTTTTTGCTTTTCATCGCCTTTCACCATTGGGTTATCCAACAATCCATTATCCACATAATCAGCTGGGAGTTTATTCAACTTAATTAACGCTTGGTTACTTGGCACGCCGATATTGTAATAGCGATAATTCGTAAAGGTTTCTTTTGCTGAATTCGCTTCACTTGACTGGTGGCAGTTACTGCAGTTTGTTCGTGTTTTATCGAAAAATAATACCTTACCTTCCGCTTCAAGTGCGGTCAATTCTGCTTCACCTTTTAGAGTGCGATCATATTTTGAAGAGAATTGCGCAAATAATTCATGCTTTTCGAACTCCGCAATGGCTTTTTCCATAATGGCATAGATTTTGTCGGTATCTGCCCAAATGCTTTCACCATAAATAGCCGTAATTGCCTTGTAATAAATTGAATTCGCTTTTAAACGTTCGACAATCGATTTTTTATCTGGCATACCCATTTCTACAGGATTAACCGGTGGACCACCTGCTTGCTCGGCTAAATCTTTTGCACGACCATCCCAGAATTGTCCACCCATATAATCTTGAATTTTTTCATCAAAATGAAAATCTGGTGAAAACATCGCATAAAGTGCCGTGTTGGCATTTCGATTGCCATGAAGATGCGGATTATCCCCCTCAGAGATCATTTGATTTGCCGAATTTTTACGTTGATCCACAAAGGCGGTACCCGGGTTGTGACAAGTTGAACAGCTTTGTGTTTTATTAAAAGAAAGCGATTTATCAAAAAACAGAACTTCGCCCAAGCCTTGATAATTCAATTCTTTTTCCTTAGCTTGATCAGCTAAGGCATAATTGCTCTGCATCAAGGGTGCAAACAATAAAATTGAAAGCCATTTTTTTTGCATCATGTTCTCCAAATATTCAAATTATAGATAAAAAATAATCCAACAAAGCTTTGTTGGATTATAAAAGGAAAATAATTTTCTACAAGCCGGTTGCCATCTTAATGCGATCAGCAAACATTCCAATGCTCACGCCAAAATAGTTTGATTTATTCCAATCTAAAATTGTGCGGTAGTTATTGGAGACCAAGAATGCACGCCCAACTTCTTTATCAGGACGAACTAACCAAAGATCGGCTTGCGAAAGTGCGGTCAATTTATCTTGTTCTTGTTGGCTGAAACTTGCTAAGGTGATACCTTTAGACTGCCAATCACTTAATGAACGTGCTTTGTTCTTCTCAATACCAGACAGCGATAAATCTAATGGTTGATTTAATGTGACTTCAACGCCCCAAGGCAATTTGTTATCCCAACCCACAGTGTGAAGATAATTTGCAATTGAAGCAAACGCATCAAATTGGTTATTCCAGATATCCTTCACGCCATCATTATTACCATCTGCTGCATAATTCAAGAATGCACTTGGCATAAATTGAGTTTGTCCCATTGCGCCCGCCCAAGAACCTAACATTCTGTGGCGTTGAATATGATCACGTTCTAACATTTTCATCGCATTCACAAATTCTTTACTGAATAAGGCTTCACGTCTGCCATCAAAGGCTAATGTGGCTAAAGCTGAAAGTACATCATAGCTACCTTGGTAGTGACCAAAGCTACTTTCCATACCCCATAGGGCAAGGATGTATTCCTGTTGAACACCATAACGTTGGCTTGCTTGTTGTAATGGCGCTTGTACTTCCCAATAACGCTCTTCGGCAATATCCACTTTATTTTGAGTCAGTACTTTATTCAGATAATTGGTTGTGCCGTTTGGATTGGGTAACTGTGGTTGATCTGAATTACGCTTGCTTCTACCCGCTTGGGCACGATCTAAATCCACCGCCTTTTGCATATATTGAATATTATTTTGTGTATTCAATACAGAAGCAGACACGCCTTCAGCTGCTGCTTTACCTTTTAAGAACTGCACGTAATCATTAAAGTTATCTAAGGTTCTAGGCTTGCTGTAAACAGCGTTACTACTTACCGATGGAATACTTTTTGTTGATGATGTTGTTGTACTGCTTGAACAACCCACTAATAAAAGTGCGGTCGATAACGCAGTCATTTTTAACGTTGAGATTAAATTCATTTCTTTTCCTTTTTTAATTATCAAAATATCGCATTATTTGCGTAAAAATTGGTTATAAACGGCTTTCAATAATGAGGTTGGTAATAAGCGAGAACCTGAACGCAAGGCAAAGGTGAATAAGCCAGAAAATAAGCCTTGAATACCTAAGCGATGTTTCAATTTAAATAAACGCCATTCTGCTTTCGCTTGGTTTAAACCACGACGACGCCCTACCATACCATTGCCTACGCGGGCATAAACTAAAATATCCGGCAAGTTTGCCACTTTTTGACCTTGTGCTACAAGCTTAATCCACAGGTAATAATCTTCCTGTAAATCTTCATATCCACCACAATTAATAACCGCACTTTTTTGATACGCCACCGTCATGTGATTGAACGGACAACGTTTTTGCGTAAATTTAACGATATCTTGAGCATCAGTCGGTACATTACGATATGCCACGATGTCTTGAATATTCTCACCAAACTCAGCAATCTGCCCACCGAAAATAATCGTATCTGGATGCTGCTCAATAAACGCCACTTGTTTTGCAAAACGCTCAGGCACACAAATATCATCGGTATCCATACGGAAGACCCAATCGTGTGAACAATGTTTTAATCCTTCATTGAGCGCTTTGCCTAAGCCTAAGTTCTTTGGCAACTTCACTAAGTTTAAGGGTAATTTGGTTTCGAATTCAGAAACCACGGCTTCCAATTCTGGCGTTACCGCACCATCAAACACCAACACAATCTCATCTGCTGGATGGGTTTGAGCCACTAAACTTTCAAAACATTCTCTTAAATATTGTGGATTTTCCTTAATGTATAAGGACATTAAAACTGAAAATTTCATACTTCTCTATCTAATAAGTTATCTACATAAATCGTTTCAAATTAATTGCCAATTTAGGTGAAATTAAAACCACAAAGGCAATGACTAGCTGCTTAATACTTTTCGTTAATTTAAAAATTTCAAAATAGTAAAAAGCGGCTTTACGGGATAAATTCATTATATGTGGGTAAGCCAACATATATTGTGCGTTGATGGCAAAATTCTTTTCTTGCTCTGCCGTTTTCACATAATTTTCACGGATATAATCAATCGCTTTTTGCGTATTAGTCGTATCCGTTGATACGCTAGAACGCTTAGTATGGAACGTACAATAAGTTAATGGTTCTGCTACTTTGCACGCTTTAAACGTTGGATCTTGCACAAGTTTCAGCAAGAAATCATAGTCTTCCAATGAACGAAGTGCGGTTGATAATCCGCCGATTTTTAAAAACAGATCTTTTTTCACCCCAATCATCGGCATACCACCGATTTTATTCGCCAGTAAAATTCGCTCTACGCTAATCTCTTGTGGCTCAATTGGGTTGGTCACATAGCTAAAGCCTTCATTGACCATTTCACATTTTGCAGGATGATAAACAAAGTTAACATCGGCATGCTCTGCAATCACATCGGCTAATGTCTGACATTTATCATTTGCAAAACGATCGTCATCATCAAGGAATAACAACCAATCATTATCGGCATTTCTTGCCCCGATATTACGACTTTCTGCGGCGCCTTGATTAGTTTCGTTACGAATCACTTTAACTGCAAATGGATAAGATTGTGTCACTTCAACGGGTTCTTTCGAGCAATCATCCACAA
This sequence comes from Haemophilus parainfluenzae, assembly GCF_014931275.1. NCBI lineage: Bacteria > Pseudomonadati > Pseudomonadota > Gammaproteobacteria > Pasteurellales > Pasteurellaceae > Parahaemophilus > Parahaemophilus parainfluenzae. The sequence goes on from NZ_CP063110.1 coordinate 1,697,976, forward strand.
TCACCACATCAAAATTATAAGTGGTTTGCTTGGTTAAACTTTCCAATAACGCAGGAATTTCTTCTTTCCGATTATAAGAAGGCACGATGATACTAAACATCTTTCGGCTCCTTTTGTTTAAATAAAATAAGTTGTTTACCGTGAGTGCCAAAAAGCGATAAGAACATCAGCATGACAAACATAATACCAGGGAAAGCAAAGGTGTCTGCTTTGATGTTACAAAATGCCAAAATCACAAAGGCAGAAAGGATAAATTTCCAGCTGCCATCAAACCAATTTAAGGCGACTTTGCGTACAAAATAGAATGTCACGGCAAAACACACTAAAGCATAAGACACGCCACCATAAAGAATTTGGCGTAAGAAACCGGAATCCGTATGACCATAATAACGGCCAACTTCCAACTGCCCTGTCATATACATGCCATCGCCATAAATAAACTGTTTAAGCGTTGGCATGAACAGGTGGTTTTTCATCAAGGTATCCGTTGACGAACTGACAAATCCTGCACCGTGTAATAAATTGATCACCGGTTCTAAAGCATGTGCCACATAAGGATTTTCTGGTAAGAAATACGCCAATAACAAGACCAAAATAGCAAATGCAATGAGTGATGGAACATAACGCCATTTGAAATACACTAAAATGCTCACAACCGATAACAGAAGGAATGTACGTCCTGAAATTAATCCGATACATAGCATAAAAAACACTAAAATACTTGGAAGTGTATTATGTTTAGCGTTGTAAGCCAGTAAGAAATGCAACAGCATCAAATAGAATAAACTCAATTGGAAAAAAGCGGTTGCGGTGATGTTATATAAGCGATATTCCTGCTCTGAACCATAAAAACGGGCAGGTAACACCGCATTGGTCGAAAGCAAGAAATCGATCATAAATGATGCGCCGAGCAAGCCAATGATGCCCACTACAAATTGCACCACAACACCAATTTGTAAATCTCTCACGACTCGTTGTTGTCCGTTTGCATTGGCATAAAAGGCATTATAAAGTCCCACACCTAATAAGAATAAAATCAATTCCTTTACATACATGGTGATAACAGAAAGATCTTTTGTGTCATTAAGCAATAACGGAATCACACTGAAAACAATCAATCCGCCTAAAACAGCAAGACTGTCTAAAGGCAAAATGATGCCTTGTGGTTTCTGCTTTTTAATGTACTGATAAGCCAAAACAACCAGTGCAGCCAAGCCCGCGACGAATGACATTCGTACGACATGGAACAGCCAAGGATCATAAAGGTAAAAAAGGTTAAAAAGTACGGTCATTTTTTATGTTATTTTCCTAAATTCTTTTTCACCGCTAAGATTTTTTTGAGCGGATATTTAATTAATTTCTTCACTAAATTATTGGATTTTGAACCGCGAATCGCTTCCAAATTACTCACTAATTGTGGATTTTCAATGGCCACAAGCGGACGAACTACATTGTTATTAATATGGAATTGGGTTTCAAATAATAAGAAATCATCAGCCAGCCAAAACGGTTTTTCTTGTTCGATCTGTCTTAAAAATGCACGTGCCGCTGATTTTTTAATTAAGTATGCTACCGTACCCGCAAAATAACTTTTATATGGATAAGCCACGGTGACATCACCCACTGTTTGACGTAAAAATGAGAAGGTTGTCGGATAATTAATTTCCAATTCCACATCATCAAATTCCGCAATTTTTGACTGCCCGATTAATACAATATCTGCATCACATTTTTCGGTTAAAAGTGCGGTTGTGTTTGGCGATAAATTAGCATTAAATAACGCATCATCTTCACAGACTAAAGCATAGTCATTTTCCGCCACATTTTGATCTTCTACGATCTGGCGATAAACCGCTAAATGGCTTAATGTACAACCAATTTCGCCTTTTGTGACGTTGCGTCCATAATACTGTTCAAACTTCGTTGGATTGAACACTTCTGCCAATTCTTCCCATTCTTTTTGCATGGTATTAATCGCTGAAAATACAGCAAAATCAGCGGTATCTGGTTGAGCAAAAAACAGCTCACGACGCTGAACATCTTTATCTAGTGAAATCAAATATTTATTCATAATTATCTCAATTTAGTTTTTGCGTTATTTTGATTGCAACAAACGAAAATAGTTGCAAATTATACTAAAGAAATAGTCTGTTGGCATTGCTTTTAGCTCAGAGACAAAAAACAACAAAAAAATAACCGCACTTTAATTGCTTAAAGCGCGGTTAATCCTAAATATGTTTTTCTTTCAATTAGAAAATTGAAACTGCTAAACCAACTACAACACTTAAAGAAAGTACTACTGTTAGCATCGCGTAACCAAAATCACCCATTTTAATTTCCCACTTGTTTAGTTAAAGATAACCCATTCTAACAATAAAGTACGTTTTTTCAAAAATTTTTTATAATTTGCTTAACCTATTTGGTGACAGTCTTTATAATGGGAAAAATTCTCTAGAGGCAAAATTATGGCAACAATTAAAGATGTCGCGAAAATGGCTGGTGTTTCCACCACCACAGTTTCCCATGTAATTAATAAAACCCGTTTTGTAGCAAAGGAAACCGAAGAGGCAGTGATGCAAGCCATTAAAAGCTTGAAATACTCACCTAGTGCTGTTGCGCGTAGTTTGAAAGTCAATACGACAAAATCTATTGGGATGATTGTGACCACCAGTGAATCCCCTTATTTTGCTGAAATCATTCATGCCGTTGAAGATCATTGTTATCGTCAAGGTTATTCACTTTTTTTGTGTAATACACAAAATGATCCTGAAAAAATTAAAAATCACGTCGACATGCTTGCCAAAAAACGCGTAGATGGTTTATTGGTGATGTGTTCTGAATATACGCAACATTCACTTGATGTGCTTTCAGGTTTCTCTTCCGTACCTATGGTGGTAATGGATTGGGGCCCTAATGTGGATACCGATATCATTGAAGATAACAGCTTTACGGGCGGTTATATTGCGACTAAGCATTTAATTGATTGTGGTCATAAAGCCATTGGTCTTATTGCGGGGGAATTGGATAAAACTACCGCAAGAACCCGTTATGAAGGTTTTGTGAAAGCCATGAATGAAGCCAATCTACCAATTCATGAAAATTGGATTATGGAAGGTTTCTTTGAGCCAGAAGACGGTTACGAGTGCATGAACAAGATCCTTTCACAAGACAGCCTACCTACTGCAGTCTTCTGCTGTAATGACGTGATGGCATTAGGTGCAATTTCTGCTATTACGGAAAAAGGTTTGCGCGTACCTGATGATATCTCGATTATTGGCTATGATAATATTCACTCATCACGTTTCTATGCACCGCCACTCACAACGATTCACCAATCGAAGTCGCGCTTAGGTGCACAGGCAGTGAATCTCTTATTTGAACGTATTGCGAATAAAGATAACGACAATCACGAAAAACATCGTATTGCGATCCATCCAGAATTGGTACTACGAAAATCAGTTCGTACACTTGCATAAACATTAAATTTTTTGACTGCACTTTAAATTTTATCTAAAAAAGTGCGGTCTTTTTTTTACTTATTTTCAGCTTTTTTGATTTAATGCAAGTTTTCGACGTATAGCATTTGATCCAGATACATATTTTTGGTTATATCTCTCCTGGTTTTATTTTATTTTTTCTTTATCGGAGTTTATATGACTGATGAGTATCGCACTCTCCGCCATAATATTAATATGTTAGGGCGTTTTCTTGGAGAAACCATCAATGATGCACAAGGCGAAGACATTCTTACCTTGATTGAAAATGTTCGACAATTGTCCAAACAATCTCGAGCGGGCGATAGCCAAGCACGTAAAACATTGTTGGATACCCTTTCCACCATTTCTAACGAAAACATTATTCCCGTTGCGCGTGCATTCAGCCATTTTCTTAATCTGACGAATATCGCTGAACAATACCAAACGGTCTCTCGCCAACATAAAGATTTACAATCCTCTAATCGTTCATTAAGTGCTTTATTTCAACGTTTAAAAGCGCAAAATGCCTCAAAAGAAGAGGTTTACAAAACCGTTGAAAACTTGCTTATTGAGCTTGTATTAACGGCACACCCAACCGAAACTACACGTCGTTCTTTAGTCCATAAACACGTTGAGATCAATAAATGTTTAAGCAAATTAGAGCACGATGACTTAACACCGAAAGAACGCGGCATTATTGAACGTCTGTTGCTTCGTTTAATTGCTGAAGCTTGGCATACTAATGAAATCCGTACTGTTCGCCCTACCCCATTCGATGAAGCCAAATGGGGCTACGCCATGATTGAAAATAGCCTATGGCAAGGGGTACCGGAATTCTTACGTCAATTAAATGAACATGCCCGTAGCTTCTTAGGTTATGATTTACCTGTGGGCTTACGCCCTGTCAGAATTTCTTCTTGGATGGGCGGTGACCGTGATGGTAACCCATTTGTTACTTCAAAAATTACTCAGCAAGTCCTCTATCTTGCTCGTTGGAAAGCAGCAGATTTATTCTTAAATGACATCAAATCCCTTGCCGATGAATTATCTATGGTGAAATGCACGTCAGAATTTACTGCAAAATATGGTGAGCATTTAGAGCCTTATCGTTTTGTGGTCAAAGAACTTCGTGCAAAACTTATCGCGACCCTTGATTACTTTGAAGATTGCATGACTAATCGTCCACCACGCGTAAGCCAAGCGGATATCATTATGGAAGATAATCAACTTTGGGAACCGCTCTATGATTGCTATCAATCATTAATGGCGTGTGGCATGCGGATTATCGCCAATGGTTCATTATTGGATATTTTGCATCGCATTCGCTGTTTTGGTGTCACGCTTTCACAAATGGATATCCGTCAAGAAAGCACGCGTCATACAGATGCTATCGCAGAAATTACACGTTATCTTGGTATTGGCGATTATGCACAATGGAGCGAAGCAGAAAAACAATCTTTCTTGGTACGTGAATTAAATTCTCGCCGTCCATTAATTCCAACCCATTGGGAGCCGTCTGCAGAAACCCAAGAAATTTTAGAGACTTGCAAAGTCATTGCCCAACAAAAACAAGGCGTAATTGCTTGCTATATTATTTCAATGGCAAGAAGTGCCTCTGATGTACTCGCCGTGCATTTATTATTAAAAGAAGCGGGCGTGGCTTATCACATTCCTGTTGTGCCACTTTTTGAAACCTTAGATGACTTAGATGCCTCTGAAGGTGTCATGCGTCAATTGTTTAATATTGGTTGGTATCGTGGGGTGATTAATAATCATCAAATGGTGATGATTGGTTATTCTGATTCAGCTAAAGATGCGGGCATGATGGCGGCATCATGGGCACAATATCGTGCACAAGAAGCATTAGTCAATTTAACCGAAGAACTGGGTATTGAACTCACTTTATTCCATGGTCGTGGTGGTACAATCGGTCGTGGTGGCGCGCCTGCACATGCGGCATTACTTTCCCAACCTCCGCGCTCACTCAAAAATGGTTTACGTGTGACTGAACAAGGGGAAATGATCCGCTTTAAACTTGGTTTACCCGAAGTTGCGGTTGAAACCTTTGATCTTTACGCGAGTGCAATTTTAGAAGCAAACTTACTTCCACCACCAGAACCAAAAGCAGAATGGCGTGCTGTGATGGATGAGCTTTCCGCTACTTCATGTGACATTTACCGTAGTGTTGTTCGTGGTGATAAAGACTTCGTACCTTATTTCCGTAGTGCCACACCAGAACAAGAACTGTCTAAACTGCCACTTGGATCTCGCCCTGCAAAACGTAATCCAAATGGTGGCGTAGAAAGCTTACGTGCCATTCCATGGATTTTTGCTTGGATGCAAAACCGCTTAATGCTACCGGCATGGCTGGGTGCGGGTGCGGCAATTCAAAAAATTGTAGATGAAGGCAAAGGTCATATTATTGAAGAAATGTGTAAAGCGTGGCCATTCTTCTCTACTCGTGTGGGCATGTTGGAAATGGTCTTCAGTAAAACCGATACTTGGCTTTCTGAACAATATGATCACAACTTAGTGAAAAAAGAGCTTTGGTACTTAGGTGAAAATCTGCGTAATCAACTGAATGCAGATATTAAAACCGTGCTTTCGCTTTCTCACAAAGATGAATTAATGGCAGACTTGCCATGGATCGCCGATTCTATTGCGTTACGTAATGTTTATACGGATCCGCTCAATCTCCTTCAAGTAGAATTGCTCCGTCGTTTCCGTGAATCGCCTGAAAACCCAAGCCCTGATGTCGAACAAGCCCTGATGATTACTATCACAGGTATTGCCGCAGGTATGCGAAATACGGGCTAGTTACGGCAACTAAAAATAAGTGCGGTCAAAAATAATGATAAATTTGGCCGTACTTTTTGTTTTCTATTTCTTGCGGTATCATACGCGCAATTTACTTGATGAAGGAAAACCCAATGACAACTGATATTCAAAAACTCGATCCCGATGCAGCGATTGATCTTGCTTATGATATTTTCTTAGAAATGGCAGGCGAAAATCTCGATCCCGCTGATATTATGCTATTCAATCTGCAATTTGAAGATCGTGGTGCGGTCGAGTTTGTCGAAACAGCAGACGATTGGGAACAAGAAATTGGGGTGTTAATCGATCCTGACGCTTTTGCTGAAGTTTGGGTGGGTTTAGTGAATGATAAAGATGAAATGGATGATGTGTTTGCAAAATTCTTAATTTCACATCGAGAAGAAGATCGCGAATTCCACGTTATTTGGAAAAAATAATCACTCTTCTCTCTATATCAATTTACAAACTAAAACCGGTTTAATTAAAAATTAAACCGGTTTTTGCTTAACAAATGCGTGGTAAAGGTTCGTTGCGTGGTAAGTCTAATAAACGACTTTGACCGAAAAGACCAACTGCACGAACTTTGCCATCAGTCGTTACCTCGCCGATTACGGCCGCATTTTCACCTAATGGATGGTTACGAAGTGCGGTCAGAATTTCAGCTGTTTTTGCTTTATCTGCCACAATTACCAATTTGCCTTCATTAGCAAAATTCAACGCATCCAAACCGAGTAATTCGCAAATACCGCGTACTTCCTGACGAATTGGTAATACCGTTTCATCAATTTGAATCCCCACTTTCTGTGCCTGCGCAAATTCGTGAAGTACCGCATTCACACCACCACGGGTCGCATCGCGTACGGCTTTCACGCCTTCAATCGGACGAATACAATCAATAAGCGGTGCAAGCACGGCGCAATCACTGCATAAATCAGTTTGAATACCGAGATTTTCACGTAAATTCAAAATGGTTGCACCATGATCACCCAAAGTACCACTCACAATAATCTGATCGCCAGGCTGAATACGATGCACGCCCCAGTCGAGCCCGTTTGGAATCACACCAATACCTGCCGTATTGATAAACACTTTATCTATCGCGCCTTTTTGTACCACTTTGGTATCACCTGTTACCACTTGAATACCGGCTGAATGGCAGGCTTTTGCCATAGACTGGATCAATTTTTTTAAGGTTTCCAGTGGTAAGCCTTCTTCCAAAATAAAGCCACAAGACAAATATTTTGGTACGGCACCGCATACGGCAACATCGTTAGCTGTGCCACAAACGGCGAGTTTACCAATATCTCCACCAGGAAAAAAAATCGGATCAATGACAAAACTGTCGGTAGAAAAAGCTAATGTTCCGCCTAAAGCGTTCATTTCTTGTAAAGCAATGCGAGCCTGATCTTCGCCTTGTGAAAGTATCGGGTTATCAAAGGCCTCGACAAAATAATCGCGGATCAACTCTTGCATTGTGGCACCGCCATTTCCGTGTGCCATCGTAATAAAATCAGTCATTGTTTTATTCCCGTCTGTATTGATAATAAGCCGCACATGCCCCTTCAGAAGACACCATCAATGCACCATAGGCATTGTCTGGATTACATTTTTTAGCAAATAATGGGCAATCAGCCGGCTTGCATTTACCGATTAATACATCACCGCAGCGAGAATCAGGATCATCAGCAACTTGATGTGGCTGACAAGCAAAATGCGCTTCTGCGTCAAAGCATTGATAATCATCTGTCAGTTCTACGCCAGATTCTGCAATTTCGCCCAATCCTCGCCATTCGCTGCTGGCTTTCAAGCGGAATACTTCGCTTATTGCCTGTTGAGCCAACACATTGCCGTGTTGGTGCACTATGCGTTTATACTGATTTTCCACTTCACAGCGTTTTTCAACAATCTGTGTCACCAACATTAAAATTGCTTGTAGGATATCTAAAGGCTCAAAACCAGTGATTACAAAAGGCTTATGGTAGGTATCACACAATTCCTGATAAGGTTCAGAACCAATTACCATGCTTACATGACCTGGTGCAAGAAAGCCGTCAATTTTGACTTGTCCTTGTGACAATAAGCTGTGTAATGTCGGGATGATGGTAATATTTTGGCATACCACAAAAAAGTTGTTTACCTGCTGTTTTTTCGCTTGTTGCAAGGTAATCGCAGCACTTGGCATCGTCGTTTCAAAACCGAGTGAAAAGAACACGACTTTTTTGTCTCGATTATTTGATGCGATATTCAATGCATCAAGCGGTGAATAAACGATACGAACATCCGCGCCCTGTGCTTTGGCTTCTAATAATGAACCTAAACGTCCGCGTACTCGCATAGCATCACCGAAAGTACAGAAAATTACTTCTGGACGACGAGCAATCTCAATACAAACATCAATTCGCCCCATCGGTAGGACACATACCGGGCAACCTGGACCGTGAATAAATTCAATACTTTTCGGTAATAAACGATCAAGCCCAAATTTAAAAATGGTATGAGTATGTCCGCCGCAGACCTCCATCAGATATAACGGATTTTCTGGCGTAAAGTGCGGTTGTTTTTCCATTATTTTTTGTAGTCGCTGCAACAGACTTTTTGCCAGTTCAGGATCACGAAATTCATCAACAAACTGCATTTGATGCTCCTATCGTTCTTGCACTTTTAACCAATCTAGCCACTGCTGTAATCCTTCTCCACTTTGAGAAGACAACTGGATAACCTCAATTGTCGGATTCACTTGTTTCGCATAAGCAATACATTTTTCCACATCAAAATTTAAGTACGGCAGTAAATCTACTTTGTTTAAAATCATTAACTTCGAAGCCGCAAACATATGTGGATATTTTAACGGTTTATCTTCGCCTTCTGTCACGGATAAGATCACCACTTTAGCATGCTCGCCTAAATCAAATTCTGACGGACAGACTAGGTTTCCGACATTTTCAATAAACATCAGACTATTTTCCTGTGGCTGCAATTTCACCAATGCATTACCAATCATTTGTGCATCTAAGTGACAACCTTTACCCGTATTAACTTGAATCGCTGGTACACCCGTTTGACGAATACGATCCGCATCGTTTTCTGTTTGTTGATCGCCCTCGATCACATAACAAGGATAGTCATTTTTTAATGCGTTTAATGTGGTCGTCAACAAGGTTGTTTTGCCTGAGCCAGGACTTGAAACAAGATTAAGTGCCAAAATATGCTGATTCGCAAAAAAACGACGATTCATATCGGCTAATTGATTGTTTGCACCGAGAATATCTTGTTCTACTTTCAGTAATCGTTGTTGCGTTTCTTCTTGTTGCGGCGTGTCTGGCATGCGGAATGAGGAGTGAGAAAAATTAGGTAGTTTTATCGCATGTTGCGCGTTGGAATCATTATGAACATGCGGTAATTCACCGATTCTGACTTGGTCTGGATGGCCACAGCCACAGGTTGTACACATAAGTCACCTCAATAATTTTTCGTTTATTCTGTAAATGCTTAGAATCTATGGTAATTCATGTGCATTAGAATACCATATTCTCAATGTTAAATATATTCTTTGAAGAGGGATAAACGCATACTATCAATCAGTTAGCGTGTTTTATATTCAAAAGTCAGACGACATTCTAATCAATTAAAATACTCTGCTATTTTACGGCGATTTCTTTCACTCTAAATTCTGTGCCGCTTCGACGTTGTAAACATGCACTGTGACAGAGTGGACAGCAATCCTGATAGGCCTCAATCTCTACTTCCTTTTGACATTGCCAGCACCATGCTATCGCGGGTAAATGAATAAAATGTAATTGGCAATTTTCAGCAACGGTATCTTTACGCATAATTTCAAAGCAAAATTCAACCGCGCTTTGCTCGACACAAGACAGTGCCCCAATTTCTAGCCAGATATCTGTCACTTCATGGATGTCATGCTTTTTCTGTTGTTGTTCAATAATTTCCATCATATTCTGACAGAGGGACATTTCGTGCATGATTTTCTCCTTAGGATAAAAAGCAGTATGTTTTAATTCTACTCTTTTTACTATTCATTTTCTGCATTTCAATATTTCACCCGTGTTGGCATTATACTTTATTTCAACGGCACAAAATTAATGCCACTGTGCTGCAATAAAGTATTCATTAAATCATTGTTTTGCTCAAAATGGTTACATTTACCTTTGAGCTGAATTAAGCGAATTCGTAAGTGAGCTAATTCATGGATCCGTTTTGATACTTCTCGAATATGTCGATCTAGCAGCTCATTGATTTCTCTTTCTTGCTCTTGAGTGGCACATTGCGGATTCAGCAACATTTTGATTTCTTTTAGCGAAATATCCAAACTGCGACAATAACAGATAAAAGAAAGTTGCTTCAAATGCTCTTCCGTATAAACGCGGAAATTACCATTCGTTCGCTTAGCGGGTTCAATTAATCCTTGCTTTTCATAGAAACGTACGGCTTCCACCGTGCAGCCAACGATATTGGCTAGTTGACCAATTTTCATTTTTTATTAAATTACACTTGACTCTGAAGTTACTTCATATTTTATACTTTATCACAGTATTCACATGTTAGAAAAGGAGAACTTCCATGAAAAAAACAGCATTGTTTATTACCGCACTATTCGGTGCTTCACTCGCTAATGCACATAATGTTTGGTTGGAGCCTGCTAAGGATGCTAAAGGGCAATATGTGGTTAAATTTGGTCATGAGGAAACTGAAACCTATCCTCAAAGCAAATTAAAAGCAGTACGCCTACTCGATGCTAAGGGCCAATTGCAAAATGCCACTGTGAACTTTAAGGAAGGCGAAGCACACTTTGCTGCACCTGATGCTGCCATCGCATTTATTCGCTTTGATAATGGTGTTTGGTCGAAATTGCCAAGCGGTAAATATGTCGAAAAAACCAAACAGCAAGCACCTGAAGCTGTACTCAGTGTTAATCCAGTCAAATTCGGCAAAGCGATTTTACACTGGGATGCGCAAGCAAATAAATCACACAACATGGATTATGAATTGATCCCACAAAGTGAACCGAAAGCGGGACAACCACTCGATATTCTCGTGTTAGTAAAAGGTAAACCTGTGCAAGGCATCAAAGTGGGTTTAGGCGAAGATCACCCATTCAACTTAACCAATGAAAAAGGTATTGCACAATTCACCCCTAAAGCGGGCTATAACAAAGTCTGGGCTGAATTTGACGAGCCAGTTAAAGACAATCCTGACTATACCAAACGTAGTGTTGAATATATGCTAACTTTTGACGCGAAATAATGAAAAGAGTTGTATTTTTAACCGTACTTTTCACCTGGCTGTGCGCACCATCAGCATTGGCTCATAGTTTGCATGTTTTTGCACAATATGATGGACGCACAGTTTCTGGCAAAGCCTATTATTCCGATATGACCCCAGCGGCAGAAAGCTATATGGAGATTTTGCAAGCTGGCCAGGACTCCCCTCTATTGGAAGGTAAAACGGATCGCGATGGGCAATTTGCCTATCCGATCAATACAACTACCGAAGGTGCCATTAAAGTAGTGATAGAAGGTGAAGAAGGACATCGTGCCTCAATTGTTGCCAACAGAGTATCTGCGCAAACCACTAATAACAGTGACAATGCATTGATGTTGGTCCGCGAAGATATTTCTAAATTAAAAGACAAAATTTACCTGCACGATATTATTGGCGGTATCGGCTATATTGTTGGTATTTTTGGCTTATGGGCATTGATTAGAGCCTCAAAGATGACGCGTGCGTCGCAATCTAAGGAAAGATAATATGCATTTATCGGAAGGTGTGTTGCATACACCCGTATTGCTTGGTGGTGCAGCTGTCGCATTAGTCTGCGTAATGATTGGTCTTAAACGACTCAATTCGCAGCAATTGCCGCTAACAGCATTGTTTGCCGCTGCTTTTTTTGTTGCTGGAACCATTCATGTACCGGTAGGCATTGGTAGCGTGCATCTCATCTTAAACGGCATGGCCGGCCTGTTTCTCGGCTGGGCCGTTTTCCCTGCTTTTTTAATCGCATTGGTATTACAAGCTCTGCTCTTTTCCTTTGGGGGATTTGCTGTATTAGGTGTCAATTTATGCGTGATGGCATTACCTGCCCTTCTTGTACATTGGCTATTTGCAAAAAGACTTGAAAATGACAATTCCCGTCGCACTCAAATTGCAGCAGGTATTGGTGCTGGCGTGATCGGCGTTGGCGGTTCAGCCTTGCTCGCTTCTTTAGTCTTGGCTCTGGATGGCGGTAAAGCCTATAGCGATCTGATCATGCTTCTAGTGATATCACATATCCCCGTATTTATTATCGACAGTATCGTCAGTGTTGGTGTGGTCTTATTGTTAAACAAAATGTATCCAACAGCGCTCAGTGTGGTGAAATGAATTTCCTTGCTATTTTTCAACCGCACTTACGGTTAATTTATGTGTTTTTGTGTGGACTTATCGTCAGCACAATGACACATATTTCAACGCTTATTATCCTTAATCTGCTCGTATTCAGCGGATTACTTATTGCGCTAATTCGCTATCAAAAATCCCTTGCCAGTTATTTCAAATATTGGCTGAAACTAAATCTCTTTACACTACTCGTTTGGTTAACCTTAAGCTGGAAAATCACCGAGCAAGGTTTAGTATTAAATCCAATGGGCATTCAGCTCGCGCTACTCATCACGCTACGTTTCAATTTAATTTTAAGTTTAACTCGCCTCTTGTTAATTGATATGAACGAGAGTCTTTTATTGCAAGCATTATGTCGTTTGCCATTGCCTGAAAAACTACTTCACCTATTTGTTCTCACTGTGCGCTATATTTCCGTGTTCAGTGAAGTACATAAAAAGATGGATATGGCAATGCGAGCACGTGGCTACCAGCCAAAACTTAATAGCCGAACCTTATTTATTGCGGCGCAGCGTGTCGCCCTATTATTAATTCATGCACTCGTTAAAGCAGAAAAAACAGAAATGGCGCTAAAAGCTCGTGGCTTTCAGCTGCATGATGTGAAAAAAACACAGGATAAATCTTGATGAACGTCCTCGAAATCAAACAATTACAAATCATGCGCGACCAACGCGTGATTATTGATAACCTTTCTTTTGAACTCCCTAAAGGTCATCGCCTTTTTTTACAAGGCGATATTGGTTGTGGGAAATCGACGCTATTACACTGTCTATTAGGGTTTATACCTTACCAACATGGAGAGGTTCGCTGGTTCGATCGAACATGCCATCAAGAAAAGGATTTTGTACCATTACGCGGAAAGGTAGGGATCTGTTTCCAACATGCGGGCGATCAACTTTTCGGTCCAACCGTACTTGATGATGTGGCCTTTGGTCCACTTAATCAAGGATTGAACAGAGATGAAGCCTATCAAATTGCCTTACAACAACTGGAACGTCTGAATATTGTTGGATTAAAAAATCGTTCTGTGAATACCCTATCTGGTGGAGAACAGAACTTTACAGCACTGGCTGGCGTGCTAGCAATGCAACCCAAAGTATTATTACTTGATGAACCAACCAATGGACTGGATGTAAAAAATATTGCTAAACTGACCGCACTTTTACGCGAATTACAGTTGCCGATGCTTATTGCCTCGCATGATTTACACTTTAGTGAAACGCTCGCCGATTCCTGTTTGTCTTTAGCTCCAGATAATGATGGCTAAATGCGTTCATAATCATGAGAAAATAATTGAATAAAAAACGGGCGAACCATTTAAGTTCGCCCGTCATTCATTTATGACGCTAATCAAGCCACAAGTGCGGTTTCTTTTAAGCGATTTTTTAATTTCGCGTATTCAGTTACCACATAGCGTTCAGCCCAGGCTTGGTCTTCGATTTTCTCGATACGAACCGCACTATATTTGTATTCCGGTGTTCTAGAACCTGGATTCAAATGTTCAGCGGTTAATTCGTTACATTTACCGATCCACCATTGATAGGTCATATAACAAGCGCCTTTGTTGGTACGAGTGCTGACATCTGCGCGAGAAATCACTTTACCGCGTGATGATGCAATCCAAACCAAGTCGTTGTTTTTAATGCCTAATTCTTTGGCGTCTTGATCGTTCATTTGTACGAATCCTGGTTCATCAGCAAGTGCCGCAAGTGCACGGCAGTTACCGGTCATAGAACGGCAGGAGTAGTGACCCACTTCACGTACGGTAGAAAGTACCAATGGGAATTCTTCTGAAAGATCTTCCATCGGTGGTTCCCAGTCGCATGCAAAGAATTCAGCTTTGCCGTTCGGACGGTCGAAGATTTGGCCTTTATACAAATATTGCGTACCTTGATCTTCAGGGCCTTCGTCAGTACATGGCCATTGGATATAACCCATGCCTTCCATTTTTTCGTAAGTTGCCCCTTTATAAAGCGGACAAAGATCACGCAACTCATCCCAAATTTCTTTGGTATTGTTATAGTGCATTGGGTAACCCATTGCCGTAGCAATTTCACTAATGATCACCCAGTCATCCTTGACATCGCCGGTTGGCTCAACCGCTTTATAGAAACGTTGGAAACCACGGTCGGCGGCACTATACACCCCTTCATGTTCAGCACAAGAAGTCGCAGGTAATAAAATATCTGCTTCTGCTGCGGTTTGAGTCATGAAGATATCTTGAACAATAAGAAGCTCAACTTTCTCGAAGGCTTTTTTAACAGCATTAATATCAGGCTCAGTTTGTAATGTATCTTCACCCATGATATAGAATGCTTTAATTTTATCTTCCATGATCGCTTCAGGCACTTCACTCAACGGCACACCTGGTTTAGTTGGAATAGATGGCACGCCCCAAGCTTTCGCAAATTTTGCATTAATCTCTGGATTAGCAAAACTTTGATAGCCAGGTAATGTGTTGAATAACGCACCCATATCGCATGCGCCCTGTACGTTGTTTTGACCACGTACTGGGTTCACCCCAACATTTGGTTTACCTAAGTTACCGGTAAGCATTGCCAAGCTTGCTAATGCACGTACGGTTTCTACACCTTGACGGAATTGGCAAACGCCCATACCCCATAAGATAGTAGCAGTTTCCGCTTTCGCATAAGTGCGGGCAATTTCACGCAACATTTCAGGCTCAATACCTGTGATATATTGAGTGGATTCCGGTGTGTAAGCTTTCACGGTTTCATAGAACGCATCGAAGTTTTCGGTGTGTTCATCAATAAATTTTTGATCTTGTAACCCTTCTTCCAAAATCACATTCATCATCGCATTCAAGAATGCGACGTTAGACCCGTTAGCAAGCGGTGCATAAATATCCGCAATACGGGCTGTTTCGATTTTACGAGGGTCACAAACAATGATTTTCGCCCCTTTTGCTTTGGCGTGGTTAATCCGACGCGCCACAATAGGATGTGAAGTGGAGGCATTATAGCCAAAAATGAATACGCATTTGGTATCTTCAATTTCAACAATTGAGTTGGACATTGCGCCGTTACCGACCGATTTGAGCAGACCTGTTACAGAAGGGCCGTGTCACACGCGCGCACAACAGTCAATGTTGTTATTTCCTAATACCGCACGGGCGAATTTTTGCATAACGAAGTTCACTTCGTTACCTGGTCCACGGGAAGAGCCCGTTACCATAATAGATTCGTTACCGTACTTTTCTTTGATTTCACTGAGACGTCTTGCTGTGTAAGAAATCGCTTCTTCCCAGCTCACTGGTGTGAATGGTTCGCCACGTTTGTAGCGGATCATCGGTTGAGTTAGGCGAGGAGTCAGGATTTTTGTATCATGCACAAAATCCCAGCCATAATATCCTTTTAGGCATAACTCCCCTTCGTTTGTCTTGCCGTTTGCACCTTCAGCTCCCACAATTTTGTTGTTTTCCACCAAAAGATGGATTTTACAACCTGAGGCACAATACGGACATACGGTAATTACTTTTTTAATAGCCATAGTAACGTCCTTATTTTAGTACAACACGAGGTTAGAGATAGAATTAGAATAATTAATTCTGGGTATATATTACACCCAAAATCAGTTTATAGTATTACAAAAAACATGGATTTATTGATATAAAACAGGTTTTCGTAATATTTTTAAAATATGTTTAGAAAATCACCCTCACTTTTTTACAAAACAGGAATCTCTTCAAGCGATCTTCCCTCTTTTAAAAAATCATACATAAATTGCACAGACTCTTTTACGCTTTCTGTCATCGGAAAACCAAAGGAAACCAGATCGGGTTGGAGCCCAACAAAAACAATTTGTTTAATATCTTGTTCCAGTTGCTCGATGAGGTAATTGAGCGGCATATTATGCGTACTCATGAAAAACATTTCCGCAATGCTCTCTTTTTCAATGATTCGGATTTTGCCCGGTGCTAATTCCATATCAGCCGCATCGAAAATTAAAAGCAAATCAGGTTTCATGTCTCGCACAATATGTGCAACATTTTCCGGTGCTGAGCCGCCGTCAAGTGCGGTCCAATTTGGCAATGGATTTTCATTCAATAGCTGATAGAGATAAGGGCCCGCACCGTCATCCCCCATCATGCTGTTGCCAACAGTTAAGATCACATTATTCGTCACGACGTTTCACCATTATATACATCACAGGTTCACGCTGAATCGACGCTAACGTATCCATTAGGATTTCGACCCACTCTTGATGTTCTGGGGTGAAATTGGCTTTATTTTCATCCATCGCTCTCGCTAATAAATTGACATGGCTAGAATCAATCACTATTTCACCGAATCGCATTAAGCCGGCAAATTTACGTTTAGCATCCCCTTCTGGAAAGCTATCTACAAAACGTTGATAAGCATCGTAGTCACAAACCAGTAATTTTTTAAAACAATCAATTACGCCAACATGGTGACCAATCGCCAAAGAGTAATACATTACCTGTTTTGCTTGCTCTGGCACTTGTTCATCGTTTTCGACGAAACGTTCGTTTAATAAATAGAAAAAGACTTTCGTTGTCATAACATTCCCATTTTTATAGGGGCAATCACTTGCCCCATAATTAATTATCCCGAAAACGGCAGACTAATCGCATGCAAACGATTGACGATTTCGCTTAAACGCGGATCGGCTTCGCGTTCTAGGTATTCACCTAAACGTACACCAAATGGCACTTTGTCATTTTCTGTCATCATTGCCATAAATTGGTTAGCGATGTTACCGCCTTGACGATAACCGGCAAGACGACGCGCTTCACGTTCAAGACTAATACGCAAATCCAACGGAATAGTTGGGAAACGTAATTTAGCTTCTGCGTTAGGATCAGCTTTTTCTTGTTTACCTTTGAGCTTTTGATCAAGCAAACCAAGTGCTACCGCGAATCCATAAATGGTCGCTGCTGGAGTTGGAGGACAGCCTGGGATGTACACATCGATTGGTACAATTTGATCACTCCCCCCCCAAACACAATAAAGATCATGGAAAATACCGCCACCACAACCACAGGCCCCGTAAGAAATACAGATTTTAGGATCGGGCGCAGCTTGGTAAGCACGCATTGCTGGCGTACGCATCGCACGGGTAACCGCACCAGTGAACAATAAAATGTCCGCGTGACGAGGTGAAGCCACCACTTTAATACCAAAACGTTCCGCATCGAATGTTGGCGTAATGGTACTAAAAATTTCGATTTCACACCCATTACAACCGCCGCAGTCCACACGATAAACGTAAGCTGAACGTTGAATATCTTTCAGTAACGTTTGTTTCATTTTGGCAATATTTTCATCAATACTAAACGGTGTTGATATGCCATTGACCGGCATTGGAATTTGTGTGTTCATCGTCTTTCGCCTCCTGCTAAAACGTTAGGTAAATCAACCGCACTTTGTTCTCGTTGCTCGAGCGCTTTTTTGAAATTCAAGCGAACCGGCTCTTTAAAGTCGATTAATTTCATCCGCATGTTGGATTCCATATTCGCGGTTTTTTCTAAGCTGTGCTGACGTTTACAAACCGGACAAGTATGCAACTCCGCCAATTTTTGTTTCACTAATTCAGGTTTATCCAAAGTTTGTTTGAATAAATCAATGGTGTAATTCAATTCTTTATAAGAAATAAACGGTTTACCACATTCCTGACAAGTCACTGTAGCAAAGGTTGTTTCTTGAAAAAGATCCTGTTTATTGGTCACTGAGAGCTCAAAATCTTGTGACAAGCGAATAGCTTTGGTTGGACAAACCTCTTCACAACGACCGCAGAAAATACAACGACCAAGGAATAATGACCATGTACGGTCGCCTGTCACCGGATCCGTTCTCATGGTTAACGCATTAGCTGGACAGGCAATGGTACAAGCCGCACAGACAATACATTGATCAGAATTAAGTTCCGGTTTTCCTCTAAAATCATCATCTACTTCATAAGGTTTGAACGGATATTTGGTGGTAACATCACCTGCTTTAAATACCGTTTTTAGTAATTTAAACATTTTCCGCCTCCCCTATTTCAATGGTGAATTTTTACGTTCAATACCGTAGCGTTCAATTTCTTTATAATCCACGGTTTTCGCTTTGCGTTTACGCACATCCACCACAGTGACACGGTCGGTACAAGAATAGCAAGGGTCAAGACTACCAATAATAAGTGGTGCATCAGACACTGTATTGCCACGCAGCATGTAGCGTAAGGTTGGCCAGTTAGCATAAGTGGCAGCACGACAACGCCAACGGAAAAGTTTTTGGTTGTCGCCTAGCATTGACCAGTGAATATCTTCGCCACGTGGAGCTTCGGTAATCCCTAAAGCAAAACGTCCAGGCGTATAATTGAAACCTTCTTTTAAGATTTCACCACTTGGCAAGTTATCCACCATGTAATCAATAATATTCATGGATTCAAACACTTCATTAATACGCACTTTCACACGGGATAATACGTCACCATTGGCTTCAGTGAAGAGATTGAAAGGAACATCGCCATAACCGGAGAACGGATGTACTTTACGCACATCACGAGCAAAGCCAGAACCACGAATCATTGGACCAACCGGACTAAAGTCACGAGCGATATCTTTTGCCAATACACCGACACCTACCGTACGTTGTTCCATATTCGGTGTATTTAATAAAATATCAGTCAAGGTTTTGAGTTCTTCACGCATTTCGCCGATAAGTTTGATACATTGCTCACGTTGATGTTTCAACATATCGCGACGCACACCACCGATAAGGTTAATACCATAGGTTTTACGTGCACCGGTTAGCACTTCTGCCAAGGTCATAGATTTCTCACGAACGCGGAAGAATTGCATAAAGCCAGTATCAAAGCCGGTAAAGTGGCTAGATAGACCTAAGTTTAATAAGTGACTATGTAAACGTTCTACTTCTAATAAAATCGCACGAATCCATTCAGCGCGTTTTGGAATTTGAATCCCTAAAGCGCTTTCCACAGAATTGGCGTAGGCCACACTATGTGTGAAACCACAAATCCCACATACACGGTCAGCCAGGAAGTTAACTTGGTCGTAATCCATACGGGTTTCCGCCAATTTTTCCATACCACGGTGCACATAGAACAAACGATAGTCCGCATCAATGATATCTTCCCCATCCACGAACAAACGGAAGTGTCCAGGTTCATCGGAAGTGATATGTAACGGGCCAAGTGGCACGATACGTGCTTCGCCTTTTTCGTTAATAAATTCGTATGTTTCTGTCGCAGTTGTCGGATCGGGACGTAAACGGTAATCCATTGAGTCTTTACGTAATGGATAAAGATCATCTGGCCAATCATCTGGCAACACTAAGCGGCGTTGGTCAGGCAAACCGACGGCTTTCAAACCATACATATCGAATAATTCACGCTCGCCCCAAACCGCCGCTTTGACTTTTGGTGTCACAGATGGAAATTCTAAGCTCACAGGATCAACTAAGGCTTTAATGGTGATAAAAGTTTTCACTTCCCCTTCCATGGAAAGCACGTAGTACACTGCATAGTTTCCATGAATTGAACGCTCATCATTCCCGAATACCAACGGTAACCAACCTTCATGTTGATAATAAAGGTATTCAACAACATCAGGTAACATATTGGTTTTAATGGTAAGTGTAACCTGATTTGGTGTTGACCACTCCTCATCCAAAATGGTATTTGGAAATTTTGCATTGACTGCTTCAATGTAATTTTTGCCAATCATTTTGGCTGGATCGACTGATGTATTTTTAGTTAATTCCATATATTTATCCCTCCTGTCGATCATTGCGCTAAACTTTGCCAAGGTAAAACTAACATTTCACCAAAAGACACTTGTTCAGATCCGAGTACAATTCCGACCGCACTTTTTAATAACTGCAAAATTGGTTCGGCAATATGAATACCCATAATAAACATGAATAACAATAAAATTGCCATCGCCACGAGTGAAACTTTGTTCACATCCCCCACTTCAACATTATCCGGTTGTTTGCCTAATACGGTTTTTAATACCATTAAAGACAATCCAGCTAACACGATAGTGAGTAAAATTAAACAGAACACCATTAACCAAGTTTTACCTGCGTAAATACCGGCAACAGCAATACTGAATTCACTGACGAACACGTTAAATGGTGGGATACCACCTAGTGCTAACGCACCACCGGCAAATAACACCGCCGTCATTGGTGCTACACGCCATAAACCACGTACTTGGTTCATATCACGGGTTTTATATTTTAATAATATGTTACCTGAAGCACAGAATAACAAGGTTTTCGCTAAACTATGGTTGATGGTATGTAATAAACCCGCAAATACACCGATTGGGCCACCTAAACCAAAGGCAAAGCTAATTAACCCCATGTTTTCAATACTGGAATATGCCAATAAACGTTTGATGTCGAATTGGACGATAATAAACAACGCCGCCACTAATACAGAGAGTAAACCAAATACCAACAATAAGGTTTGCGGGTATGTAGAACCGACTGCTTTAGAAACTAAGATGTAATAACGCAATACCACCAACATGGCACAATTCAATAATACAGCAGATAGAATCGCACTCACAGGACTTGGCGCCTCACTGTGTGCATCAGATAACCAAGTATGCATTGGAAATAGACCGCACTTAGTACCAAACCCAACCAAAATAAAGGCAAAAGCAAGATACATGAGCATTGGATTTAAACCTGCTGCCTGTTGATTGATTTCTGTCCAGAAAATAGCTTGGCTTGGATCAGCTAAAAGATTTGTTCCATTAGAGAACGTTAAAATTGTGCCATACAATCCAAACGCCACCCCAACTGAACAAATAATGATGTATTTCCATGCAGCCTCAAGAGAGGTTTTTTGTTTGTATGTACCGACCAAGAATGCTGAACTTAATGTGGTTGCTTCAATGGCTGCCCACATCAAAATCACATTATTGGTGATCACAGAAATGATCATGGTGAAGAAAAACAAATGCAAAAAGCCGTAATAATTGCAGTATGTTTTCAAATCAAGATGCCCTTCGCGATATTCAGTACTAATGTAACCGATAGAATAAATACCGGCTAACGTTCCAACAATAGCGATAAGACCTAAGAAAATAGCAGATAGACTGTCGATGTAAACCCAGTTATTTAATGCACTGATTTCCCCCTGAGTTAGCACGCCATTAATAATTTGTAAGGCAAATGCTAACATCAAAATCAAACCTGTAACATGAAGTGCGGTACAAATTGTCCGTGCTTTTGTCACGCCACAAGCGAAACTGGCAAGTGATATTGCTAAAGGTGCGATTAATAACGCGATTATCCATTGTTCATACATAGCGTTACCCCTTCAAACTCATAAGTTGTTTTGCATCTAATGAATGGAATGTACGGTAAATTTTGTTTACCAACACCACCATTATGATGACGGCAAAGATAGCATCTGTGGCAATTCCGATTTCCACTAACTCAGGTGCTTTATTTGCCAATAAGGCTAATGTGAGATGAGAACCGTTTTCCATCAAACAATAACCGAATACTTGTTTTACGATATTGCGTTGGCTAACAATGCACACTAAACCTAATAAGAAGTGACTTAATGACACTGATAATGCCGGTTTAAGATGTGCAACCAACGGTAAATCGATTGGGACAACAACAAAGTAGCACAATGTGACTATCACTGCTGTGATCGGGATCAACCAAGCGACATTTATTCCAGCCGGAGTTTGACTTTCATCAACTTTTTTCATCGCATAGATTAAAATCGCTGGCACCAAAACCACTTTGGTAATAAATGCGCTAATTGACCACATATAAAGTTCATGGGCTTGCATTTCATTGGCAAGATAAACAAACAGTAATACCAACACCAATGATTGCAAACTGTAAAATAACGCAGCTTTTTTGGCGGTTCGAACCATAATTACGCAAAGAGAGGTAATAATGAGTAAACACGCAAGTCCATTTATCATTAACATAGATTCCTCCTTAACCTAACCCGCCAAACCTAGCCAATATGCAGCAATGAAGCTAGAACATACAGACATCACCATGAGAATCACTAATACGATACTCATTGAAAACGTAATTGGTTGTGCTTCAGCCACTGCTTCTGATGGTTTACCGATGACACATTGTCCGAATTTATACAACAACCATACGAATGTCGCGGTAGATTCAACTAAAGCAAGCACCATCAACCAAGTGATCCAACCGTACTCTTGGCCTAACTCAAATCCGGCCGCAAATAATGGATATTTACTGAAGAATCCATTAAACGGCGGCACCCCGGCAATAGCTAACGCGGCTACGCCAAATCCTGCACCGACCACTGGCATTGTACGCATAATACCTCGTAACAATGGCATAGAACGGGTTCCTGTTGCATAACTTAACGAACCAGCGACCAAGAAGAACAAGCTTTTCGCGAAAGCATGGTTGAAGATGTAGCTAATCGCTGCCACAAAGGCCAATTTAGAGCCTAATGCAGCAAGAGAAATCCCAATGAAAATATAAGAAAGTTGGGTAATGGTTGAATATGCCAATAAACGTTTTAAGTCAGTTTGTGGCAAGTACATTAAGAAGCCGTAAATTAAGGTAATCATCGCCATGATGATGCCGACTTCACCCACAATATGTGGAATCTCACCAGCAGACATTACTGAACGAGCGAAGATATACACCCCAACTTTAACCATTGATGCGGCGTGCAAATACGCACTCACCGGTGTTGGTGCTTCCATCGCATTCGGCAACCAAATTTGCATTGGTAATTGTGCTGATTTACCCCACGCAGCAAACATCACACCGAATAACACGATGGTTTTCGCACTCGGATCTAAATGTTCTAACGCAGTGATAGAGAAAGTACCTGATTGGCTGAATAAATAGGCTGCGGCAATATATAACCCAATTGCCCCCACGTGGGTGATAATCAAGGCTTTCATTGCGGCGGCTTGAGCTTTTGGTGTTTGGTAATAACTGATTAATGCCCAAGAACATCCCCCAGTAATTTCGAAGAACAATAATTGTCCTGCTAAAGTTGAGGAATACACCAAGCCCGCCATGGCACCGATAAAGATGAGCAAGAATGCATAAAAACGTGGTAACCCATTATGTGGGTGTTCACGGTTTTTATCGGTTAAGTAACCACAAGAATATAAGCAGATTAAGAAACCTAAGGCCACAACGGCAAAGGCAATTAATGTACTGACTGCATCAAGCGTTACACCAAAGATCGCGGTTTTATCAAAAGCGACGATGTCATAAGTGACGCTTTGATGACCATCGGCAAACCATTGTCCTGCGACTAACAAGGTTCCCAGCGTAGCAAGCGCAGCAAATACGGTGGCAATTTGAGCAAAATGTTTTTTGTTCAAACCGACAATAAACGCCCCTACGAAAGGTAAAATGATTGTAATCAGAGCTAAACGTTCCATATTTGTCCTCCTTACAACCCAGTGAAGTAAAATACAAACGCCAACACAGAAATGCCGAAGCCGACCACGGTTAAACGTCCTGTTAACATAAAGCGGGTACGAGAGAGTGTGTTTTCAAAGACACAAGCCAACACGAATACCACTAATAATTTCACGAAGAATAAAACACCGCCTAAAATGACCGCACTTAAGCTCATCTCTGTTGGGATACCAAACGGAAGCAACACGCTCACAAAGATAGATGCTACAACCATGGATTTTAAGCTTAAGCCGACTTTTAATAAGGCGAGTGCTGGACCAGAGTATTCTGTCAATGGACCTTCTTGTAATTCTTGCTCCGCTTCCGCCAAATCGAATGGGATTTTACCCATTTCAATAAATACGGCGAAGAATGCTGCGGCGATAGCAATCACTGTCGCAATTGGATATTGCCAAGTGTTTTCGGAAAGTGCATTACCGATAACCGCAAAATTGGTTGAACCAGCAATTAAAGCAATCACAAGGAATGCCAACATGAGAATTGGCTCTACCAAGACACCTAATGTGACTTCACGGCTCGCCCCTAAACTTGAGAATGTGCTGTTTGAATCCAAACCCGCAATTGAGAAGAAGAAACGGAACAAGGCGAATAAATAAATCACAGTGATTAAATCACTGCCTGCGCCAAACGGTGCGACACGGGTAAATAAAGGCAAGCTCATGGCGACTACCATCACAGTGCTAATTAGCACATAAGGCATCACTTTAGAAACCCAACCCGCATTGTCAGGCCAAATATTTTGACGTTTCATTAATTTCGCAATATCGCGATAATCTTGTAACACGCCAGGACCGCGACGAGATTGAATACGAGCGCGGATCATACGTGAAATACCGGAAAATAACGGTGCAAGGGCAAGCAAAACCAAGGCTTGCACAATGGCAAAAACAAACATTCCGGCAGATGTTGCAATTTCTGAAGGTAACGTAATCATCTTCAACCTCCTACATCAACGCAATGGAAAGTAGTATTGCCACCAAGGCAATCACGAAGTACACGCAGTACACACGGAAGTCACCTTGTTGCAACCATTGGATTTTTGTTCCTAACCAAGGAATAAAACGAGCGATAGGCATGGTCACTTTTTCTTCCCAGAAAGGTTCAGCTTTTGTTGCGCCTTTAATTACCGCTTGGATGCCTTTATCACCTAAAGGTGCAGGATCCAACACTTCACGCAAGGTATAAAGCGATTTGAAAATCGTACGTAACGGACGAGTGAAACTGCCTGCAGAGGCAGCCATATCTTGTTCATAAGCATAACCACAAGCCCATGGATTGCCTTTTGCACGATCGGATAAACGTTGATTTTTGGTGAACGCATAGAAACTAAATGGCAAGAAGAAAAATGCCAATAACATGATAGTCACCATTGGTGTTGAAAGTGCAGTATGCGGTTCAGCTTGTGCAACCACTACGCCATTTTGAGCCAACATGAGCGGTTCGCTATGAGCAAGTGCGGTCGAAATTTTCGCAATTATTGGGGTCACCACTGATGCGCCCACACCTAACAACACACAACATAACGCTAATACCGCCATGGCAATCACCATTGGTTTTGGTACTTCGCGTGCATTAGCTGCTTTTTCACTACGTGGTGCACCACCGAAGCTGATACCGTACACTTTCACGAAACAAAGTGCCGCTAACGCACCCGTCAATGCCAACATAATGATGGCAATCGGACCAGCAAGTTTTAAGACGAAATCATCACTTTGGCTTAAGGTGAATAAAGATTGATAAGTAAACCATTCACTGACAAAACCGTTAAACGGTGGCAATGCCGAAATCGCCATGGTACCGATTAAGAAACAGAATGCAGTGTAAGGCATAAGTTTGCCTAAGCCGCCCATTAAGTCCATGTCTTTAGTATGCAAGCGATACATTACTGAACCTGCACCTAAGAATAACAAGCCTTTGAATACAGCATGGTTAAGTAAGTGGTATAAACCACCAAGTAAGCCCACGGTTGCCAACACTGGATGATGTGTCGCGATACCAATCATACCAACGCCCACACCCATCATAATGATACCGATATTTTCTACCGTGTGATAAGCCAAGAGTTTTTTGATGTCATGTTCTGCCAAGGCATAAAGTACGCCGAGTACGGAGGATACCGCACCAAAACCAAGTACGATAACACCATACCAAACATTGGTAGAACCGAGAAGATCGACACCGACTTTGATGATCCCGAAGATACCGATTTTCACCATCACACCAGACATCATTGCAGATGCATGAGAAGGTGCAGCCGGGTGAGCTTTCGGTAACCAGCTGTGTAATGGAATCATCCCTGCTTTGGCGCCAAAACCTAAAAATGCCAAAATAAAGGCGGTAAAGGCAAGCGGTGCCGGTAAAGTGGTTTGACGGAATGCGCTAAATTCAAAACTACCGGCATAGCAGTAGAAAATGAAGAAAGCGATCATAATTAATACCGAACCAGCATGCGCAATAAAGAAATAAAGCAAGCCCGCATTTACGGCGTTGTCATCTTGTTCGGTAAGGACTAAGAAATAAGATGCCAATGACATCATTTCAAAGAATACAAGGAAGTAGAACGCATTATCGCTGGTGACTAACGCAACCATGGAAGCGATAAATAAATTCATAAAGAAGCCCATGGAACCTGCGCCTTTACCTTTATATTCTTTTACATAAGAGAAAGAATAAAGTGCGGTCACAATCACTAATAAAGAAATGACGCACACCATAAACGCCGCCAATCCGTCAATACGGATGGAGAACGAGGCAAATTCAAATGGGGTTTTGAAAACATCAACGACTGTGTCGCTGCTGATCAGAACGGGGATGCAGGCAACAATACCTAACACTCCAGCAAGTACACCGGTCACGCCGGATATATTGATTGAAAGTTGTTCGTTTCGTCTCACTGCGAGCGAAATAAACGCACCTACGACATAAATCAACAGGGTCGTGATGAGTAAATTGATAGGTAAACTCATAATATCACTCCATTGATTACAAGTTAAAACACACTAATTATCTTGGAATAGCAGGCGAAGAAACCATTGCCATTTCACGTTTTCTTTCGTTAGCCTGCTTGATACTCTCATCACTAATAATAAATAAGGTTTTGGTCGGACAGGTTTGTACACAAGCCGGACCATCTTCACGGAAATAGCAAAGATCGCATTTCACCGCAATGGCTTTCACGCCTGGTTGCCATGCCAGCATATTGTGTAAATCTGTATTATCTGGTGCTGTACGAATATCTCGTTTTACCGCATCGGTGAAGGAGAACCCTTCGTAATAAGTAGGTGCGTCAATCGGTGCTGAACCATGTTGGGTAATTGCACCGAATGGGCAAGCAATACCACAAAGTTTACAACCGATACAGAGACTTTCGTTAAGTTGAATGGTGTCATTAATATGTGTGATTGCGTGCACCGGACACACGGTAGCACATGGTGAATCATCACAATGACGACAGAGAATTGGCACGGTTACATCATCATTACGCATGACTTGTAAGCGTGGAAAAGATTGTAATCCGAAAGCTTTATGCACTTCGCTACAAGCGGCCATACAGGTGTTGCATCCAATGCAATCCTTCGGATCACCGATTACAAAACGATTCATACATTCCCCTCCTTGTATGTAAATAACGTTTCTACAATAACCACTCTGCTTATAAGGATACTCCTATAAAAAAGTAAAGCTCAAGAAGTAATTCAAAAAATTGTGATTAAGATCAAAAGATTTTGATTGTTTTTCTATTACTGTGATACACCTGTTAAATAACCGTGAAACATAATAATTTTATGTTAAAAATGTGAACAAACTTTCAACAAATAGACATCATCCTATTTGAAATATCGCTATACAAATTTAAGTGGTTACGTGATAAAATTTACCCTTCGCAGTATGTTTATTGGTGCACAATAAACAATTTATCTCATAAACATTCAAACTAAGGACAGATTATGTGTTTAGGTATTCCGGGACAGATCATTCAAGTAGCTGACAGCGCATTACAGCTTGCTGTAGTCGATGTCTGCGGAGTAAAAAGAGAAGTTAATATTTCATTAATTTGTCAGGATGACCCAAAACCTCTAGTTGGCAAATGGGTTCTCGTACATGTGGGTTTCGCCATGACAATTATTGATGAAGAAGAAGCCAAACAGACGCAAGAAGCCTTAATTGCGATGAGCCAGCTAGAACACGAAGTCGGCGATTTTCTTGGACTCAATCAAAAATAAACAGGATTGCGTTATGCAAGGGATCGAATTACGCATAAAAGGAAAAGTTCAGGGCGTGGGATTTCGCCCTTTTGTCTGGCTTCTGGCAAATCAATATGGATTAAATGGAGATGTCAATAATGATGGACAAGGCGTGTTAATTCGTTTTATCTCTCCACCATCCGGCTCTCTTGAACAATTTTTATCCGATCTACAAAATAAGCTTCCACCACTGGCTCAAATTACGGATATTACTCAGCGCGCCATTGATTGGCCAGAAGCAACTGAAATAACAGGTTTTACTATCCGGGAAAGCGAAAACAATCAAATGGACACGCAAATTATTCCCGATGCAGCAACCTGTCCACATTGTTTAGCTGACTTATTCGATCCGAACAATCGACGTTATCACTACCCTTTTACCAATTGTACCCATTGCGGCCCGCGTTTTACCATCATCAAGGCAATTCCTTACGACCGAAAAAACACGGCGATGTCTGTTTTTCCGCTTTGTCCACAATGTGAAAAAGAATATAAAGATCCCGCTGATCGTCGTTTTCATGCTCAACCCAATGCTTGTTCGGTCTGCGGCCCTCATATCTGGTTACAAGATCGAGAACAAACGCTTGCTACTCATGAAACCGCGCTAAAACAGACCGCACTTTTATTGCAACAAGGTCACATTGTCGCGGTTAAAGGTTTAGGCGGTTTTCATCTGGCCTGTGATGCGAATAATCAAAAGACGGTTGATTTATTACGTCAACGGAAACATCGTCCCACAAAACCATTAGCCATTATGGTGCCTGATCTGCAGTTTTTACAGGATTTGAGTTCTCAAGAAACAGAATTGCTAACCAGCAGTGCAGCTCCGATTGTACTGCTAGCAAAACATAAAGTACCCAATATTGCTGATAACATCGCACCTAACTTGCAAGAAATCGGCGTCATGCTTCCAAGTAATCCACTGCAGCATTTGTTGTTACGTGCGGTTAATCGTCCGCTAGTCATGACCTCTGCTAACGCAAGCGGTCAACCTCCTGTATTGAAAAATGAACATGCGGTGGAACAATTAGCTGATTTAGCGGATTTTTATCTTTGTCACAATCGCGATATTCTACAACGTGCTGATGATAGCCTTGTTCGTGTTGCCTTCGATGGATTAGAAACGCTACGTCGTGCTCGTGGCTATGTGCCAGATGAAATACCACTTGAAACACAAAGTCCGAAAAATGTGTTGGCGTTAGGTTCCGATCTAAAAAATACATTCTGCTTACTACGTCACAATAAAGCCGTACTGAGCCAACATATTGGTGATACTGCAAATGAGCAAGTGCGGTCACAATTAAGTGAAAACCTTGCATTATTTCAGCAGATTTACCAATTTCAACCAGACATCATCGCGGTGGATGCTCACCCTGGCTATTTTTCATCTTCTATCGGAAAACAACTTGCTGAACAGCAACAAATCACACCAATCGAAGTACTGCATCATCATGCTCATATTGTCAGCGTGATGGCCGAACATCATTGTAATGAACCTGTAATCGGTCTTGCACTAGACGGTATCGGCATGGGCGAAAATGGACAACTTTGGGGAGGTGAATGTCTACTCGTTGACTATCAACATAGTCAATATTTAGGTGGTCTGCCTGCTGTTGCCCTACCTGGGGGCGATCTCGCTGCCAAACAACCTTGGCGTAACTGGTTGGCTCACCTGCATCAATTTGTGCCACAATGGCAAGAAATTCTCACCAAAACCTGTACAGAACCGAATTGGCAAATATTAGTCAATGCCATTGAACGCGGACTCAATTGCCCATCTATATCATCTGCGGGTCGCTTATTTGATGCCGTAGCTTATGCTCTCGGTATTGCTCCAACCATTGTTTCTTGGGAGGGCGAAGCTGCCTGTCATTTAGAAGCACTGGCAAATACCTCATCTTTGGCAACACAAGCACAAAGTGCGGTCAATATTCCAGTAAAAATGCCACTTATCGGCAATAAACTGGATTTGGCTTATTTCTGGCAAAGTTGGTTGAATTACCAGGCGCCTGTCGCAGATAAAGCCTTCGCCTTTCATTATGCTCTCGCCCAAGGTTTTGCTGCACTTGCGACAAACCAAGCACGAAAACACCAATGCAGTACCATCGTGCTATCCGGCGGTGTGATGCATAACCAACTGCTACGTCGTTTATTAAAAGAAAATTTGAGCGAATTCCATGTACTAAGTGCGCATAAACTACCGATGGGTGATGGTGGACTCAGTTTAGGTCAGGCGGTTATTGCCATGCATAGAAACTGATAATCCCTAATATTAAATATAAGAAAAAGAGTTAATCGAAAATAACGATTAACTCTTTTGTTTTTGTATTTCTTTTTTATAGCGGAATACTGGAAAAGAAGACCAATAACAATGGTGGCAGAATATTCGTAACAAAGCCGAATGAAATCGCAATTGGCGTTACTTCAATGCCTCCCGCTTTTTGGATAATTGGCAATGTACAATCTATTGCAGTTGCCCCCGTAATTCCAATCGCGGTTGAACGAAAATGGCGCATAAATAATGGGATGACAAATAAACTAACAATTTCACGGGATAAATCATTAAAAAAGGCAATACTACCCTGCACCGGTCCCCACGCATTAGTTAATACCACACTAGATAACGAATACCACCCCATTCCAGAGGCAAACGCCAGTCCTTGCGTAATTGGCATCGCTAAAACGAAAGCAGCTATCACGCCCCCTAGTAACGAGGTAAACGTAAACACCATCCCTGTTTGAAAACCACGCTTATTGAAAATAGCGTCTTTTAAAGAAATACCGTTATTTCTTAGCTGAATCCCTACAAAGAAAATCAGTACAATCAATACATACAGATTAATACCTGTAGGTAACATAAGATAGGATTTGAATAAGAAACCACAAAGGGTGCCAATTACCACAGTGCCGGAAAGTTTGAGCGAGTCAATTAAGGAATGCCAACGAGAATCAATTTTACCTTGTGATTTAAGTGGCTCTGCTGGATTAAAACGGTCATAAAGCATTAAACCAATCATATTGGATCCCAAAATGATCGCCGATAGCGTCACCGCAGTTGTGCCAATAATAGGCAGTTTATGCTCTAAATCATCTAACTGACCAAGTAAATAGCCCATTAAGAAAAGAATAATGTAAAGCAAAAACATCACGATATGATTTATTTTTGCAATATAGGATTTATTATTGACCTTTAACAGATAACCTAACACCATCGGTATTAAGACAATTAATAAGCCATTTATCATATCCTGCATTATACTTCTCCTTTATTATTCCATTGAGTCTAGCATACCCCTTTTCTACTATTTTTCAAAGCGCATAAAAAAAGTGCGGTCAAAATTAACCGCACTTTTAATCATCTGAAAATTAAACTGATTAGCCATTAACTTGGCGACGTGCTAATACAGCATCAGATAACTGTTTTAACATGATTTCTGTATCTTCCCAACCGATACAGGCATCAGTAATACTTTGTCCATAAGTCTGCGCTTTACCATCGACTAAGTCTTGACGACCTTCAACAATATGGCTTTCTACCATGACACCGAAGATCTGTTTTGAACCGCCTGCAATTTGCTGGCAAACATCTTCACAAACTTCCATTTGTTTTTTGAATTGTTTGCTACTATTTGCATGACTGAAATCAACCATAACATGTGGAATACGACCAGATTTTTCGATCTCTACACAAACTTTTGCAATGTCTTCAGCTTTATAGTTAGGACCTTTATCTCCACCACGTAAAATGATGTGGCAGTCTTCATTTCCTTTTGTTGAAACAATAGCCGAATGGCCAAATTTTGTCACAGATAAGAAATAATGCGAAGCTTCTGCCGCCCCCATTGCATCTAAGGCGACTTTTACGCCACCATTTGTGCCATTTTTAAAGCCTACCGCACAAGATAATCCTGAAGCTAACTCACGGTGAACTTGAGATTCCGTTGTTCTCGCACCAATTGCGCCCCAACTCATAAAATCAGCGACGTATTGAGGGGTGATCATATCTAAAAACTCACCGGCTGATGGCACACCTAAGTTATTAATATCAGATAATAATTTACGCGCAATACGTAAACCATCATTTAAACGATACGTATCATTTAAATAAGGATCATTAATTAAGCCTTTCCAGCCCACTGTTGTACGCGGTTTTTCAAAGTAAACGCGCATCACCACTTCAAGTGTATCTTTATATTCATCACGTAATACTTTTAAACGTTT
Organism: Haemophilus parainfluenzae; assembly: GCF_014931275.1. Classification (NCBI taxonomy): domain Bacteria; kingdom Pseudomonadati; phylum Pseudomonadota; class Gammaproteobacteria; order Pasteurellales; family Pasteurellaceae; genus Parahaemophilus; species Parahaemophilus parainfluenzae. Next base: position 1,730,580 of record NZ_CP063110.1, read on the forward strand.
TGCGTAATCTAATGCCGCTTTAGGATCATGAATCGAACAAGGACCAATCACCACAAGTAAACGGTCATCTTTTCCATGAATAATATTGTGGGCATGTAAACGGGTTTCACGAACTAACTCTGCCGCTTCTTCACTTGCAGGGAATTTTTCTAATAAAGCAATGGGAGGCAATACCTGATCCACTTTTTCAATTCGGGTATCGTCATTTGCAACTTTTATTTCGATATCTTCTTTCTTCGTCGCCATATGTCACTCTCTAAATCTTAAATGTTGTGCTTAAAATCTAATGACGTTACTCTACACCCATTTTTTGCACTAGTAAACTAGTTCATTAGAGTTTTTACACTAAGTTTATATGATTGCATAAAACTTGTACTAGCTAAGCAATTCAAATAGGTCGCTATTAAACAACCTTTCGCCTTAGCTGACAAGGATTTTGGTGTAAAAATAGGTTGTACCTGCTCCATTTAAAATAGATTATTCTTTTATCCTCTAAAATGAATAAATAAATTTGAATAAAGTGTGGTCATAAAAAACAATTTCAATTCCAACCGCACTTTTTTAAATATTTTTTTAAATTCCCTTGTTTTTACTGAACATTCCCCCCATTTCTTTGTCTGAATGAACACTTATTCAGTCATTTATTTTTACTTGGAGAACTCTATGAAGAAAAGAAATTTTGTATTAACCGGCATCGCATTAGGTTTAAGCGTATTTGCGACCTCTGTATCCGCTCAAGCAGCTATTCCGAATGAAATCGTAGAACAAGGCAGCCTTGCACCTATGTTAGAAAAAGCGCAAGCAGCTGTTGTGACTCTTTCAGTTGAAGGCAAAGCAAAAGCAAACAGCCGTTCAGCATTACCTGATGACATCCCGGAAGAATTTAAATTTTTCTTTGGTGATCAATTTGGTGAACAATTTGGTGGAAACCGTGGCTCATCACGTGACTTCCGTGGTTTAGGTTCTGGCGTGATCATCAATGCAGATAAAGGCTATGTTTTAACTAACAATCACGTGGTAGATGGTGCGGATAAAATTACCGTAAAATTACAAGACGGACGTGAATTCAAAGCAAAACTCGTTGGAAAAGACGAACAATCTGATATCGCTTTAGTACAAATCGAAAAACCAACTAATCTTACTGCTATCAAAATGGCTGACTCCGATAAATTACGCGTAGGTGATTTTACCGTTGCTATCGGTAATCCATTCGGTTTAGGTCAAACCGTAACCTCTGGTATTGTTTCAGCACTAGGTCGCTCTACCGGTTCTGATAGTGGTGCATATGAAAACTATATTCAAACCGATGCTGCGGTAAACCGTGGTAACTCTGGCGGTGCATTATTGAATTTACAAGGTGAATTAATTGGTATCAATACGGCTATTATTTCTCCAAGTGGCGGTAACGCCGGGATTGCCTTTGCAATTCCAAGCAACCAAGCCAACAATCTTGTGCAACAAATCTTAGAATTTGGTGAAGTACGCCGTGGTTTACTCGGTATTAAAGGTGGTGAATTAAATGCAGATTTAGCGAAAGCCTTTAATGTCAGTGCGCAACAAGGTGCTTTTGTGAGTGAAGTCATTCCAAATTCTGCTGCCGAAAAAGCAGGCTTAAAAGCGGGTGATGTGATTACCGCAATGAATGGTCAAAAAATCTCCAGCTTTGCCGAAATGCGAGCTAAAATCGCGACTTCTGGTGCGGGCAAAGAAATTGAACTTACTTATTTACGTGATGGTAAATCTGAAAACGTAAAAGTGACCTTACAAGCAGACGATGGCACTCAAACTGCGAGCAAAACGGAACTTCCAGCATTAGATGGTGCAACCTTAAGCAACTATGATGCAAAAGGCGTGAAAGGTGTGGAAATTAGCAAAGTACAGCCAAATTCAATGGCAGCACAACGCGGTTTAAAATCGGGTGATATCATCATCGGCATCAACCGCCAGCCAATTGAAAGCACGCAAGACTTACGCAAAGCGCTAGATGAAAAACCATCTGCTGTTGCACTCAATATCTTACGTGGTAAAAATAACTTCTACTTATTAGTGCAATAAAATGAAAGTGCGGTCAAAATTGACCGCATTTTTTATTTATAAAAACTGACATAAGAATAATTAGGTAAAGATGATTGGGATTATTTTTAATTCAGAATATAATATGAAAATAACATACACATGATGCAAAGAGAGTATCCAAATGCCCAATCTTAAAGAAAAAGAAATCGAAAATAATGAGACAATAAACTTTGAATATATTACAAGTTATTTGGAAAAATATGCTGGGGAACAATATTATGGCCCCCAAAAACAACAAGCCAATAGTTCTGAAATGGCTGAATTCAAAGAACATGGTAGAAAAGCAGTCCAGGAATTTAGAAAATATATTGAAATTATAGCCTCAAACACTGGATATATAGTAGACACATCTAATAACTGGATTAATCAAGCTCAAAAAGGATATTCATACTTTTGGGGCGAATTAAAAAAGCATACTGCTCAAGAATATCCTCATAGTCTATCAGTTGCTATTTATATCAATTCTAAGAATGATAGCAACGATCAAATAATTTTATCTTTAAGTGTAGAAACTAAAGATACAAAATCCAAACCATCAGATTATGAATTTCATAATAAAATAATTAATTTTGCAATCCACCTAAATACAAAAATTTATTATCAAGCAGATTTCAATATTGGCGAACAAAAAAATTTTAGAATTGAAGAATATGAGGAAGTAAAAAAAGCTTTAAAATCTAAAATAATAAAAAAACTAAAGGTTGTAAGGAATGTCATAGGACCATATACAAAAAACAATACCTCAAAAATCATACAGGACTCATTAGAGGCTGCTAAAGAACTAATTCCATTTTATGAATATATCCTTCAAGAAAGAGGAATAGACACCTCAAATAAAAATGGAACTAATAAGGAAAAAGTTAAAATGGAAGACGTAAGAATTGGATTAAATACTATTTTATATGGACCTCCTGGAACAGGGAAAACATATAACACTGTAAGCTATGCAGTGGCTTTATGCGATAATGAAGACTTATCTTCTGTTAAAGCTAAAGATTATAAACAAGTTCTACAGCGATATAATGAGTTGGTAAATGAGGAGCGAATCGCATTTACTACATTTCATCAATCATATAGTTATGAAGAATTTATTGAAGGCATTCGTCCAGTAATAGATAACGATATTAACGAGGATAATCCTAATATAATAGAATATGAATTAGAATCTGGCGTTTTTAAAGATTTTTGTGAAAAAGCTGAAAGAGCTACAATAAAAAGTAGTGGATTTCCATTTCCAATTGCTAAAGATGCAAAAGTTTGGAAAGTTACAGTTTACGATACGGTCATAGATGAATGTTTTAAAAAGAACCAAGTTAGAATTGGTTTTGACATTAAAGATAAGGGCGCAATCAGTTTCGTAAATAACATTAATACTGGAGACATAATCCTAACGACTAATGGTAGTAGAGAATATATAAATGGTATTGCTATTGCTACCTCTGATGAAGCCTATGAACAGGATGATGTAGAGTCAAATAAAACAACTAGAAATGTTACATGGCTTGCTTGTAATATACATGAGGATATCACACCTTTAAATAAAGGTCTGATGATGGCTAGACATACTGTCTCAAAATTACCCAATATGAACGTTACTGAATTAATTGAATTCGCAATTCAAAAAAATCCAGAACTACGTAAGAAACAACTTGAATCAAATACTAAACCATATGTATTTATTATTGATGAAATTAACCGGGGTAATATATCTAAGATTTTTGGTGAACTTATTACACTAATTGAAGATACAAAACGTAAAGGGATGCCTGAGCAGATTTCTGCAATCCTTCCTTACTCTGGGCATAAATTCAGTGTCCCATCAAATGTTTATATTATAGGAACAATGAACACTGCAGATCGCTCAATCGCTTTAATGGATACTGCTCTTCGTAGACGTTTCCAGTTTGTAGAAATGATGCCTGATTCAAATATATTAAAAAAAATAGGCGCTGACAAAGTTGATGATTTAGACGTAGCATTAATGCTCGATAAAATCAATGAACGTATTACATTCCTATATGACAGAGAGCATACTATCGGTCATGCATTCTTTACCAAACTTGCTCACAGTCCAGATATAAAAACTTTAGAGATAATTTTTGACAAAACAATCATTCCTCTTTTACAAGAATATTTTTATGAAGATTATCAAAAAATACAATTAGTACTAGGTGATAATGGAAAAACAAACGACGACCTTAAATTTATTCAAGATGAAAAAATAAAAGTACAAAATATATTTAAAGGAAATATTAATGATGTAGTCGATCTTCCTGAAACAAAATTCAAGATTAATAAAATCGCATTTTCCAACATAGAAAGCTACAAACAAATCATATAGGAATCAGTTAAACATGGCTAAACTTTTAGAAGTAAAAGAGTTTGATTCTATTACTGGAAATGTTGACTTTGAAAATGATGAAAATTTTAAATATTTGGATGCAGCTGCCTTTCAAAATCTCATCGAATTTATCCGTGAATTTTCAGGAGATAATGAAATTGCCGATATTCTTAATTTTATGAGAATTTCATATAAGCGGAATATCGGTGATGTTATAACTATTCGAAATTATGTAGGTTTAATTCAGATAAAAAATGGGTATCAAGTTCAGGTTCTGCCTAAAATTAGTTTTGGGGAATACAATGACGTAGAAAATCAAGAAACCAAAAAAGTCTTTCTTAGAATGCTAAAAAGCATGAAAAACTTCCCAAGCAAATCATTTAATGATGCTAGTCTTAAAGTTGATAAAATGAATCTTTATGAAATTTTCATCAATATATATTTGAAAGAAGTAAGACAATTAATAAAGAAAGGGATTAAATCAGCATACCTTAGACAAGAAGATAATTTAAGCTATTATAAGGGAAAACTTCTAATATCTCAGCATTTAAAGAAAAATATAATTCATAAAGAAAGATTCTATGTAGCTTATGATGAATTTCATCCCAATAGATCTGAAAATAAGCTAATTAAAGCAACGTTATTAAAATTACATCAACTTACAACAAGTTCAGAAAATTCAAAAGAGATAAAGCAATTACTCACTGCTTTTGAAATGATTAAACCATCAAAAAATTACACTAAAGATTTTTCTAAAGTTACAATAGATAGAAATACTAAAGATTATGAAATGCTCTTACAGTGGTCAAAAGTATTTTTATTTAATCAGTCGTTTACTACTTTCTCAGGAAGAAAGAATTCTAGAGCCTTACTATTCCCAATGGAAAGTGTGTTCGAAAGTTACATTGCTCAACAAATCAAAAAAGTATTCGAACCAAATGATTGGGAAATTTCTACCCAAGATAAAGGATACTTTTTATTCACAGAACCCAAAGAACAATTTGCCTTAAGACCAGATATAGTTTGTCAAAAAGGCGATCGCATCATAATCATGGATACTAAATGGAAAAATCTAATTAATAATAGCAGAGTAAATTATGGTATTTCACAAAGTGATATGTATCAAATGTATGCTTATTCCAAAAAATATAAAACATCAGAAATATGGCTTTTATATCCTCTAAATGATGAAATGAGAAATCATCCGGAAATTAAATTTGAATCTGGAGATGGCACAAGTGTAAAGTTACACTTTGTTGATCTCGTTAATATTCAAAGAACGATGGAAGAACTATTGGCAAAATTGGAAGTAGATAATTAACTCCGTAATAAACTTTTCCTATATAACTATCTCTGATATATAGAAACTATTTTCTTAAATATCAGAGATTAAATCCAACTCAACATAAGACAACTAGCCTACTTACATCAGTTCTTATCTTATCCTATTCTATTAAAACTTCTTAAAAACCTTAATATTGCTTCATAGAATTAATCATATTTACTCTGACATCATAAACTGCTCTCTCAATTGATGAAGCTGATCGCGTACTGCGGCGGCTTTTTCAAACTCGAGATCTTGAGCAAATTTATACATTTGTTGTTCCAATTTCTTAATTTGTTGTTGGAATTCTTTAGCTGATTTAGGCGCATTATAAAGTGCGGTCGGTTCAGCCGCCGTTTTTCCACGTTGTTTCGATTTGGCTTTTTGATTTGCACCTTGACCAATATCTAATAACTCACCGACTTTCTTATTCAATGCCTGTGGAACAATGCCCTTTTCTTCATTGTATTTCATTTGTTTTTCACGACGGCGATTGGTCTCGGTAATGGCTTTTTCCATAGATTTAGTCATGCTATCAGCATACAAAATCGCTTTACCATTCAAGTTTCGAGCGGCACGACCGATGGTTTGGATTAAGGAACGTTCAGAACGCAAGAAACCTTCTTTATCGGCATCTAAAATCGCCACAAGAGAAACTTCTGGAATATCCAAGCCCTCACGTAATAAGTTGATACCAACCAATACATCAAATTCACCTAAACGTAAATCACGAATAATCTCTACACGCTCAACCGTATCAATATCTGAGTGCAGGTAACGTACACGAATGCCATGTTCATCTAAGTAATCCGTTAAATCTTCCGCCATTTTCTTCGTCAACGTAGTCACTAAAACACGCTCATCTTTGTCCGCTCTTTGACGCGCTTCGGAGAGCAAATCATCCACTTGAATGGACACTGGACGAATTTCAATTTGCGGATCGAGTAAGCCCGTTGGACGCACCACCTGATCGACAATTTCAGTACCCGATTTTTCCAACTCATAAGGACCTGGTGTCGCTGAAACGTAAATCGTCTGCGGCGCTAAACGTTCGAACTCTTCAAAGCGTAATGGACGGTTATCCAATGCTGAAGGCAAACGAAAACCATATTCCACCAAGGTTTCTTTACGTGAACGGTCACCACGATACATCCCACCAATTTGCGGCACAGTCACATGTGATTCATCAATAATCAAAATCGCATCAGACGGCATATAATCAAATAATGTCGGAGGCGGTTCACCTTCATTTCGGCCAGAAAGATAGCGTGAATAGTTTTCGATTCCGGAGCAATAGCCGAGCTCATTCATCATCTCTATGTCAAATTGCGTGCGTTGGGTAATACGCTGCTCTTCCAACAGCTTATGTTCTTTGATGAAATATTCACGGCGTTGCACAAGCTCTGCTTTGATTTTTTCAATAGCATCTAAAATACGCTCTCTTGGCGTCACATAGTGGGTTTTCGGATACACCGTAAAACGAGGAACAGCACCAAAACTAGTGCCAGTTAAAGGATCAAATAAACTTAAACGTTCAATTTCATCATCAAATAATTCAATTCGTACCGCTCGATCGTCAGATTCTGCAGGGAAAATATCAATCACTTCACCGCGCACACGGAATGTACCGCGCTGAAAGGCTTGATCATTTCTTGTATATTGTAACTCCGCTAACTTCGCTAAAATCTGACGTTGATCGATAATGGCCCCTTGCTGTAAATGCAACATCATCTGCAAATAGCTATCTGGATCACCCAAACCATAAATTGCTGATACGGATGCCACTACAATAGTATCTCGACGCTCTAAGAACGACTTCGTAGCCGAAAGACGCATCTGTTCAATCTGATCATTAATAGAAGCATCTTTCTCGATAAAGGTATCACTACTCGGTACATAAGCTTCTGGCTGATAATAATCATAGTATGAAACGAAATATTCCACCGCGTTTTCAGGAAAGAACGCCTTCATTTCAGCATAAAGCTGAGCGGCCAGGGTTTTATTTGGAGCGAGTAACATCGCCGGGCGGTTTAATGTCGCTATGACATTTGCAATGGTAAATGTTTTGCCTGACCCCGTTACCCCTAGAAGTGTTTGATGGGCCAAACCATCCTCTAAATTTTCGACTAATTTTTCGATTGCTTGGGGTTGATCACCAGAAGGCTTAAAATCGGAATGAAGGATAAAAGGCTTAGTATTAATTTTCTCTGCCATAAGTGCGGTCAATTTTTTAGGTATTTTAGAAATGGAGCTATTTTAGCACATTTATTGCTCCAAATTGAGTGATAAAAATCCAAGTTTTACACATACTTAGGCGTGTCAAGTCTTAAACACTTCAAAATTGAAAAATATTTTATTTTTTTTGCTGGACTTTACGTAACATATTGATATTTAAAAGAATATTCACTTGTGGCTAATAGATGAACAATTTAAGGAAAAGCCAGTCTGTACCAGTGGTTGACCATTTTAAACAAAAACAATCCACAAAGTTATCCACAGGCTTTGTGGATAGAAAAAAGTGTAAATTTTTTTGTCATTTTTTTCATTTTGGTCTTGACAAGAAGTGGTCCGATCATTAAAATGCGCGCCTATTCTTTGTGATACCAAATTTATTCCTCCTTAGTTCAGTCGGTAGAACGGTGGACTGTTAATCCATATGTCGCAGGTTCGAGTCCCGCAGGAGGAGCCAAATTTCTCTTTTGGTTTAGCTTTCGTTTGTCTCCTTTTACGAATCCTAAATTAGTAGCCAAAAGAATTTAAGCCCATCGTGTTGATGGGCTTTATTTTTATCTAATCTATACTGATTTAATGAATTATCAGGCTAATTTAATGCTGAACGATCATCGATTAAATTATCGCATTCCCAGCCGATATAATCGCCAGAAAACTCCATGGCTAGCTTTTCAAAGCGCTCTACCCACTCGAAGATCTCATTACTGTCTAATGAAAGCTCTTGCTCCAATTTCACCATAAAATAAGGCTCTTCATCTTCTTCTGTTTGGATGGCTTGGCTAGAATATTTCAACGTATTAAAAGACACTTGTCCGAGCGTTAATTCATCCATAAAGGGAAACATCTTCTCTTCTTCATCAAAATGGAAAGTATGCTCAATTAAATAAGTGTCGCTTAAATTACGCCCTTTGCTATTCAGCATACTCAAAATCTCTTCTGTCGCATTTAATTTCATTTCTAATGGTGAAGCCAACAAGAAATCGAAATAGGTATCCCAATTTGGATCATTCTGTACGTTGATTTCTGAGACAAAATCGAGTTGTTGAAGGGTTTCTTTAAGCAAAGCATCATGTTCACAATAGAAATGCATTTTTGCCTGATGGTTACAAATAAAGTGCCCTGCAAAAAAAACATTTGGAAGTGCGGTCAATTGTGCAAGAATTTTAAAAAGGCGGTTAATCAATTTTTCATATTCGTTTTCATTCGGCAAACCGTCCTCATCTCCCTGATAAGGCACGGTAAATTGCACAACTTTACTAAGATGCTTACCATGATAAACATCTAAATCTTCAATATTTGCGGTAAACACAGCAGGCATGCCATTCACTTGCGAACGATAATTCTGCCAATTTGCCATATCCATGTTGCTTTCCTATTTAAACTCTGCCCAGATTGGTGCGTGATCTGACGGTTTTTCCATTGCACGAATATCTAATGCAATACCAACATCAACGCAACGCTCTGCTAATTGACGATTCACTAAAATATGATCGATACGTAATCCACGGTTATCATCGAAACCTTTCGAGCGATAATCAAACCACGAGAATTTGTCATTGACTGTTGGATTTAATTTACGGAACGTATCTTCCAATCCATAATCGTATAAGCGTTGATACCATTCACGCTCTTCCGGTAAGAATGAGCATTTGCCAGTACGCAACCAACGTTTGCGGTTTTCATCGCCAATGCCAATATCTAAATCGCTTGGACTAATATTCATATCCCCCATAATTAAAACTGGATTGGCTTTATCGTGATCTTGTTCTAAATAGCGTTGAAGATCCGCATAAAATTTTTCTTTTGCTGGAAACTTAGTTTCATGAGCACGGCTTTCGCCTTGTGGAAAATAGCCATTAATTACCGTTAACAAACCAAACGGGGTTTCTAAATCCGCCATAATTATGCGTTTTTGCGCATCTTCATTATCTGTTGGAAAACCACGACGCACCGCTTTTGGTTCTTGTTTGGTTAACAGTGCTACACCGTAATGCCCTTTTTGCCCATGATGGAAAACGTGATAACCCAGATTGTCTGTAATTGCATAAGGAAAATCTTCATCCGCGACTTTAATTTCTTGTAAACCAATCACATCCGGTTGGTATTTTTCAATAATTGCTTCAAGTTGATGAGGACGAGCCCGTAAACCATTAATATTAAAAGAGATAAATTTCATTTTTGTTCCTAATGTGAAAAATTGTGGCTATTATACAAAATAATTGAAATCTTAACCGCACTTTTCCTCTTGTAACGGAAGAAGTTACGCCTATTAATGTAATTACTCTTCAGTTTTAATCAAATGAATTTTGATCCTTCTTTCTCATTAAAATTTTTCCTAAAAACTCACTTTATAAATAAAACTAAGTTGCTTATACTGGCCGCATTTTTATTACCTTACTCGGATCATTTTATGAATATTTATACTTACTTGTGTTTTCTCACCACAATAGCTATTTTAATCAGTTTTATCACTCGTAAACTGAATGATAAGATCCAATATACGATCGCTATCACAGCCACTTCCATGGCGGGCTCACTGTTTCTAGTTTTGCTGGGTTATTTCAACTGGTTTAATTTAGATGATATTGCAACACGTGTTATTGAACGTATCGATTTTAAAGATTTCTTATTAAATGGAATTTTAGGTTTTTTGCTCTTTGCTGGAGCCTTGGGCATTAAACTCCCTGTATTGAACAATCAAAAATGGGAAATTACCACTTTCGCCCTGTTCTCAACGCTCGCTTCAACCTTTTTTATTGGTTTTCTACTTTATGGTATTGCCTTACTTTTTGGCTGGAATATTGATTTAATTTACTGCATCTTATTTGGTGCACTGATATCGCCGGATGACCCTATTGCCGTACTTGCCATTATCAAAAACTTAAAAGCCCCAAAACGCTTATCCATGCAGGTGGAAGGCGAATCACTTTTTAATGATGGGATTGGCTTAGTAATTTTCACCACGGTTTTTGCCGTCGCATTTGGCGGTCATGAACCGACAGCAAGCGGTATTCTCCATTTATTTTTTAAAGAAGCTTTAGGCGGAATTGTATTTGGATTGGTTTTAGGCCTATTCGCCCATTATTTGATTTCAGCTACAGATGATGGTTCGCTAGAAATTCTCTTAACCTTAATTGTACCAACCGCGGGCTTTATGCTTGCTAATCTCTTGCACGTCTCAGGTGCATTAGCTATGGTTGTCGCAGGGATTTTAATCGGGAACTGGACAAGATACACTGGATTTTCTCGACAAAGCCAACGCTATTTAGATCACTTTTGGGAAATGATTGATCACTTCCTCAACTCCTTACTTTTCATATTGATAGGCTTAGCAATTTTATTGATTCATGTGTCTTGGCAAGGTTTAATCTTAATTTTCCTCGCTATTCCGGTTTGCTTAATCTGTCGCTATGCAAGTGTTTGGTTACCATTCCAAGTCATGAAACGCTACCGTAAATACAACCCTTACACCATGAAAGTACTCACTTGGGGCGCATTACGAGGTGGATTAGCGCTCGCTATGGCGCTTTCTATTCCAAGTGGCCAATTTTATATTGAAGGATTAGAAATGGATGTTCGTGATCTTATCTTAGGTATGACATATGCGGTAGTGGCATTCTCAATTCTCGTACAAGGCATGACAATTGAGACCTTAATTCGTAAATCAAAAGAAGCTACTATGCGTGAACGTGGCTATACGGGTATCGGATTAGCGAAATAATCAATCACGTTTATTTCTTTGGCTCAGCATTTGCTGAGCCAAATTTTTGAATCTGAGATTGAACAGCATCACGATGCCACCACTCTCCTTCTTTCGGAGGGATGAACACATCAAATGCCTGACCTTTAAATTCAAATTGCAATCTTGCGGCGTGTAAATAAGTGCGGTCAATTTTTTCCATCTTTTTGCCATAAAGCGCATCGCCTAAAATCGGGCTACCTAAGCTTTTCATCGCCACACGCAATTGATGGGTTTTACCTGTTTGTGGCTTTAAGATAAATAATCGTAAATTAGGCTCACAACTTACACTTTCAAAACGCGTAATTGCGGGATTTTCTTTTGATTGGCAAAGTTTCCAAGCCCCATTACGAGCCTTTTGCATATCGCCGACAATCAATCCTTGCTTCTTTTTTGGCTTTTGATTGCTGAGTGCAAGATAAGTCTTTTGGATATGATGTTCAGAAAAAAGTCGGAAAAATTCAGCCGCACTTTCAGCATTCAATGCTAAAATGAGCAAACCAGATGTCACTTTATCTAACCGATGTACAAGCCAGACTTGTGGCACGCCAAACTGCTCAGCAAGCAAAGTGGTTAAACCAATTTCACTCTGATCTTTATGCACACTTATCCCACAAGGCTTATAAATAATGATAAAATCATCGGTCTGATAAATAATGTCTAATTTCATAAGTGCGGTCAAAAATTAATGAGTTTTGAACATATTATACTGGTTTATATTATTCCCGTGTTAATTTGGGTAGCAGTTATTTCTGTCACCTTGCGTTTACTCGTCAAAAAACAAGCGGTTTCTGCTACGTTGTCATGGCTGATGATTATCTACCTTGTGCCACTGATTGGCGTCATTGCTTATTTAATTTTTGGTGAGATTAAACTAGGTACGCGCCGAGCCAAAGCCTTTCAATTGTTAAAACCTAAATATACCCAATGGCTTCAGCAACTGTCAGAACAAAAAGATCTGGTTACACATTCCCAGGATCCTCGTTATCGTGCTTTATTTAAACTAGTCCACCACCGCTTAGGTATTCCGAACATTCGAGGTAATGAATTACATATTCTCGACACGCCAGAAAGCATCATTCGAAGTATCATTCGTGATATTCAACAAGCACATCATTCCATTAATATGGTGTTCTATATTTGGAGCAATGATGGCATGATTAATGAAGTGAAACAAGCCTTAGAAGAAGCCGTGCAACGTGGAGTTAAAGTTTGTCTTTTACTCGATTCCGTTGGCAGTAATGCTTTTTTGAAAAGCCTTGTTTGTAAAGAAATGCGAGAAAAAGGCATTGAAATTACCGAAGCGCTACATGTAAATTTATTCCGGATGTTCTTCAGCCGAATTGATTTACGTCAACATCGTAAAATCATCATCATTGATAATCAAATTGCCTATACAGGCAGTATGAATATGGTGGACCCAAATTTCTTCAAACAAGACAGCAACGTAGGCAATTGGATAGACGTGATGGTGCGAATCAACGGTCCTGTTTCACCGATTTTAAACAGCTTACATGCTTGGGATTGGGAAATTGAAACCATGGAAGAATTACCTCTTTTATTGCCAAATTGTCCACTTGTGGAAATTGACGATAACGACACCCATTCTGTGCAAGTTATTGCGAGTGGTCCGGCGTTCCCGGATGATTTAATTGCACAATCCCTTGCCACCGCGATTTATGCTGCGAGAGAAAGCATTGTGATTACCTCACCTTATTTTGTGCCAAGTCACAGTATTGCTGAAGCATTACGTATTGCTGCATTCCGTGGTGTTGATATCACGCTTATTTTACCTAAAAACAATGATTCCTTGATGGTTCGTTGGGCGAGTCGAACGTTCTTTGATGATTTACTCGAAGCAGGTGTCAAAATTTATCATTTTGAAGCAGGACTTCTCCATACAAAAAGTGTGTTAATCGATAACAAGCTTGCACTCGTTGGTACGGTAAATATGGATTTACGCAGTTTCCTGCTTAACTTTGAAATCACTGTTGCCGTAGAAGATCGTAATTTTGCCAATGAAGTGGCCACACTCCATGAAAATTATTTAGCGAACTCTTCTGCACTCAATATGCAAGAATGGATCAATCGACCTTTCTATCATCGAATTATCGAACGGTTATTTTTCTTGTTTAGTCCATTACTCTAATTTTTATAACCGATACAAAAAGGGCGTATCATATGATACGCCCTCTTTTATTTCACTTATCGATTAACGTTTTTTCACGATAAACACTAAAGCAACTAATACTGCTGCAGTTGTAACAAATCCCGCTAAACCTGATTCTGTAAAACCAACCACAATGTAGCCCACTGCACTTGCCGTAGCAACTGTTGCTGCATAAGGTAATTGTGTGGTGACGTGATCCATATGGTTACATTTTGCCCCAGTTGATGACAAAATAGTCGTATCAGAAACTGGCGAACAATGATCTCCACATACTGCACCAGCCATTACGGCTGAAAGACAAGGGAGTAATAACTCTGGTGCTGAATTGGTTGCCATTGCTGCTGCGATTGGTAACATAATCCCGAATGTTCCCCAACTTGTCCCTGTTGAGAACGCCATTGCCGCACCAAGTACAAATAAAAGAACAGGTAAAAATTGAACAGGAATGCTACCACTCACTAAAGAAGATAAGTATTTACCTGTTTGAGCATCACCTACTACTTTATTAATTGTCCAAGCAAAGAATAAAATGGCAATTGCACCTAACATGGACTTAATACCAGCAATCCATGCTTTTCCATATTCTTGTAAAGAAACTTGACGCTCAAGGATAATCAATAATGTTGACATTGCAACCGCACTTGAACCACCAATCACAAGCGAAATACCAACGGTTGTATTTTCAAATGCACCTAAGATGCTAAATGGTTTTCCATCTGCCGCTAAGGCTTCACTCCCCGTGTGGATCATCATAAATACAGTCACAACAATTAAAACCACAATCGGTAAAATTAAATTACGAACTTTGCCTTTTACACCTTCAATGACTTCTTCTTTATAATCACGTTCCATGGCTAATTTTTCATGACGAGCCATTGATGCAATATCAAATGAAAAATAAGCAACAAAGAACACCATTAATAATGAGAAGATCGCATAGTAGTTCATTGAGCTCATGGCAACGAATGCGCCCATAGGGGTATAAGAGGTAATAGAGTAAGTCGCCAATAAACCTGCTACGAGAGTAATAATATATGCTCCCCAGCTTGATACTGGCATCATGACACACATTGGTGCAGCAGTAGAATCAAGAATGTACGCTAATTTTGCACGAGAAACTTTAAAACGATCAGTGACTGGACGAGCAATAGCACCGACAGCAAGACTGTGGAAGTAATCATCGATAAATGTCACAAACACTAAAGATGCCGCTAATAATTTCGCACCACGACGACCTTTAATTTTATTTTGTGCCCATTCAGCAAACGCACGGTTGCTGCCTGACACGGTTAAAAGTGCGGTCAATACGCCAAGTAAAACGAGGAAAAACACGATATTCATATTTGAATTCATGCCTTCTTCGCTACTATAAACTAATGCAACAACATTATCTTTTAAATAAATGAATGCATTCAATGGGTTGAAATTAACCAACATTAATGCACCGACAACAATCCCTGCACTCAGAGACACCAAAACCCGACGTGTTGCAATCGCTAAAATAATCGCAAGTAATGCGGGGATAATTGAATAAATAGATGAAGAATAATCGACTAGTTCCATTAAGTTATACCTAATAATTTAATGGAGACAACGGCAAGAAAAGACACAAGCATGACCAGACCGAACCGTAGCGCTCCATAGTTAATACACAAAAACTATGACAGTCACGTTCCTTTCGAAGACGTAACCAACCGAATAAGATGACGCCTATTCGATTTCGGCAATCATTCCTTTCCTTTCCCTTCAACGCTATCCACTCCAGGAAAATACTCATAATGATCGCACCTCTACTGTTGTATAGGATGGTGAGAGATTACATTAAAATGAATGAAATTACCAATAAAATCTTATACTTTCCCCTAAATCTATTTTTTAATTTAAAGTTTCTAATGAGGTTGTTAAGACTTTGTTAAGTTGTTTTATAAGCAAACGTTTGCAATACATGGAAAAACAATCAACTTTATACAGTGAAATATGAGGACATCCGACCAATTAGTTCCCGTATTTAGGCTAATTCATATTTACCAAATATATTATTTTCGCTATTATATATATCTAGAAAATAATTAAGCATTCACACATATAAAGGGGTAATAATGAACGAATTAACAAAAGGTTTAACGAACCTTCGTAGTTTACGTGCTGCTGTACGCGATTTAACATTAGAGCAAGCCGAAAGCTCACTTTTAAAATTACAAGCTGCCGTTGAAGAAAAACGTGCTCAAGCGGCTGAAATTGAACAAGCTGAACAAGAACGTCGTGCTCGTATTGCCAAATATAAAGAATTAATTAAACAAGAAGGTATCACTGCGGAAGAATTAACTGCAATTATCGGTATTGCCCCTTCTTCAATTCGTAAAAAACGTGAACCTCGTCCAGCAAAATACAAATATACTGATGAAACTGGTCAAGAAAGAACATGGACTGGCCAAGGCCGTACACCTCGTGTGATTCAAAAGGCCTTAGATAAAGGTGCCTCTTTAGCTTCTTTCGAAATCTAATTTCATTATCAACGATGCAGAACCCATTTTTATGGGTTCTCTTTTTTTATTTACCTTGCAAAATATTCATTATGTTAGAAAAGAAAATATTACTGACCGACTGTCCAGACGATAAAGGCTTAATCGCTAAAATCACCAATATTTGTTACAAACATCAATTAAATATCCTTCACAATAATGAGTTTGTTGATTTTGAAACAAAGCATTTCTTTATGCGTACAGAATTAGAAGGGATTTTTAATGAAGAAACCCTGCTGGCTGATTTAGATTATAGTTTGCCGAAAGGGACAAACTGTCGCCTAATCAGTGCAAAACGTAAACGTATCGTAATTTTAGTCACCAAAGAAGCACACTGCATAGGTGATATTTTAATGAAAAATTACTACGGTGCGTTAGACGTAGAAATTGCGGCAGTAATTGGCAATCACGATAATTTACGCGAATTAGTTGAACGCTTTGATATTCCATTCCATTGTGTCAGCCATGAAGGTCTCACTCGTGTAGAACACGATAAATTGCTCGCTGAAAAAATTGATGAATATGCGCCTGATTACATTGTATTAGCAAAATATATGCGTGTACTAAATCCGGAATTCGTGGCGCGTTATCCAAATCGTGTGATTAATATTCACCATTCATTCTTACCGGCATTTATTGGTGCAAAACCTTATCAACAAGCCTATGAGCGCGGCGTAAAAATCATCGGTGCAACGGCTCACTTTATTAATAATGAATTGGATCAAGGTCCGATCATTATGCAAAATGTGATTAATGTGGATCACACCTACTCTGCCGATGCCATGATGCGTGCAGGCCGTGATGTGGAAAAAACAGTATTAAGCCGTGCGCTTGATCTTGCCTTACATGATCGTATTTTTGTGTATAAAAATAAAACGGTGGTCTTGTAATGAAAGCAATCACTTTAGAGCCAATTTCTCGCATTGAAGGTGAGATCAACTTACCTGGCTCGAAAAGTTTATCAAACCGTGCATTATTATTAGCAGCATTAGCTAAAGGCACCACAACGGTCACTAACTTGTTAGACAGTGATGACATTCGTCATATGCTAAACGCCCTTAAAGCTTTAGGTGTAAATTACCAGCTTTCTGAAGACAAAACTTGCTGTGAAGTTGAAGGTTTAGGTGGCGCATTTCAGGTTGAAAATGGCTTATCACTGTTTCTCGGTAATGCCGGCACCGCCATGCGACCTTTAACAGCTGCGCTTTGTTTAAAAGGCAACGCTGAAGGAGAAGTCATTTTGACCGGTGAGCCTCGAATGAAAGAACGCCCAATCAAACATTTGGTTGATGCACTTCTTCAAGCGGGGGCCAATGTTCGTTATTTAGAAAATGACGGTTACCCACCGCTTGCGATTCGTAATCAAGGGATTAACGGTGGCGTGGTTAAAATTGATGGCTCAATTTCTTCTCAATTTTTGACCGCACTTTTAATGGCTGCACCTCTTGCTGAAGGCGATTTAGATATCCATATTGTGGGTGATTTAGTTTCAAAACCTTATATTGATATTACCCTCGCCATGATGAAAGATTTTGGTGTTTCGGTTGAAAATCAACATTATCAAGTGTTTAAGGTGAAAGGTAACCAATCCTATGTCTCACCTGGCAAATATATGGTGGAAGGTGATGCTTCATCTGCCTCTTATTTCCTTGCCGCCGCCGCGATTAAAGGCAATGTAAAAGTGACAGGAATTGGTAAGCATTCAATTCAAGGCGACCGCCTATTTGCCGATGTACTAGAAAAAATGGGAGCCAAAATCACTTGGGGTGAAGATTTTATTCAAGCAGAACAAGCTGAACTCCATGGCATTGATATGGATATGAACCAAATTCCTGATGCAGCCATGACGATTGCCACAACCGCCTTATTTGCTAAGGGTGAAACCGTTATTCGCAATATTTATAACTGGCGAGTGAAAGAAACTGATCGCCTTTCAGCTATGGCTGCTGAGTTACGAAAAGTCGGTGCGGAAGTTGAAGAAGGTGAAGATTTTATTCGCATTCAACCGCTTGCCCTTTCTCAATTTAAACATGCCGAAATTGATACCTATAATGATCACCGTATGGCAATGTGCTTTGCATTGATTGCATTATCGGATACACCCGTCACGATTTTAGATCCGAAATGTACGGCTAAAACGTTCCCAACATTCTTCGATGAATTTGAGAAGTTAAGTATTCGAAACTAATTGCTAAAATAACAAAAGGCGAACCTATTGAAGTTTGCCTTTTTCTTTCTCAAAAACGCCGTCAAAAATGACCGCACTTTTCACTACTCTGCTGAATTTGGAATTTTATGACGAACCATCCAATAAATAACTAAAGCTAATACACTACAAGCCAAAATGACCAATGCCGTTGAATAGAAAATATTGCCTATCCCGACTAATGGTGAAACCACTCCACCTAAAAAGAATGGAGTAAAGCCTAATAAAGCTGATGCACTGCCTGCATATTGACGTTCACTTTCCATCGCTAAAGAAGAAATAGCCGGGAAAGTAATGCCCATTAATAACAACATCGCAAAGAAACCAATTTCAACAAACAACCAGTATGGCTGAATAATTAATACGGCAATGGTATAAAGTGCAGCCATCACAAAAGTAAATACGCCAATAGCTAAAGCCTTACGATTTGGCAATTTACCGCCAATATTTGCTCCGATGACTAACGCTGCGCCATTTGCACCAAAACATAAACTAAAGACAAATGCACTCAATCCATAAAAACTTTGAAAAATAAATGGCGAAGCCGCAATATAGGCGAACATGGAACCAAGTAAGAAACTTTGAATTCCTACGTAACTCATAAATAAGCGATTTTTGATAATCACACCAAACGTCAAAAAGGTAGAAAATATTGAACCTTGTAAGCGATTTTCAACACTTAAGCTTTCTTTTAAACGGAAGCAGAAAAGCAAAACAATCACACCAATCAATGCAAGGAAAATAAATATGCCTTTCCAACTGATGTATTCCAACAATAAACTACCAAGGATTGGTGAAATAATTGGGGCGAGTCCGTTAATTGTCATTAATAAACCAAAGAAACGAGTCATTTCACGGCCTCGATACAGATCCGTTGCGACTGCACGAGAAATAACCACACTTCCTGCTGAAGAAAGCCCTTGAATCACACGCAAGACAATCATCGCTTCAATATTTGGTGCATAAACGATTAAGATCGTGCTGATAATATAAATTACCAATGAAATAATAAGCGGAATTTTTCGCCCAAATTTGTCACTGAGAGGACCAAGAAGTAACTGCCCCACCGCTAGACCAATCATGGCAGTGGTGAGCGTAAGTTGTGTCATTGAAGCACTTGTTTCAAAAAAGGTAGCAAGTTGTGGCAAAGAAGGTAAATAAAGATCCACCACAAACGGACCAAAGGCTGAAAGGACACCGAGTAATAACACAAGAAAAAGTTTTGAATTTGCTTTCATCATGAGAATCCTCAAGAAAAATAAAAATCGAAATAAAAATGAAAAGGCTGATTTTAAATTATATTCGTACAATTAATAAACAAAAAAGCACCGAGTATTCGGTGCTTCTGCTCATTACTTCTGAATGGAAGATAAAAATTCTTTGCGAGTTTCGCGATCTTCTAAAAAGACCCCTCCATAGGCTGATGTCACGGTATAACTATGGGTATCTTTTACTCCGCGAGCTTTCACACAGAAATGTGTCGCTTTCACATAAACTGCCACATCATCAGTTTCTAAAATGGTTTGAAATGCCGTTAAAAGCTGTTCAGTTAAACGCTCTTGTACTTGTGGGCGTTGCGCAAAAAACGCCACAATGCGATTGATTTTAGACAAGCCAATCACCCAATCTTTCGGGTAATATGCGACGGCGACATTACCATCAATCGTCACAAAATGATGTTCGCAAGTACTGGTCAACGTGATGTCATTCACTTGCACCATTTCGCTCACTTTCATTTGGTTTTTGATTTTCGTCATTTTCGGGAAATTGGCGTAGTCCATTCCACTGAAAATTTCATCAATAAACATTTTAGCTAAACGATTTGGCGTTTCTTCTAAGCTATCATCACGTAGATCTAATCCAATCAATTTCATCACTTCACGCATATGCGAAGCAATCGCCACACGGCGCTCATCTTTACATTGAGTCGAATCAATCATTGGTGTTTCGATGCCTTTGGCTACCAAGGCGCGGCGGACACTTTCCGCATCAGGTGAAATAGCGTTCATTCACTTTCCATTTATAAAAAAATAATGCGTCATTTTAGCAAAAGATGAATTATTCGTAAAATGCGAAAAATCACCCTAATTTATTAATTTCCTTCATATTGTATTTCGGGCTACAATATATCCACTTTTATTTCGCTCAACCCAAAGGATTGATTATGTTGCCACTTGAAGATGCCTTGGCGCAAATGCTCAACCAACTTCCCTTCCCAACAAAAACTGAAACACTGGCTTTAACTGAAGCTGCTGATCGTATCTGTGCGGAAGATGTGATTTCTCCGATTAACGTGCCTTCTTTTGATAACTCCGCGATGGATGGCTATGCAGTTCGTTTAGCCGATTTACAGCAATCCATGACGCTTTCTGTCGCAGGAAAATCCTTTGCAGGTAATCCGTTTCAAGGGGAATGGGTAGCACAAAGTGCGGTCAGAATTATGACGGGTGCGATGATTCCAGAAGGTGCTGATGCAGTAGTTATGCAAGAAGATGTCACCGTTAATGAAGATGGTTCTGTGACTTTTTCCGCATTACCAAAAGCCAATCAAAATATCCGTCGTATTGGTGAGGATGTGAAAAAAGGTGATGTGGTATTACATCAAGGGGATGAATTAAATGCCGTTTCTTTACCTTTACTTGCATCATTAGGCATCGCTGAAGTGGAAGCTTTCCCACGCTTAAAAGTAGCCGTGCTTTCAACGGGTGATGAATTAGTGCCTGTTGGCAAACCATTAGAAGCGGGACAAATCTACGATACCAACCGTTTCACCGTCAAATTAATGCTTGAAAAGTTAAATTGTGACGTGCTTGATTTCGGTATTCTGCCGGATAACCAAGCAGAATTTGAAGCGGCTTTTGTGAAAGCACAAGCCCAGGCCGATCTTGTTATCACGAGCGGTGGTGTTTCGGTGGGTGAAGCAGACTTCACGAAAACCGTATTAGAAAAAGTGGGCCAAGTGAATTTCTGGAAAATTGCGATGAAACCTGGCAAGCCATTTGCTTTCGGTAAGTTAGAAAATGCTTGGTTCTGCGGTTTACCCGGCAATCCCGTTTCTGCATTAGTGACATTCTATCAATTAGTGCAACCGGCTATTGCCAAATTAAGCGGTAAAAAACACCCGAAAAAACAACCGCACTTTCAAGCAATTGCCCAAACCAATTTAAAGAAATCACCAGGACGTTTAGATTTCCAACGTGGTTTCTATCAAATTAATGAAAATGGTCAACTTGAAGTACACCCAGTGGGTTTCCAAGGCTCGCATTTATTCAGTTCTTTTGTGAAAAGTAACTGTTTTATTCGCCTCGAAAAAGATCGCGGCAATGTGGCTGCAGGCGAAATCGTTACCATTGAACCGTTTAATCACCTATTGGGGCAATAATGGCTGAATTAAGCTACGAAGAAGAACTACGCTATAACCGCCAAATCATCTTAAAAGCAGTCGATTTTGACGGACAAGAAAAGCTGAAAGACAGCCGAATGTTAATTGTCGGTCTGGGCGGTTTAGGCTGTGCGGCAAGTCAATATCTTGCCGCCGCTGGTGTGGGTCATTTAACTTTGTTGGATTTTGACACTGTATCGCTTTCTAATTTGCAACGTCAGGTGTTACATACTGATAGCCGATTAAATATGCCTAAAGTGGAATCGGCTAAAATCGCGTTACAACAGATTAATCCTTATGTCGAAATTGAAACCATCTATGCGCAACTTTCCGAAGAAAAACTCGCGGAAATCATACCGCACTTTGATGTGATATTAGATTGTACCGATAACGTGGATATTCGTAATGCGCTCGATAGTGGTTGTGAGAAAGCGAAGATCCCGCTAATTTCAGGTGCGGCGATTCGTTTAGAAGGACAAGTATCCGTCTTTACTTACGAACCCAATACTCCAACCTATCGCCAACTTAGCCAACTCTTTGGACAAAACGTTTTAAGCTGCGTAGAAGCTGGCGTACTGGCGCCAATTGTAGGTATTGTTGGCTCTATTCAAGCCTTAGAAGCCATCAAAGTGCGGTTAAAAATCGGTTCAAATTTATGTGGACGTTTATTGTTAATCGATGGATTAACCATGCGTATCCGAGAAATGAAATTGCCTGTTTAAGTTTTCTCTTAACATTTAGGCTAGCAGAAACTTTGTCTAAGCGAATCATTATTATGACTTATCATTGAAACAACGTATGGGCCATATTCTCTTTGAATGTATTTTCCGTTTATTTTTTGAAGGATTATTTGAATTCCTATTCAATAAATATTCCAAATTAAGTTGGGGATTATGGTGTGTATTTTCCCTACTATTTGGTTTCTATTTCTTTGCTTTCCTTAATATGGACAAATCTGCTTGGGTAATTTGTTTATTCGCTATTCTAACTGGTGGACTTACGATGCTTATTACCCTAGTCTTCGTTTTTTTAATTGAAAAATTGATATTGAGGAAAAAATAAGGGCTATAGATTGACTTTATTCTATCATCTTAAAATTCAAAATTACCCACAAATAATTATCCCTCCCCTCGTGCATTAACAAAAAACAAATGCTATTATCTTGCTCGACAATTCATTTGTCTTATATCGCAAGTTTTGTGTATAGGAAAATGGCAGACACTTCAAAAATCTCTTCATTTTATACCGCACTTGCAAATCATCATTTCATTTTAAGGATTTACTCACTCATGAAAGAGATTTTGCAGCAATTTAAACAAAATTATCTGATCAAATACTGGAATCCTGTCGCGGCAGTTATTGCTGCAGGGCTCATTTCAGCTTATTACTTTGGGGTAACTGGCACTTATTGGGCAGTTACCGGGGAATTTACCCGTTGGGGCGGTCATGCTTTGCAAGCACTTGGCGTCGATGTGTCCGACTGGAGCTATTATAAAATTATCGGCATGCAAGGCACGATCTTCACCCGTATTGATGGCGTGATGATCTTAGGTATGTTCGCGGGATGTATTTCTGCCGCACTTTGGGCAAACAACGTAAAATGGCGTAATCAACCACACAAACGTCGCATTGTTCAAGCCCTCATTGGTGGTGCATTAGCCGGTTTTGGTGCACGTTTAGCAATGGGCTGTAACCTTGCCTCTCTCTTCACGGGTATTCCACAATTTTCGGTTCACGCCTGGTTCTTTACTATTGCCACAGCCGTAGGTACTTATGCTGGGGTAAAAGTCACCTTACTTCCGATGTTCCGCGTGAAATTAGAATTGAAAAAAGGCGCAGCAAAATTACAAGAAACTGATCCGAAACAAGCAAATCGTCGTTTTTGGATTGGCATGGTGGTCTTTTTTGCCTATCTTATCGCTTCCCTTTATGTGATGACAAACTCCGTCAAACTGGGTTTTGCAATGCTTTGTGGTTTAGCATTTGGCTTATTAATTGAACGTGCTCAAATCTGCTTTACATCGGCTTTTCGTGATTTATGGGTAACGGGCCGTGCTTATATGGCAAAAGCCATCATCTTCGGTATTATCGTGGGTACGCTTGGCGTATTCAGCTACATTCAATTAGGCGTACCAGCCAAAATCATGTGGGCGGGTCCAAATGCCATTATCGGTGGTTTATTATTTGGCTTCGGTATTGTGTTAGCGGGCGGATGTGAAACCGGTTGGATGTATCGCTCAATGGAAGGTCAAGTTCACTTTATGTGGGTGGGTGTGGGTAATGTTGTTGGTTCAACCTATTTAGCCTACGCCTGGGACGATCTTGCCCCTGTCCTTGCGTTAGATTACGAAAAACTTAACTTATTGAAATCCTTTGGCCCAGTTGGCGGTTTATTAGTAAATTACGGCTTGCTTATTCTCTGCTTAATCGCTGTTGTTTGGTGGGAACACCACTTCTTGAAAAAAGCCAAAGCAAAAATCGCTGCAGCAAATCCACAAGCTTGTGGTTGCTAATTAAATATTAACGAATTCATTCAAAAAAAGAGGACATTATTATGGCATTTACCGTTGTTCAAAAATTAGATAAAGATCCAAAAGACATCACCCCAGATTACACGTTAGATACGCTAGGTGAACCTTGCCCGTATCCAGCGATCGTGATGCTCGAAACTATGCCACAATTACAAAAAGGCGAAATTTTAGAGCTATTAAGTGACTGTGCCCAATCCATCAACAACATTCCTGTTGATACTAAAAACCACGGTTACACACTATTAAGCGTGGAACAAGATGGCACTAAATTACGCTATTTGATTCAACGTTAATGTAAAAAGTGCGGTCAATTTTGACCGCACTTTTATATTTTTTAGCAAGACACATCTGATAAAAAACAACTCCATTTTACTATCAGTGCTTACATTGAATCCTATTCATAATACTCATATTGATAAGTTTTTTTGGTTTTCCATACACCATCTTTGTTATAGATTATCTCTTCAATAACATTGCCATGTTTATCAAATTGGTATGATACGGTTATCCAGTTGATGCGTATTCCAACGCTAAACATTTCACTTTTTAATAAGCGATGATTTTTATCAAAAGAATTTTTCACACTATTGATAAAAACGTTTAAAGATTCGGTAAATGAACCATCATTTTCGTAATGATAAATATCGCAATCTTTTTCTACATTATCTTCAATACGACATATTTTGCTCAGTTTACCATTCTCATAGTCGTATTTTTTTATATCTGATGTTGTTTTATTCTCTACATCATACTCTTGAGTTTTGAGCAAAGTACCCGCTTTATCATAAAAATGTTCTTTATATGAGGATGAAAAATCTGGTGTGTCCTTATATTCCACAAACTGCACCACACCACTACCATCCTGATTTTCTAAATAACGATAAAATTTGCTAAAGGTTTTGAGCTCTGGATTAGTTTCAGTTACATTGTCATCTTGAATTTCTAATAATCGATTCTGATCATCATACTTATAGTAACGAATTGTGATCTTTTCTTTATCAAAAAGAACGCCCTGTTCCTTTTCTTTTATCAAAAAGCCTTGTTCGTTATAAAAGCTATCTAGATAACTTACTGTCCCATTATCGGGCAAGGCTGAATTACCTTCATCCTTGGATTTAATTGATTTCACTTTTCCTTGCAAGTGATGCTTTGTCCAATCATTCTCAATTGGAAATAATGCGAAAGCAGAAGTTGAAAAAGAAAAAAACAAAAAGAAAAATAAGGATTTATTCATAAAATTCTCTTTAAAAATTAAATACTGAATGATTCTAAATAATTACAAGAAAAATTCAATCGATAAAAAACCGCACTTTAATCTCTCAAAGTGCGGTCAGTTTTATTTCAGTTTTTTGCTTATTTGTTTAATGCAGTAAGAATGTCATCAACACGTTCTTTTGCATCACCAAAGAGCATTTGAGTGTTTTCTTTGAAGAATAATGGGTTTTGAACGCCCGCGTAACCTACCGCCATAGAGCGTTTAAATACGATAACGTTTTGTGCTTTCCATACTTCTAACACCGGCATACCTGCGATTGGGCTGTTTGGATCTTCCATCGCTGCTGGGTTTACGGTGTCGTTTGCACCGATAACTAATACCACATCGGTATCCGCGAAATCATCATTGATTTCATCCATTTCAAGCACGATGTCATAAGGCACTTTCGCTTCCGCTAAAAGTACGTTCATATGACCCGGTAAACGACCTGCAACAGGGTGAATACCAAAACGAACGTTAATACCACGCTCACGCAATTTCGCCGTAATTTCTGCGACTGGATATTGCGCTTGTGCTACCGCCATACCATATCCTGGCGTGATGATCACAGAGCTTGCATTTTTAAGTAATTCAGCCACTTCTTCTGCGGTTGTTTCACGGTGTTCACCTTGTTCTTCATCAGAAGACACTTGAACATCATTACCAAAACCACCCGCAATAACGCTGATAAATGAGCGGTTCATCGCTTTACACATAATGTAAGAAAGAATCGCACCAGAAGAACCCACTAATGCACCAGTGACGATAAGCAAGTCATTGCTTAGCATGAAACCTGCTGCAGCCGCTGCCCAACCAGAATAAGAGTTAAGCATTGAAACCACAACCGGCATATCCGCACCACCGATAGATGCCACTAAGTGCCAGCCGAATGCAAGTGCAATCGCGGTCATGAGTAACACTGGGAAGATATTATCTGGGTTGTTTAAGAAAGCGACCATCAATAAAGCAGAAACTACTAACGCCGCTAAATTTAATTTATGGCGATGTGGCAACATTAACGCTTTTGAATTGATTTTGCCGCTTAATTTGCCAAATGCCACGATAGAACCCGTGAATGTTACCGCACCGATGAAGATCCCTAAGAATACTTCAACGTTATGGATATTCATTAACACAGGATCAGTTTCGTTTGTTAAACCGTAACTGTTAAAGCCTACGAGCACTGCTGCTAAACCTACAAAGCTGTGAAGGATCGCAACAAGTTCAGGCATTTCAGTCATTTCAACTTTTAATGCACGTTGAACACCAATCACGCCACCGACGATCATCGCAATAATGATCCATAATGTACCTTCAGATTGCGGGCCGAAAATGGTTGCAATAAGGGCAATTGTCATACCGACAATACCATACCAACAACCAGCTTTTGCCGTTTCATGTTTAGAAAGACCGGCTAAGCTCATAATGAAAAGTAATGCAGCGATAATATAGGCTGCTTGTACTAAACCTTCAGACATCGTCTTCTCCTTAACCTTTTCTAAACATCGCCAACATACGTTGGGTTACACGGAAACCACCAAAGATGTTGATGCTTGCCACTAAAATTGCCACAAAGGCTAATGCATCAATAAAGAAGTTGCCTGTTGGCTGTCTAATTTGCAGTAATGCACCCACAATGATGATACCTGAAATTGCATTGGTTACCGCCATAAGTGGAGTGTGTAACGCGTGGCTGACGTTCCAAACCACGTAGTAACCGACTACACAAGCCAATACGAATACGGTGAAGTGAGAAAGGAATGCCGCAGGCGCCACAGATGCAAGCCAGAGGAATAACACCCCTACCCCCGCCATCACACCGTATTTGATGCGAGGATCAGCTGGTTTTTCTTCCTCTTTTTTAACCGCACTTTGTGCCGCTTTCGCTTCTTGTTTTGGTTGTGCTGACACTTGGATTTGTGCTGGTGGAATTTCTTCTCCATCACGTACCACAGTCACACCGCGTAATACCACATCTTCAAAATCGATATTGATCTTGCCGTCTTTTTCTTTACAAAGTAGTTTTAATAAATTAACTAAGTTTGTACCGTAAAGTTGGGAAGATTGTGTTGGTAAACGACTTGGGAAATCGGTGTAACCAATGATTTTTACTTGGTTTTCAGTGGTGACGACTTTTCCTGCTTCAGTGTAAGCACAGTTACCGCCTGTTGCAGCCGCTAAGTCCACCACCACAGAACCTGGTTTCATGGAATCAACCATTTCTTTTGTGATTAAGCGAGGTGCAGGTTTACCCGGAATCGCTGCAGTGGTAATAATGATATCCACTTCTTTAGCTTGTTCCGCATAAAGCTCCATCGCACGACGGTTAAATTCTTCTGACATTACTTTCGCGTAACCATCGCCACTACCGCCTTCTTCTTTGAAATCAATTTCTAAGAAAGACGCGCCCATACTTTGTACTTGTTCTTTTACTTCAGGACGAGAGTCAAAAGCACGTACAATCGCACCAAGGCTATTCGCTGCACCAATCGCCGCTAGACCTGCAACACCCGCACCAATGACTAACACTTTTGCCGGTGGTACTTTACCTGCTGCAGTAATTTGTCCGGTGAAGAAACTACCAAATTCATGAGCCGCTTCAATCACCGCACGATAACCAGAAATATTCGCCATAGAGCTTAATGCATCAAGCGCTTGCGCACGGGAAATACGTGGCACAGAATCCATTGCTAATACATTAATTTTTTTCGACGTGAGTTTTTTCATTAAATCCGGATTTTGTGCCCGCCAAATGAAGCTCACAAGTGTTGCACCTTCCTTCATTTGATCAATTTCTGCATCCGTTGGTGGATTCACTTTAAAAATCACATCCGAATGCCACACTTCTGAACTTGAGCCAATTTTTGCGCCGGCGTCGATAAATGCTTGGTCTTCAAAACTTGCTTTGAATCCTGCATCGTGTTCTACGATGACGTCAAAGCCCAGTTTTAAGATCTGCTGAACCGTTTTTGGCGTCGCCGCCACACGATTTTCGCTATCAAGCAGTTCTCTAGGTACACCAATTAACATAAATGTTTCCCTCTGGTTGATGAAATTTCAGACAAACTCACGCCTGTCCCTGTCTCTTAAATGACAAAAAGTCATGCGACGATAAATGTATCACTTATTACGGTTATTTGGGGAATTTTTTTAACTGGTTTTACAAGATATTGTGATAGGGATCATAAAAGAATCGAGATAAACGCGTGGTGTGTTTAACTTTTAGCCTAACGCAATGATTATTCATCAGAAACTGACTAATCAAAAATAGATGAAAAACGGACCGCACTTATATACGAAGGAAATAAAAAGCCCGATATGATTATCGGGCTTATGTTTAATTGGTTCCACCAACGGTGATTTCATCTATTTTCAAGGCTGGCTGACCAACACCGACTGGCACACTTTGGCCATCTTTGCCGCATACACCGATACCAAGATCCAAATCAGTTTCATCTGCAACCATCGAAACTTTTTGCATCACATCAATACCGCTGCCAATTAATGTCGCGCCTTTAACGGGTTTAGTGATTTTACCTTTTTCAATGAGATAAGCTTCAGAAGTCGAGAACACAAATTTACCTGAGGTGATATCCACTTGCCCACCACCGAAGTGCGGTGCATAAATACCGCGATCCACAGAGGCTACTAAATCTTCAAATTTGCTTTGACCTGCCAACATATAGGTATTCGTCATTCGTGGCATTGGCAAATGCGCATAAGACTCACGGCGACCATTACCTGTTGGTTTCACACCCATTAATCGAGCGTTGAGTTTATCTTGCATATAGCCTTGCAAAATCCCGTCTTTGATTAAAACGTTACATTGACTAGGCACACCTTCATCATCAATGGTTAAAGAACCTCGGCGATTTTGTAATGTACCGTCATCCACAATTGTACATAATGGCGACGTCACTAACTCACCAATTTTACCCGTAAATAAGGAACTTTCTTTGCGATTGAAATCCCCTTCCAAACCATGCCCCACTGCTTCATGAAGCAATACGCCAGGCCAACCTGCCCCTAATACCACAGGCATTAATCCTGCTGGCGCAGCAACCGCACTTAAATTCACAAGGGCTTGGCGAACCGCTTCTTTGGCAAAATTAACGGCACGAATGTCCCTATTTACCACTTCAAAGAACCAATCTAAGCCAAAGCGTCCACCTGAACCGCAACTACCGCGCTCACGTTTGCCACCCTCTTCAACAAGAACAGAAATGGATAAACGCACAAGTGGACGAATATCTGCGGCAAGTGTGCCATCTGTTGCGACTACTAGCACTTCTTCATAAATCGAACTTAATGCTGCAGAAACATGTGTAACACGAGGATCTTCAGATCGCGCTGTACGATCCACTAAGTGTAATAACTCGATCTTTTTCTCTTTACTTAAACTTTCTAACGGGTTAATCGCCGCATAACGCTGAACTGCATTCACCGCATTAAATGCTTGAGGCGAAATTAAATTGCCTTCTTTAATTTGTGCAATACCTTTTACAGCCTCTGCACATTGTTGTAATGACGCTAAGTTAATTTGATCGGAATACGCAAAGCCTGTTTTATCTCCAGAAACTGCGCGTACACCAACGCCACGATCAATATGAAAGCCACCTTCTTTAATAATACTGTCTTCTAATACCCAGCTTTCATCTTGGCTTAATTGAAAATAAAGATCCGCATAATCAATATGACGATGCGACATCACATCAAAAATATTAAGCAATGATTGATGAGATAAATTGCTTGGTGCAAGTAAGGTATCTGAAACCTGTTTTAACATTTGTTCTCCGAAATTTATAAAAATTAATTCTGCCAAATCTCCCCTAGCCCCCCTTTGCTAAAGAGGGAGTAGTTTTTTGACTAATCTAAATTATCCAATCCAAATTGGTATAAGGCATTTTTCTTATAACCATAAAGTTCTGCCACAATCGCTGCGGCTTTTTTTAAAGGTAATTCTTTAGCAATTAGAGTGAGGGCTTTAACCGCTTGCGGAGAAAATTCTTCGCTATCTTCTGATTTGGGTTTGCCTTCCACGATTAACACCATCTCACCTTTCGTGCGATTCGGATCTTCACTTAACCATTGACGAAGATCATTTAATTTATCTCCTGCAATAGTTTCCCACGTTTTCGTAATTTCGCGGGCAAGTACAACATAGCGTTCACCACCTAATACATCTTGCATATCGGCAAGGGTATCTAAAATGCGGTGGGTTGATTCATAGAAGATTAAAGTGCGGTCTTCTTCTGAGACGTTTTCTAACTTATCTTTACGCGCCTTAGTTTTCGCAGGTAAAAAACCTTCAAAGCAAAAACGGTCTGACGCAATGCCCGATGCACATAATGCAGTAATCGCTGCACAAGCGCCGGGTAACGGTACCACTTTAATGCCTGCCTCACGACATTGACGCACTAAATGAAAACCCGGATCGCTAATTAAGGGTGTTCCCGCATCAGAAATTAATGCAATATTAGTGCCTTGTTTTAGCTTTTCTACCAACACATGTGCTTTTTCTTGTTCATTGTGATCATGCAAGGCGAAAAAAGGCTTTTTGATACCATAATGACTGAGCAATAAACCACTGTGGCGTGTGTCTTCTGCAGCAATTAAATCCACTTGTGAAAAGGTCTCTAAAGCACGTTGTGTAATATCTTGTAAATTCCCGATTGGCGTGGCGACAATATATAAAATTCCGGTTAAATCATTCATTTTTGTTTGCTTTTACATTGTGAGATAAGTAAGATCGACCATCATTGATTTATTCATTATGGAGCGAATATGTCTATTCTATTACAAGGCGGTCGTTTTAAAAAACGTTTAATGCCGATTTTATTGTCTATTGCATTAGCGGGTTGTTCTAACTTATTTGGTAGCAGCTTTACTCAAACATTACAACGTGATGCCAATGCAAGTTCTGAATTTTATATGAATAAATTAGGACAAGCACAAGATAAAGAAGATCAACAAACTTACAAACTCTTAGCAGCACGTGTATTAATTACTGAAAATAAAGTGCCACAAGCCGAAGAGTTATTAAATGAATTGGTTGACTTAAACGAAGCGCAACAATTAGACCGTACTTTAGTTGAAGCACGTATCGCTGCGGCGAAAGGCGCTAATGAAATGGCTGAAAGTAAATTACGTGCGCTTGATCTCACGAAATTAAGTCCATCACAAAAATCTCGTTATTACGAAACTTTTGCTCAAACTGCAGAAAATCGTAAAGACGTGATTGAAGCAGTGAAAGCACGCATCAAAATGGATGAAAACTTAACGGATGTACAACGCCGTCAAGATAATGTAGATAAAACTTGGGCTTTATTGCGTTCAGCCAATACAGGTGTCATTAATAATACATCAGATGAAGGCAGTGTTGCATTAGGTGGCTGGCTCGCTTTAATCAAAGCATATAACGATAACATTCGTCAGCCTGTGCAATTAAGCCAAGCGTTACAAAGCTGGAAATCGGCTTATCCAAATCATGCCGCTGCAATCTTATTCCCGAAAGAATTACAAAGTATGTTGAATTTCCAACAAACTAATGTGGCACAAATTGGTTTAGTGTTACCTTTAAGTGGTGATGGTCAAATTTTAGGCTCAACCATTCAATCGGGTTTTAATGAAGCAAAAGGCGATTCAACTATTCCAGTACAAGTATTTGACTCCTCTACGACACCAATTAACGAGATCATCGCTCAAGCAAAAGCTTCAGGTATTAAAGCGTTAGTAGGACCATTGCTCAAACAAAACGTAGATGCCATTATTTCAAACCCTGCTGAAGTGCAAGGTATGGACGTGTTAGCTTTAAATGCAACACCAAATGCACGAGCGATTAACCAAGTGTGCTATTACGGTTTATCACCTGAAGATGAAGCGGAATCTGCAGCAAACAAAATGTGGAAAGATGGTATTCGTAACCCAATCGTTGCCATGCCACAAAATGATTTAGGACAACGTGTGGGGAATGCGTTCAACGTACGTTGGCAAAGTTTAGCGGGTACAGATGCGAATATTCGCTACTATAACTTACCAGCTGATATTACCTACTTCTTCCAAGGTGCTTCACAAGATACAGCTGGACTTTATGTTGTATCATCGCCAGATGAATTAGCGGAAATTAAAGGTTACTTAGATACAAGCAATCCGAATGTTCGTATTTATGCAAGTTCTCGTTCAAATGCGGCAAGCAATACTGCGGAATACTATGCAAAAATGAATGGCGTTCAATTTAGTGATATTCCATTCTTTAAAGAAACAGATTCTTCACAATATCAAAAAGTGGCAAGTTCAACTGGTGGCGAATTCCAATTAATGCGTTTATATGCAATGGGTGCCGATGCTTGGTTGCTCATCAACCACTTTAATGAATTACGCCAAGTACCAGGCTATACATTAAGCGGTTTAACTGGTCAGCTTAGCGCAGGTCCAAACTGTAATGTGGATCGCGATATGACTTGGTACCAAGTACAAGATAGTAACGTGGTGCCGGTTGCAAACTAATCCATGTTTTCATTAAAACGTCAACAAGGGGCGGGCTTTGAACATCAAGCCCGCCTTTTCTTAGAAGCCAAAGGCCTCAAATTCATCGCGGCGAATCAATATTTCAAATGCGGTGAATTGGATCTTATTATGCAAGACGGTCAAACGATCGTTTTTGTTGAAGTGCGTCAACGATCTAGCTCAACATTTGGATCCGCTGTTGAAAGCGTAGATTGGCAAAAACAACAAAAATGGTTGGATGCGGCAAATTTATGGCTGATGAAACAAAACATGAGTTTAGAAGACGCCGATTGTCGTTTTGATTTAATCGCCTTTGGCAAAACGCCACAAGATATTCAATGGATTCCTAATTTTCTCGATTAATGGCTTTTTATAATGTTACAAAAAGTAAAAGATATTTATAGCGAAAGTATTCAAATTCAAATTGCTGCGTCTAGCATGCTGTCGGAAAATATTGCTAACGCTACCCAAATGGTGATGCAATGTTTGCTAGGCGGCAATAAAGTGATCGCTTGTGGCGTCTCTCGATCTTATTCCAATGCGCAGTTTCTCGTATCTAACTTGCTTAATCGATATGATTTAGCAAGACCGAGTTTTCCCTCTGTGCTCTTGAGTTTAGAAAGTGCGGTGGGTTCTTCTCTTGTTTTTGAACACTCGCCTGAAGAATTGTATTGTCACCAATTTAATGCTGTTGCCAAACCAGGTGACTTACTTATCGCTTTTGCACCTTTGGGAACAGAGAAAATTGTGCTAAACACTATTTCTCATGCAGTAAATAAAGAAGTTAATGTCATTGCACTCACTGGCTCTAATAACGACGCCATTCAAGGAATTTTAGCTGATAGTGATTTAGAAATATCGATTCCGGCAACCAAAGAAAGTCGAGTCCTAGAAAACCATCTTTTTGTTATCAATGCCCTTTGTGAATTAGTTGACCATACCTTGTTCCCAAGTGCTTGACAGCAAAATAAATCAATTTCAAACTAGTAATAATTTAATCTCAAAAATCTTTCTATCAGCCAAAAACAGCGTGTCGCTTTGGCACGCGCGCTGATTTTAGAACCTGAAATAATTATTATAGATGATGCACTTGGTAATTTAGATGCCTCGGTGCGCATTCAATTACTAAATTTAACCCTTGATCTGCAGCAAAGTTTAGACATCTCTTACATTTATGTAGGCCAAGACCTCGGCGTGATTAAACATATTGCAGACACAGTCATCGTGATGGATAAAGGGAAAATGATAAAGAGCGGTACGCCTAAAACGCTATTTACCGATCCTCAAACAGATGTAACTGGTCGTTTAGTGGAAAGTTATTTTGGCAAAATTTTAGATGAAACTGCTTGGGTAAAAAGACAAAAACACTCACTAAGGATAGAAAAAATGAACACACGTCCCTTTTATTTCGGACTTATATTTATCGCGATTATCGCTATACTTGCTAACTATTTAGGAAACACTGATTTTTCCCATCATTATCATATCAGTGCTTTAATTATTGCCATTTTGCTGGGAATGGCAATCGGCAATACCATTTATCCGCAATTTTCAACACAAGTGGAAAAAGGCGTGTTATTTGCGAAAGGCACGCTTCTTCGCACTGGCATTGTGCTGTATGGTTTTCGCCTCACTTTTGGCGATATTGCTGATGTCGGATTAAATGCTGTCGTCACTGATGCAATCATGCTAATTTCAACCTTCTTTTTTACCGCACTTTTAGGCATTCGTTATCTAAAAATGGATAAACAATTGGTTTATCTCACTGGGGCAGGTTGCAGCATTTGCGGTGCAGCAGCAGTGATGGCGGCAGAGCCTGTTACCAAAGCAGAATCCCATAAAGTTTCAGTGGCAATTGCCGTAGTGGTCATTTTCGGGACTCTTGCTATTTTTACTTACCCCTTGTTCTACACGTGGTCACAACATTTAATTAACGCCCATCAATTTGGTATTTATGTTGGTTCTAGTGTACACGAAGTGGCTCAAGTTTATGCGATTGGGGAAAATATTGATCCTATCGTGGCGAATACTGCTGTCATTTCCAAAATGATCCGAGTGATGATGCTTGCACCATTTTTATTAATGCTTTCTTGGTTATTAACACGAAGTAATGGAGTATCAGAAAATACGTCACACAAAATTACAATTCCTTGGTTTGCTGTACTTTTTATTGGCGTTGCGATTTTTAATTCTTTTGATTTATTACCAAAAGAACTCGTGAAATTATTAGTTGAAATCGATTCTTTCTTATTAATTTCAGCGATGGCTGCCCTTGGCTTAACTACGCAAGCAAGCGCAATCAAGAAAGCTGGATTAAAACCTCTGATTTTAGGGATACTGATTTATTTATGGCTAGTGGTTGGTGGATTTTTAGTGAACTATGGAATATCAAAATTAAATGAATGGTGTTCAATTTAGTGATATTCCATTTTTTAAAGAAACCAATTCATCACAATATCAAAAACTCGCTAAAACAACTGGCGGTGAATATCAATTAATGCGTTTATATGCAATGGGGGCGGATGCTTGGTTACTCATCAATCAATTTAATGAATTACGCCAAGTACCAGGATATCGCTTAAGTGGTTTAACTGGTATTTTAAGTGCGGGTACAAATTGTAATGTTGAACGAGATATGACTTGGTATCAATATCAAGATGGTGCAATTGTACCAGTAGCAAACTAATGTTTTCTTTAAAACGTCAACAAGGGGCGAGCTTTGAACATCAAGCCCGCCTTTTCTTAGAAACCAAAGGCCTCAAATTCATCGCTGCGAATCAATATTTCAAATGCGGTGAATTGGATCTTATTATGCAAGACGGT
This sequence comes from Haemophilus parainfluenzae, assembly GCF_014931275.1. NCBI lineage: Bacteria > Pseudomonadati > Pseudomonadota > Gammaproteobacteria > Pasteurellales > Pasteurellaceae > Parahaemophilus > Parahaemophilus parainfluenzae. Next base: position 1,766,687 of record NZ_CP063110.1, read on the forward strand.
CAAACGATCGTTTTTGTTGAGGTACGTCAACGATCTAGCTCAACATTTGGATCCGCTGTTGAAAGCGTAGATTGGCAAAAACAACAAAAATGGTTGGATGCGGCAAATTTATGGCTGATGAAACAAAACATGAGTTTAGAAGACGCCGATTGTCGTTTTGATTTAATCGCCTTTGGCAAAACGCCACAAGATATTCAATGGATTCCTAATTTTCTCGATTAATGGCTTTTTATAATGTTACAAAAAGTAAAAGATATTTATAGCGAAAGTATTCAAATTCAAATTGCTGCGTCTAGCATGCTGTCGGAAAATATTGCTACTGCCGCACAAATGGTGATGCAATGTTTACTGAGTAGTAATAAGGTCATTGCTTGTGGGGTCTCTCGCTCTTACGCTAATGCACAATTTTTAGTATCAAATCTGCTTAATCGCTATGATTTTGAACGCCCTAGCTTGCCTTCTGTACTACTTAGCCTTGAAAGTGCGGTTGGTTCTTCACTGGTTTTTGATCAACCAACCGATCAACTTTATCAACATCAATTTAACGCTATCGCTAAACCTGGCGATTTATTGCTCGCTTTTTCCCCTTTAGGGACAGAAAAAGCGGTGCTAAATACGATTTCTAATGCAGTCAATAAAGAAATTCAGGTGATTGCTTTAACGGGTTCAAATAACGATGCTATTCAAGGTGTATTGGCTGAAACAGATTTAGAAATCTCCATTCCTGCCACTAAAGAAACACGAATTTTAGAAAATCATTTATTCGTGATTAATGCACTTTGTGAGCTTGTTGATAGCACACTTTTCCCAACAGCTTGACATTAAAAGATTTTCTAACTAGAGTGTTTCTTAGACTAATTGACAAATTAGTTGACCCAACTCATTTTAATAAATAAGGAGATTATTAATATGAAACTAACCCAATTTAAAAAATTAGCCTTCATACTTGGCACATCAATTATATTACAAGGCTGTGCTGCTGCGGTTGTTGGTGGCGCTGCTGCGGGCGCAAAAGTTGCAACAGATCCTCGCACGATGGGTACGCAAGTAGATGATGAAACTCTAGAAATAAAAGTTGAAAATGCATTAGATAAAGATGCACAAATTAAGTCTGAAGGTCGTGTAAATGCCGTTTCTTACAGTGGTCGCGTACTGTTAATTGGTCAAGTTCCTAATGGAAGTGTAAAAGAAACCGCAACTAGTCTTGCAAAAGGTGTAGAAGGTGTAAACGACGTATACAATGAATTACGTATTGGGCCAAAAATTACTTTTGGGCAAATTACAAAAGATAGTTGGATTACGACACAAATTAAATCTAAACTCTTTGTAGGCGATAATGTAAAAGCAACAGATGTGAAAGTGATCACCGAAAATGGTGAAGTATTCTTACTCGGAAACGTCACACAATCACAAGGTGACTCAGCTGCAGAAATTGCAAGTAAAGTTACTGGTGTTCAAAAAGTTGTCAAAGTATTTAAATATTTGAATTAATTAATTTTTTAACTCTTAAAGTGCGGTCAAAAATCATCTCGTTTTTAACCGCACTTTTTTCTTTACAAAAGATTTACAAAAAAGATCCTGCCTAAAAAAACATCACTTGAAAGATAAGTCATTTATTTTAAATGACTTATCTTTTGTCAATAATGTAAGTAAAAAATTTACCGCTTGAATTCAATTTTAAAACACTCTATCTTGTGTATCGTTATTTTTTATAACACTATATATTGTGTTTTTTTAAAAGTCATCTCTCTAGCAGGTTTTATCTCCCATGAACAAAGGATTAATGGTTACAAAGCGCGATGGTACGCTTGAACAAATCAATTTAGACAAAATTCACCGAGTGATTACTTGGGCGGCTGAAGGCTTGGAAAACGTTTCTGTTTCTCAAGTTGAATTGCGTTCTCATATTCAATTTTATGAAGGCATTCGTACCTCTGATATTCATGAGACCATTATTAAAGCAGCAGCAGATCTAATCAGCAAAGATACCCCTGATTATCAATATCTTGCTGCACGTCTTGCGGTTTTCCATTTGCGCAAAAAAGCGTATGGCCATTTTGATCCACCTCGTTTATACGATCATGTGAAAAAATTAGTGCGTATGGGCAAATATGATCCTGCACTTTTAGCCGACTATACTCGTGAAGAATGGGATGAAATGGATGGGTTTATTGATCACTGGCGTGATATGACCTTTTCTTATGCCGCAGTAAAACAATTAGAAGGGAAATACTTAGTTCAAAACCGTGTAACCGGTGAAATCTATGAATCTGCGCAATTCCTTTATTTATTAGTTGCGGCAAGCTTATTCTCAAAATATCCGCAAGAAACCCGTTTGGATTACATTCGTCGTTTCTATGATGCGACATCAACCTTCAAAATTTCTTTACCTACACCTATCATGGCGGGGGTTCGTACGCCTACGCGTCAATTCAGCTCTTGTGTATTGATTGAATGTGGTGACAGCTTAGACTCTATCAACGCTACCTCTGCAGCAATCGTGAAATACGTTTCACAACGTGCAGGTATCGGGGTAAATGCGGGTGCCATCCGTGCATTAGGTAGCCCGATTCGTGGCGGTGAAGCATTCCATACTGGCTGTATTCCATTCTATAAACACTTCCAAAGTGCCGTAAAATCTTGTTCACAAGGTGGCGTACGTGGTGGTGCGGCTACAGTTTACTACCCGATTTGGCACTTAGAAGTTGAAAGCCTATTAGTATTGAAAAATAACCGTGGTGTGGAAGATAACCGTGTTCGTCATATGGATTATGGCGTACAATTAAACAAATTAATGTATCAACGCTTAATTAAAGGCGAAGACATTACTTTATTCAGCCCTTCAGACGTACCTGGACTTTATGAAGCTTTCTTTGCTGATCAAGATAAATTTGAAGAACTTTACGTGAAATACGAACAGGATCCAAATATCCGCAAACGTTCTGTAAAAGCCGTTGAATTATTCTCTTTATTAATGCAAGAACGTGCATCAACTGGTCGTATTTATATCCAAAACGTGGATCACTGTAATACTCACTCACCGTTTGATCCGCTTGTTGCACCGGTGCGTCAATCTAACTTATGTTTAGAAATTGCATTACCAACTAAACCATTACAACATTTCCATGATGAAAATGGTGAAATTGCCCTTTGTACGCTTTCTGCATTTAACTTAGGTAAATTAGATAATTTAGATGAGTTAGATAACTTGGCAGATCTTGCAGTACGTGCATTAGATGCATTACTTGATTACCAAGGCTACCCTGTTCCTGCGGCGAAACGCTCTTCATTAGGACGTCGTTCACTTGGTATCGGTGTGATTAACTATGCGTATTATTTAGCGAAAAATGGTGTGCGTTATTCTGATGGTTCAGCGAACGATTTAACTCACCGTACATTTGAAGCGATTCAATACTATCTACTGAAAGCCTCCATGAACTTGGCGAAAGAATTAGGTGCATGCGAATACTTCAATGAAACCAATTATGCGAAAGGTATTTTACCAATCGATACCTATAAGAAAGATATCGATAACTTAACGCAAGAACCATTACATTATGATTGGGAAACATTACGTCAAGAAATCAAAGAATTCGGTTTACGTAACTCAACCTTAACTGCATTAATGCCGTCAGAAACCTCTTCACAGATTTCTAACGCAACAAATGGTATCGAACCACCACGTGGTCATGTAAGTATTAAAGCGTCAAAAGATGGTATCTTAAAACAAGTCGTACCAGATTATGAGAACTTAAGCGACAACTACGAATTACTTTGGGATATTCCAAGCAATGATGGTTACTTACACTTAGTCGGCATTATGCAAAAATTCGTGGATCAAGCGATCTCTGCAAATACCAACTACGATCCAAAACGTTTTGAAGACGGTAAAGTGCCAATGAAAGTGTTGTTAAAAGATCTTTTAACCGCTTACAAATATGGTTTAAAAACCCTCTACTATCAAAACACCCGTGATGGTGCTGAAGACAGCCAAGAAGATTTAGATGATGGCTGTGCCGGTGGGGCGTGTAAGATTTAATTTATTGAGGCAATCATTATGACTAAAGTTAAGAAAGTAGGAGATATAATCCAGCTATCCAATGGATATACAGCCAAAATTCTTCATAAAGAAAAAGATGGTCGTTTTTTTTGTCAATGGACAGAACAATGTGGGTCAGATGAAAAAGGTTTTCCTATCTATAAAACAAATAGTTGTCACTTTTTTGAGTGTCACTTTAAAAATTAATATCGCAAAGGGCGTATTTGATACGCCTCTATATAAAGGATAAAGGCAACATCGTTGCACACAAAGGAGATAAAAATGGCATACACCACTTTCTCACAAAACAAAAACGACCAGTTAAAGGAACCAATGTTCTTTGGTCAAAACGTTAACGTTGCGCGTTACGATCAACAAAAATATGAGACGTTTGAAAAGCTCATTGAAAAACAACTTTCTTTCTTCTGGCGTCCAGAAGAAGTGGATGTTTCACAAGACCGTATCGACTATGCTGCGTTACCTGAGCATGAAAAACACATTTTCATCAGTAACTTAAAATATCAAACCTTATTAGATTCTATTCAAGGCCGTAGCCCGAACGTTGCATTATTACCGTTGGTATCTATTCCAGAATTAGAAACTTGGATCGAGACTTGGACCTTCTCTGAAACCATCCACTCTCGTTCTTACACACATATTATTCGTAACATTGTGAACGATCCATCTATCGTGTTTGATGATATCGTGACCAACGAAGAAATCATCAAACGTGCACGTGATATTTCTTCTTATTACGATGATTTAATCCGTGATAGCCAACTTTACAGCCTATATGGTGAAGGTACTTACACGGTAGATGGTAAAGAATGTGTTGTGACATTACGTAATTTGAAAAAACAACTTTACCTTTGCTTGATGAGTGTGAACGCACTTGAGGCGATTCGTTTCTATGTATCTTTCGCTTGTTCCTTTGCCTTTGCAGAACGTCAATTAATGGAAGGTAATGCGAAAATTATTAAATTTATCGCTCGTGATGAAGCCTTACACTTAACCGGTACACAGCACATTTTAAACATTATGGCTGCAGGTCAAGACGATCCTGAAATGGCAGAAATTGCGGAAGAATGTAAACAAGAAGCCTATGATCTCTTCTTAGCCGCGGCGGAACAAGAAAAAGAATGGGCAGATTACTTGTTTAAAGACGGTTCAATGATTGGTTTGAACAGAGACATTTTGGTACAATACGTGGAATACATTACCAATATCCGTATGCAAGCCGTTGGCCTTCCATTACCATTTGGTGCGCGTTCTAACCCAATTCCATGGATTAACGCATGGCTTGTTTCTGACAACGTACAAGTAGCACCACAAGAAGTCGAAGTGAGTTCTTACCTTGTTGGTCAAATTGACTCTAAAGTCGATACCAATGATTTCGGTGATTTCGATCTTTAATTAATCATTCTACGCAAAGAGCGGTCAGTATTTTCAACGTTTAAAACCTTTGAAAAATTGACCGCTCTTTTTGTTTGTATGAATATCAAGACATGATGATAAACGCGTTGATTAAAAAAATAGCACAATTTTGCTTTCCTGCATTTATCACCAACTCTTTCCCTATAAAACAGATGACTTCATTAAAAAAGGCTTAACAAAAAACAATGCTATGGGTAGAATAGAAGAAACCTTTTTATTTTCAATAAATCACATTCTAATTACAAACTAGCGAGGTAAGGATATGTCAGAACAAGAAGTGAAAGAATTAGATCTCAATGGCGAAATGCTCGTTCGCCGTGAAAAATTAGCCGCATTACGTGCAAAAGGTAATGCGTTCCCGAATCAATTCCGTCGTGACGCCCTTGCTCAAGATTTACATGATAAGTATGAAGCCGAAGATGGCGAAGTATTAAAAGATAAAGCGATTGAAGTAGCCGTTGCTGGTCGTATTATGACTCGTCGTGCAATGGGTAAAGCCACCTTTATTACCTTGCAAGATATGAGTGGCAAAATCCAATTATATGTTGCTCGTGATAACCTTCCTGAAGGCGTTTATGCCGAAGATGTAGGTAATTGGGATTTAGGTGATATCATTGGGGTGAAAGGGACACTTTTCAAAACCAAAACCAATGAATTAACCATCAAAACGACGGAAGTTCAACTTTTAACCAAAGCGCTTCGTCCATTACCAAACAAATTCCATGGTTTAACAGACATGGAAGCGCGTTACCGCCAACGTTACTTAGATTTAATTTCTAATGAAGAATCTCGCCGCACATTTATTATTCGTTCAAAAGTGATTGCGGGTATTCGCGAATTCTTTATTTCTAAAGGTTTCATGGAAGTGGAAACCCCTATGCTACAAGTGATTCCAGGCGGTGCATCTGCTCGTCCATTTATCACTCACCACAATGCATTGGATGTTGATATGTATCTTCGTATCGCACCAGAGCTTTACTTAAAACGTTTAGTAGTTGGTGGTTTTGAACGTGTCTTCGAATTAAACCGTAACTTCCGTAATGAAGGGGTTTCTGTTCGTCATAACCCAGAATTCACCATGCTTGAATACTACCAAGCTTATGCGGATTATCATGATTTAATGGATAACACCGAAGAATTATTACGCAAACTCGCGATGGATATTCTTGGTACAACCATTGTGAAATACGGTGATTTAGAATTTGACTTCGGCAAACCATTTGAGCGTATTACATTACATGATGCAACCATTAAATATGGTGCTGATAAAGGTATCGTAAAAGAAGATCTTTATGACTTCGATCGTGCAAAAGCAACTGCTGAACGCTTAGGTATCGAAGTACAAAAATCTTGGGGTCTCGGCTCTATCGTAAATGCGATCTTTGAAGAAGTGGCTGAACATCACTTAATTCAACCAACCTTCTTAATGGCACATCCAGCAGAGATTTCACCACTTGCTCGTCGTAACGATGAAAATCCAGAAGTAACTGACCGCTTTGAATTGTTCATCGGTGGTCGTGAAATTGGTAACGGCTTCTCAGAATTAAACGATGCCGAAGACCAAAATGAACGTTTTGATGCGCAAGTTGCAGCGAAAGAAGCGGGTGATGATGAAGCGATGTTTAAAGATGATGACTTTGTAGTTGCACTTGAACACGGTTTACCACCAACAGCAGGTGAAGGTTTAGGTATCGACCGTTTAGCAATGCTTTATGCTAACGCACCATCTATCCGTGATGTAATCCTATTCCCTGCAATGCGCCAAAAATAATTAAATTGAAATAACATAAAAGGAAGTCTATCGACTTCCTTTTTTATTGTGTAAAAGTGAGGTCATTTTTACCCGCACTTTCATGAAAAAAAGAGATAACCATCTTAACGATTATCTCTTTTACATTCCAATTTGAAATTATTTACCCCAAACTTCTTCCACGATACTACGGATAAATTCGAGTTTCTTCCATTGTTGTTCTTCAGTCAGGATATTACCCTCTTCCGTTGAAGCGAAACCACATTGTGGGCTTAAGCAAAGTTGATTGATATCAACATATTGTGCCGCTTCTTTAATACGAGCAATAATTTCATCACGGTTTTCTAACTCGCCCGATTTAGAGGTGATTAATCCTAACACTACTTGTTGATTTTTAATAAAGCGTAACGGTTTGAAATCACCTGCTCGATCACTGTCGTACTCTAAGAAGAAACCATCTACATTACAATGACCAAATAAGGTTTCAGCAATAGGCTCATAACCACCTGCTGAGAACCAAGTTGAACGGAAATTACCACGACAAATATGCATTGTAATCGCTAAATCAGCTGGTTTCGCTGCCACGATTTTATTTAACATATATACATAATCTTTGGCAATTTGATCTAAATCTAAACCACGATCTGTATAGCTTTTACGCTTATCTTCCGCACAGAATTCGCCCCAACTTGTATCATCCAACTGTAAGTTACGACAGCCTAATTTATAGAAGATATTCATTGCGTCAATATAAGCATCGGCAATATCATCTAACAACAACTGATTGTTATCTTTATAACGTTCAATCGGCTGATAATCTGTAGCACGTACTGTACAAATTAAATGCAGCATTGACGGAGAAGGAATCGTTAATTTAACTTCAGTCTCCCCTGCTATTTTTTGTAATGAGCGGTAATGTTCAACGAAAGGATGGCTCTCTGAAAAACCAATCTTATCCACAATTTTTAATGTTTTCGGGCGTACATTATCGTGTTTAAATTGCACTGAGAATTTTTCAGCATCCACTTCTTTCACACCATCTAATGCGGCTAAGAAATCTAAATGCCAAAAAGTACGACGAAATTCACCATCAGTCACGGCATGCAATCCAACATTTTTTTGATGCTCTACCAATTTTGCAATTTCTGCATCTTCAACTTGCGTTAGATCCGTACAAGAAATATCGCCACAACTACATTGATGACGAGCCTGTTTTAAAGCCTCTGGGCGTAAAAAACTGCCTACAATATCAAAACGATATGGCGCAGAAGTACGAATAGTGGCATTTGGAAAAAGTTTACTCATTTTGCTTTCCTATATTTAATTAATTCTAAGATATACTGAGTGTAACAAAATTAACGTCCTCATTAAATATTTAGACGTCTAGATGGATGTGAATTTTATTGTGATTTTATATGAATGGAATTGATATAAAATTTAAAAGAAAAAGTGCGGTTAATATTCCTGATAATTTTTAACCGCACTTTAATCATTGGGCTATTGTAATGCTTTCAGTGCCTTATGATATTCTTTCGATTGTTCCAATAAAATCTTGGCCGCTTCACGCAATTTGTCCACATCTGATTGGGGTAAATAGAAAGATGTTCCGATATTCAGCACATCATTTTTTAACTGCCCATCAGGCAAATCTTTCAAACTTAAATTCACAAAATAAGCTTTAATTTTTGCACCTTTTTTATGTTTAGCGTAAGCATTCCATTGATCAGCAAATTTTTGTGAATATTTCACGGTAGATTCCGTTGTTTTATCAATCGGTACATTTATCACCGTGTTCACCACTTCTTTGATTCCTGGCACATCAGCAGACTTATCAATATGGCTCGATAGCTCACTTTGCGCATTGACGTTTACCACGACAATATTGCGTAAATTGTAATTTTTCAGCTCTGCATACAATTTTTTGACAGTGAGTAAATTAGACATATCCAACAAGCTTGCCAAGCCCAAATTATCCGTTAAACCACCGTCAACCAAATGTAAATAAGGTTTTTCCTCATTATTTTGATAAGAAGCCGTACGTTTTTTCATGGTTTCAAAATTGTTTAGCCACAAACGATTCCCTACTTTCATCTGTGTCAATAATTCTTTTTTACTTTCGGCTTGGCAAGCACCACCATGATTATTTTGTGTAATGGGTGAAAAAATTAATGGAACAGCACTGGATGCTGCCACAGCTCTTGCAATTTCGACATCATTTAAATCTACACAAAGCCAATCAAAGAAATCTTGAGTGAAAGAGACCTCCTGTCCAGCGACCATGTCGGTGGCATTAATTACAGCAAAAGGTCCTTTACGTTGTTCAAGATCTGCAAATTTTTTCCCACGATATAAAGCAAGATTGAGCTGTTCCTGCAACAAATCGCTACGACCAAACTGTGGAGAAGTAAGCCGAGGCACATTACTCACTGAAAATACTTCATTGATGACTTTTTTCTGGAAATTCTTTTTCAAAAAAGAATTATTAAATTTAGGGATAATGTCCTGTCCCTCCAAAGCAAAATAGGCGGCTAATACTGAGCCGCCAGACACCCCATACACAATATCAATATTTTGCAATAAGGTGCTACCTTTCTCTGTTGGACGCACTGAGACATTTTGGAATTGCTCTAACACGCCATAACCTAAAGATGCCGCGCGAGAGCCACCACCTGAAAAAGTCATAATCACCAAATTTTCTTTTTGTAATGCCTGCTGCATCGCATTTTCCAAGCGATATCCCTTTTGTGGATCTATTTGCTCAATCGTTTTAGTTGGATGATAAGTAATTGAATTGCAAGCAGTAAGCAAAGCGATACTGCAAGCAAGTAAACTTGATTTGAAAGGAAAATGAGTAAGTTTCATAACAGTATTCCTTTACTGTGATTAAATACTTTTAATTTTACACAGATTTAGGGATAAAAAAAGTGCGGTTGATTTTTTAATATTACACTGAAAACTCTCAGTAAATTCTAACCGCACTTTAGTTTGAAATAAAAACTAACTTACAAAACTAGATACATAAGAAATTATGGTTTTTCCACTTAATATCGCCATGATAATCACAACGAACCAGCCCGCAAAAGCTAAATAAATTGGGTGTTTATAGCTACCAACAATATTGCTTCGATAAGCGGCTAATAAAATCAAGGCTAGTGCTATTGGTAAAATTAAACCATTTAGGGTTCCCACAAAAACCAGTACAGCAGCCGGTTTCCCTACAGTGACAAGAACTGCTGTAGAAACCACTATAAACCCAATAATCCAACAGTTTCTATTTCGTTCAATTGTCGGACAAAGGCTCGTGAGGAATGATACCGATGTATAAGCGGCACCAATAACTGATGTGATAGAAGCTGCCCAAATCACTACGCCAAATAAGATTTGGCCAAAATGGCCTGCCACGTATTCGAAAGGCGTTTCTGCTGGATTTTTAGGATTCAGAGGAATCCCTTTGGCGACAACACCAAGCACGGCAAGAAATAATACAACACGCATAGTAGAGGCGATTAAAATAGCCGATACAGAGCTACGACTCACTTCAGCCATCGCTTTTTCACCTTGGATCCCCGCATCTAGTAAGCGGTGAGCGCCAGCAAAGGTAATATACCCTCCTACGGTTCCTCCAACTAATGTCACAATTGCGATAGGATCAACTTGCTCTGGAATAAAGGTACGGTATGCTGCTTCTACCACTGGCGGTTCTGTTTTAAACATAACATACAAAGTCAGTGCAATCATAATAAAACCCATTAATTGGGCAAAGCGATCCATTAACAATCCTGCTTCTTTACGTAAAAAAATTAAAATTGCAATGATGCCACTGATAACAGCTCCTGTTTCTGGGGCGATACCAAAGATTGAATTAAGCCCTAGGCCTGCCCCCCCTACATTACCAATATTAAAAGCCAACCCTCCCATCACGATAAGTGACGCAAGAAAATAGCCCGCACCTGGAAAAACAGCATTAGAAATATCCTGTGCTCGCTTTCCTGATACCACCACAATTCGCCAAATATTAAGCTGAGCACCAATATCTAACAAAATCGATAATAAAATCACAAAGCCAAAACTGGCTAATAAGGTGTTTGTAAAGGTTGCAGTTTGAGTTAAAAAGCCAGGACCAATTGCTGAAGTCGCCATTAAAAATGCCGCACCCAGCACTGCATTTCGGCGGTGATTGATTGATGCCATAAAGCACCTCCCTTGTTAAGTTGATGTTGTGTGTTATGTTTATTCGGCTTATGCCGTTATTGTTATATGATTTTTTTCTAATTCTTCCACAATGCGTGCTGCAAATTGTAGAGAATGTTGATTATCGCCATGTAAACAGATACTTTCTGCTTTTACTGGCACAAGGCTTCCATCAATGGCTTTGACTTGACCTTCTGTTACCATTTGTAACACTTGTTGAATGGCTTCCTCATCAGACTCCACCATTGCATTCGGTTGCGAACGAGGTACCAAACTCCCATCAGGCATATAGTGGCGATCCGCAAAAACTTCAGAAATTGTTTGTAAACCTTCTTCCTCAGCTACGCGTAACATTAAGCTGCCTGCTAATCCCATTAATTTTAAACTCGGATCAAATTGATAAATAGTTTGTGCAACTAAACGGGCTAACTTTTCATCTTTAGCAGCTTGATTGTATAAAGCACCGTGAGGTTTAACATAACTAATTTCCGTGCCTTCCCCATCACAAATTGCTTTTAAGGCACCAAGCTGATAGCGCAAATGCGCAATTAATTCCTGTTCAGGTAAATCCATCTGAGTTCGCCCAAAATTTTCTCGATCAGGGAAGCCTGGATGAGCCCCTATACGCACCTGGTTTTCTTTCGCAAATCTGACCGCACTTTGCATTTCTTTTGCTCCACCGGCATGTAAACCGCAAGCAATATTGGCAGAAGAAAGCAATTTTAATAAGGACTCATCAAAAGGAAAACCTTCAGCAATATCGGCATTTAAATCAATTTTTTTCATCGACAATTCTCCTAATTTGATCGAGGTATATCTCATTTTTACGACGCAATTTTGCGGCTTGTTCGAAACTAACTGCCTCGAATTGAATGGTTGAGCCTAAACGTACCTGTGCCAACGCACCAAGATCCGCATCGATCACATTGGCAATTTTGGGATAACCGCCCGTAGTTTGTGCATCAGCCATTAAAATAATTGGTTGACCACTTGGTGGCACTTGTACGCTACCAAATTGAATAGCATGAGAGAGCATTTCCAGCGGTTGCTTTAATTCTAATTTTTGCCCTTGAAAACGATAACCCATGCGATCACTGTTGCTTTGCAACGTCCATTTACTTCGCCACCAATAATATTGGGATTTTCGTTTAAATGCCTGATATTCAGAGGACGGTAACGCATGAATAGTATGTTTAAGTGGAATAGGTGCAATCCCAATTTCACTACGCAAAATAGGATCATTTACCGTTTGCAGTTGATCGCCCACTTGTAAACCACGTCCTTCTATTCCTCCTATTTGAGCTCGGAGATCTGTACTACAAGAGTTCAATTCTTGGGGTAAGATAAAACCACCTTGAACACATAAATAGCCATACATACCAATTTTTGCACGTATCATTTTCAGAACTTGCCCCGCTCTCGCCTGATAACGCCAATAGGCAAAAACCGGTTTATCATCTAAGGTCATTTCATAAAATGCCCCGGTGACACAAAAATTCATATCCTGCTGGAATTGCAATGTAATACCACCTAAAGGGACTTCGATTGCCGGGGCTCCCTCTGCATTTCCCAGCAGAATATTGCCTGCTCGTAATGCTAATTTGTCCATTGCCCCACAATGACTGATTCCAAATCGACGTAAACCAAAACGGCCCAAATCCTGAATTGTGGCACGGGATTGCACATCAATAACATGAATCATAATTCAATCCCCTCCACCACAAATTTCACTGTATCGCCTGCTTGTAATAAAGTAGGTTGTGCTTGATTTTTGTCAAAGAGCGCATGCTTAGTATGACCGATTAATTGCCATCCGCCAGGAGAGGAAAAGGGATAAATGCCCGTTTGAGCCCCACCAATACCAACAGAACCGGCAGGAACAAGTGTTCTTGGGACAGCACGACGTGGCGTGTGCAGGCTTTCAGGTAAACCACCTAAATAGGGAAAACCAGGTTGGAAACCAATCATATATACCGTATAAATCGGTTCACTATGCATTTGAACAATTCGTTCTGGTGTGGTGTCATGTAATTTGGCCACTTCAGATAAATCTTGACCTAATTCGCCGCCATAAATTACCGGAATTTCGATATGACGACCTTGAAAAGTGGATACTTTCAATTCTCCCCAACGTTGTTCCAAGCGCTGAACAAGCGGCTCAAAATCTACGTAAAAATCAGTGAAGACCGTGAGATTATTCATTCCCACGACAACTTCTACAATATCTTTCTCAGACTGTAGTTGGTTGGCAAACGCCCAGAGTTGGCGTTGTTGTTGAAGTGAAGCTGGTGGCGGTAAAGAGCAAACCACCGCCGACTCGCTGATCGGGGTTATATTCATAAGGTACCCTTTATTCTGATGTTGTGTTATTTGTTATTTTTTTGTTACACCTCTCTTTTAAAGGATATTTATAGGTTTTGTCAAGGTTTTGTATCAAAAATAAAATGTGACAAAGATCTCATTCTTCACATTTTGATCTCAATCAAAAGTGCCAAATAACATATAATAAAAGGGTCTATTATTTATTTAACAATTATAAAAAAGGAATAAACATGAAAACATTGAGTGAATTTATTGTTGAACGCCAAGCGGAGTACCCAAATGCAAAAGGGGAACTTAGTGGTATTTTGTCTTCTATTCGTTTATTAGCAAAAATCATTCATCGTGATATCAACAAAGCAGGTTTAACCAATATTCTTGGTCAGTCTGGTGTCGAAAACGTGCAGGGTGAAAGCCAAATGAAATTGGACTTGTTCGCCCATAACACCATGAATGCAGCCCTTATGTCACGTGAAGAAGTGGCAGGTTTTGCTTCAGAGGAAGAAGAAAGTTTTATCGCTTTTGATACTGAACGCGCTCGTAATGCAAAATATATTATTTTGACCGACCCACTTGATGGTTCATCCAATATCGATGTGAACGTTTCTGTTGGTACGATTTTCTCTATTTACCGTCGTGTATCCCCTATTGGCTCACCTGTTACCTTAGAAGACTTTATGCAACCAGGTAATAAACAAGTGGCTGCGGGTTATATCGTATATGGTTCGTCTACCATGTTGGTTTATACCACTGGTCATGGTGTAAATGGTTTCACTTATGATCCATCTATCGGTACATTCTGTCTTTCTCATGAAAATATGAAGATGCCAAAAGAGGGCAAAATCTATTCCATCAATGAAGGACAATATCTCAAATTCCCACAAGGGGTAAAAAAATACATTAAATACTGCCAAGAAGAAGATAAAGCAACTAACCGCCCTTATGCATCACGTTATATTGGTTCATTAGTAGCTGACTTCCATCGTAACTTATTAAAAGGTGGTATCTATATTTACCCAAGTGCAACTAACTATCCAAATGGTAAGCTTCGTTTGCTTTATGAAGGCAATCCAATGGCATTCTTAGCAGAACAAGCGGGGGGTATTGCCTCTGATGGTTACAATCGAATTTTAGATATTCAACCAACTGAACTTCACCAACGTGTACCACTTTTCATCGGTTCCGCAGAAATGGTGAAAAAAGCCGAAGAAATGATGAGAGAATTTAAAGAAGATTAAATTCCTAAAGTGCGGTCAGTTTTGACCGCACTTTTTTAGTAAATAAAAAGGCGAACCTTATCTGTTTGCCTTTTTCATTAATGGTTTGTTAATTAATCTCGTTTTCTCGCCAGTAGCCACCAAATAATCGCCATAAACAAGAGGCTTGGCATCAGTGCACCTAAAAAAGCTGGCGCATTAAATACCACACTCATTTGTCCAAAAATTTCATTGACGACATAGAACAAGAAACCAAAGCAAATCCCCGTTACGATTCTCGCCCCTGCAGTGACACTACGTAATGAACCAAAGATGAAAGATAACGCAAGCATCATCATCACACCTACAGAAAGGGGCTGAAAAATCTTACGCCAATAGGTTAATTCAAAACGGCGAGAATCCTGTCCTGTTTGTTTTAAGAATGCAATATATTCATACAAACCTGAAATGGATAATGACGTTGGACGTAATGAAACCGCGCCTAATTTATCTGGTGTTAAGCTTGTCGCCCAATCTTCTGTTAAACGGTTTGTCGTGGTAATTTGCTCTTTTGATACTGCTGAATTATTGACTTGGCGTAACTGCCATTGATTATTTTCAGCTGAATATTGTGCTTGATTCGCATGTTTTAAATGCGTGAGGTTACGCTGATCATCAAAGGTATAGATGTAAATATCTTCTAATTGTGCATCATCGGTAATACGACGAACATACACGAAATTATTACCATCTTTTGCCCATACACCATTTTTTACCGAAAGCATTGAACCACCGGAAAGTGCACGAGTACGCATATCTCGGGCAAACTGTTCAGTTTGTGGAATCCCCCACTCACCAATAATCATGGTAAAAAGCACCAGTGGAAGTGCCGTTTTCATGACGGCTAAGCCAATTTTAAAACGAGAAAAGCCGGCAGATTGCATTACCACTAATTCACTGCGGCTGGCTAAATTACCTAAAGCAATTAAGGCACCTAACAAGGCCGCCATTGGGAAAAAGGTTTCCACATCTTTAGGAATGGTTAATCCTGTATAAGCCACCGCTTGCAAAATATCATAAGAACCTTTCCCTACGCTACGGAATTGCTCTACAAATTTGATAATTGCCGAAAGACCAACCAACGTAAATAACGTGGCAAAAATTGCCTCTAAGATGCTTTTACCGATATAACGATCAAGAGTATTCATTAACATTGTTATTACCCTTTTCTGAATACACGACGGAATTTATGCATAGCGGTGCTATCCCAACTATTCAGCACAATCCCTAAAATTAAAAAGGCGATATTTACCAACGGCATCAACAAACCTGCATCAAGCTTATCAGCCCCCCCCGCAGATTTAAATGAGCTTTGTAACAAGAAGTAAATTAAATAAAGCAATAATGCTGGTAAGATTTTCGCGAAACGACCTTGACGAGGATTCACTTTACTCATT
This sequence comes from Haemophilus parainfluenzae, assembly GCF_014931275.1. NCBI lineage: Bacteria > Pseudomonadati > Pseudomonadota > Gammaproteobacteria > Pasteurellales > Pasteurellaceae > Parahaemophilus > Parahaemophilus parainfluenzae. The sequence continues at coordinate 1,783,073 of NZ_CP063110.1, forward strand.
GGTACAGCAATAAGCGCCATTAAAGGCACCGCTAAAATTAAGGTAATTCGCCAATGCAGCTCTGCTTTTGCTGCTGCACTTTTATCTTTTAATAATTGCTCAAAAGATAATTCAGCCGCTTCATCACTTTCCGAGTTTGTCTCTTGATGGCCTAAATACGCTTGGTAATCATCAAAATGTGTAATACGGAAATCAGGAAGCACAGATGTACCTTCTACACGCAAGGTATTTTGTAAATTCAGCACTTGGTCGCCATTTGGTAACGCTTTTAATTCACCTTTTTCAGCCGTAACCACTGATGGTTTCGTTTGGCCTTTGGCTTTCATTTGGAAAAGATAAACATCACTGATTTGATTACCGTTAATCTTATCAATGAATAAGACGAAATTATTGTTGCTTGTGGACATGAATTGACCAGAAGCCAATGCCCCCATGGTTGGGTTCGCTTTAGCATCTTCGACAATCGCCGCTTGCTTTTGAATGGCCCATGGAGAAAGCCACAATGCATTGTAAGCAGCCAAACCAGCTGTGAACAAAGAAAGAATTAACGCCACACGAACAAGGATACGTTGTCCCACACCACAAGCCCGCATTACCGTAATCTCACTTTCTGCGTAGAGACGACCGAAAGTCAGCAAAATAGCGATAAACAAACATAATGGCAACATTAATTGCGCCATGGTCGGCATCCCTAAACCAAGTAAAGAGAACACCAGATCGGCGGGAACCTTACCATTTGCCGCTGAACCAAGTACGCGCACAAGTTGTTGGCTGAAGAAAATTAAAAGCAAAATAAACAAAATCGCAATCTGGCTTTTAAAGACTTCTTTTGTTAAATATCGGGTTAATATCATTCTTTTTTTTTCTAACTAAAAAACACGGGAAACTGGCTAATTTAGATGGCGTATGATACCTTATTTTGACTGATTTAAATAGCAAATTAGCAACATAAGGAAATAGCATGAAATATCAAGCAAACTCAACCGCACTTTCTCAATCAACCGATTGCCTTATTATCGGCATTTATGAGAACAATGAATTGACAAAAAGTTTCAATGAAATCGATCAAATCACACAAGGTTACCTCAGCCAGTTAGCTCAAAGCCAAGATCTTTCAGGCAAAATTGGCCAAGCGACTCTGCTTCATTCATTACCTAATCTTGCGACTAAACGCGTGTTAGTCGCAGGTTGTGGTAAAAAAGGCGAAACGACTGAACGCCAATTTAAACAAGTCATCCAACGCGTAACCCAAACATTAAAAGAATTAAATATTCAACAAGCGGTGAATAATTTAACGGATGTGGAAATTAAAGATCGCGATCTATTTTGGAATGTACGTTTTACTGTTGAAACCATCGAACATAGTCTCTATCAATTCGATGAATTTAAAAGTAAAAAAGCGGATGCTATCTCACTTCAAGAAATCGTTTTTAATACCGATGATTCACAAGCTCAACGAGCTATCGCAGAAGCGCAAGCCATTGCAAATGGTGTAAAAGCCGCGCGTAATATCGCGAATATGCCACCTAATATTTGTACACCGGCTTATTTAGCTGAACAAGCTAAAAATTTAGCCGAAACATCAACCGCACTTTCCTTAGATGTGATTGATGAAGAAGAAATGACAAAACTTGGTATGAATGCGTATTTAGCGGTATCTGGTGGTTCTCAACACCCCGCTCACCTATCTATTTTGCATTTCAACAACGCCCCAGATAAAAATGCGAAACCTATCGTATTAGTGGGCAAAGGATTAACCTTTGATGCAGGCGGTATTTCTTTGAAACCAGCCGCAGAAATGGATGAGATGAAATACGATATGTGTGGTGCCGCCTCTGTTTTCGGCACAATGAAAGCCATTGCAGAATTAAATCTGCCATTAAATGTTATCGGTGTATTAGCGGGTTGTGAAAACTTGCCTGATGGCAATGCCTATCGCCCAGGCGATATTCTCACCACAATGAACGGTTTAACCGTAGAAGTATTAAATACTGATGCGGAAGGACGTTTAGTACTTTGTGATACGTTAACTTATGTAGAACGCTTTGAACCGCAATATGTGATTGATGTCGCCACCCTAACAGGTGCTTGTGTGGTTGCGTTAGGCCAACATAACAGTGGCTTAGTTTCAACTGATGATGCCTTAGCTGAACAGTTATTACAAGCCGCACAGCAAACTACTGACAAAGCTTGGCGTTTACCATTAAGTGAAGAATATCAAGAGCAATTAAAATCACCTTTTGCCGATTTGGCTAATATTGGCGGTCGTTGGGGCGGCGCAATTACTGCAGGCGCATTCCTCTCCAACTTTACGAAAAAGTACACTTGGGCACATTTAGATATCGCCGGGACAGCTTGGCTTCAAGGTGCAAATAAAGGCGCAACAGGTCGTCCAGTGTCTCTATTAACACAATTTTTAATTAATCAAACCAAGTAATTAACACATAGGGCTAACATAACGTTAGCCCTAAAATTTTCTCAAAATCTGACCGCACTTTATTCCAATTCGAATTCAACCAGTAATGGATTATGATCTGACGAATTAACCACTTCTGATGTTGCACTCACCACTTTTACGCCTCGCGTAAAAATATAATCAAGTGGATAACCTAAAAATCTCAATCGTTCATCTTGAGATAGCGTCACTGCATCTAGTCCATATTTTTGCATCAAATTATTGACTAAATTCAGACGACGCTCATTCCATGCATTAAAATCGCCAGATATAATGATGGGGCCTTGATGATTTTCCACAAAAGAAAAGAGCTGCTCTAACTGAGTTTGATAAGCCGAAATTCCCCATTCAAAATTAATCAAATGTACATTAATAAGTAGCAAACTATTGCCTTTTTCTAATGGAAAACTCATCACACTTGCCACTTTGGGAATTTGTATTAATGGTTCTGCTACGCCACCACCGCAATACCATTCTGGTTGTGTTTGAGTAAATGTCTTGACACCTGATAAGAGATCTTTAAAAGAAAAAGAGGACACAAAAAGTGCGGTCGAAAATGTGTTTAAATTTTGATGCTGCGTTGCCTCTTGCAATAACACAAAATCAGCTTGTTTAGACAATCTCGCTAAATCTTCTTGCCAACCCTTATCTTGCCCTTTATGCACATTCCAATTGACTAAACGAAAATGTGAAGACGTTAATTTAGGCATTAAACCATTAACCTTGTCACATTGCATATTTAGCTTGTTTTCAAAAGGAATATAACTCACTTTTTGTGATGTATTTAATTGGATAAATGTACGTTCAAAAATTGTTAAATTCGCAAAAAAATAGCCGCCACCTAAAATCAGCAATAGTAATCCAACAGCTAAAAATCGATAAATTCGTTTCATCTAAATCCCCTTTCAATGCTCGAATAATAACAGCCTATTCAAACAATGCAACTTTCTCTTTTTAAACACATCAACTCCTAACTATAACAAGGTAAATTTGAGCCGTCGCTTTGATTTGAATCATACTTTTCTAAAAAAGGCTTTGCATTTTTTTGCTATTGTCATAGTATTTCACTCAACTTTTAACTCTACCTCATCAATAAGGAGATTCATTATGTCTTTTGGAGATAAAAAATTAAGTGAAATCGCAGTCAGCGTACCCGGCTCAACTTCTCTACTTCGTGAATATGATTTGGATTTCTGCTGTGGTGGTTCCGATACACTTGCAAACGCAGCGGCAGAAAAAGGATTAAATTTAGCAGAAATTGAAACGCGCTTAACCGAGCTTCAAAACAGCAAAGCAGAAAACCCGGAAGAATATTGGGTTAATGCAACTTATCCTGAAATTATCGATCATATCTTAGTTCGCTACCATCAACGCCACCGCGAACAACTTCAAGAATTAATCGTGTTAGCGGATCGCGTAGAAAGCGTTCATGGTGATCGCGATGATTGCCCTATCGGCGTAGCGGCAGAATTACGCAATGTCTATGATGATTTAAGCAACCATATGATGAAAGAAGAGCACGTGCTTTTCCCTATGATCAAAGCGGGAAATTATATGATGGCACAAATGCCAATTCGTATGATGGAAATGGAACACGCAGAACATGGCGAACATTTAGATGTATTGAAATCATTAACAAACAATATGACGCCTCCTGCTGATGCTTGCAATACATGGCGTGCGCTTTACAGCGGCATCCAAGAATTTGCAGATGATTTAATGATGCATATTCACCGTGAAAACAATATTTTATTCCCACGTGTTATTGCTGAAAATCACTAAGAGCAAATCATAATAAAGAAAAAGGGCGAAATCATTCGCCCTTTAAAATTAACCTAAAATTGACCGCACTTTACTTCTCTTCGCTGCCTTTATATAAACGGTTTTTATACAAATAGCTGCCAAGTAAAGCATGTGCCAATGCTTCTTTTTTCATTTCTTCCGGCACCTCTTTTTCAGTCAATGTATCTTTTTCTTTATCATACATATAGCCTTTTGCTTTGCTATTTGGTGTTTGAATAACAACATCATGATTGCCTTTCATTAAGGCTTGAGTTTGATCAAACTGCATAAAGGCACGATTCGGATTCACATCTTGCGTTAAATCGAAGCCAATCATCGGATAATTACCACTTACACCCGCAATAGAAAGTAAGGTCGTTGGCATATCAATTTGACTCACTAAACGACTGTCTCGACGTGGCTCAACATGATCACCTAAAATTAACGCAGGAATATGGAAATGCTTAATTGGCACTAAGCTTGCCCCTGCTGCACGAGAATCATGGTCGGCAATCACCAAGAACACGGTATCTTTCCAATAATTAGATTGTTTCGCTAATTCGAAGAAATAACCAATCGCATAATCCGCATATTTTGCGCTGTTATTACGGGTTGCTTTTGGTTGTTCGTAAAGCTCAATTTTACCATCTGGGAACTCGAAAGGATCGTGATTGCTCGAACTAAACACTAAGCTAAAGAATGGTTTTCCTTCATTCTGTAATTGGGTAAAGGTTTCGTTCGCTTTATCAAATAAATCCTCATCACTCACGCCCCAAGTCGCAGTAAATTTAGGATTTTGGTAATCTTTTTGATCGATAATGGTTTGGAAACCATTGCCATAGAAGAAGCTGGCCATATTATCAAAGTGTTTTTCACCTCCATAAATAAAGGAAGTGTTGTAACCTTGTTTGGCAAGTAAATCGGCTATGGTAAAGAAACCACTTTGACTGTTATTCAATTTCACCACTGCCCGTGCTGGAGTGGGTGTAAAGCCCGCTGTGGTGGCTTCAATACCACGAACAGAACGCGTTCCTGTAGCATAGAGATTTTCAAATAACCAGCCTTCTTTGGCTAACTTATCAAATTCAGGTGAAAGTGGTTTTCCGCCTAACGTACCCACAAATTGCGCCCCAAAACTTTCTTCCAAAATAATGACGATATTTTTCGGTTTACCTTGGTAAGTGGCTTGGTTTTTCGTTAATGTTGGAATCTTCTCTGAAATATAATCACTTTCAGGACGGCCACGGCTGGCTTTGACAATACGCAACATTTCATCAGTATCCATTTTGCCGTACACTGCGGAAGAAGAACCTTCATCTTTAAATTGCTGTGCCGCATAAAGGACAGAATAGCCAGAGTTCAACACAAGCGAATTCACTAAACCATCGGAAGAAAAAGCCACCATTGCAGGGTTAACACCTCGGTGTTGAAAACTCGAACGCGCACCTAAAAAAGCAACGGCAATCACAAGCAATGCTATAACAGGGCGTAATTTCCAGCTCATTGGGCGTAAATTTTTGACCGCATAACCAGAGAGTTTCCAATAACAGAAGAAAGCCGTAACGGTGAAAATAAGGCTAAAAATGACCGCAGTTAAATGGCCTTCCATCAACATTGAAAAGACTTCTTTCGGATAAATTAAATATTCAATAAAGAGTCGGTTTGGACGGAAGTCATAGGTTTCGATAAATGCAGGCGTAGCCAATTCCATAAATAGAATAAACACACTACCTAAGGTCAGCCAAATACGTAAAATCATTTTCCAAATTCGGCTATGATGAAATAGCACCGTAAATAATGCAGGCACACCAAATAAATAGCATAAGGCTACGATATCCATACGCAAGCCTTGCAAAAATAATTGCCCCCATCCCTCTACCGCAGAAACACGGTCTGCCTGCCAAATCGCAAGCCCAAGACGAGATAAAGTGAAAATAATCAGATTAATGATGACGAAGAGGAAAATCGGATATAAAGGAGAACGTGTTTGTTTCATTTTGACACTCATAAGTCCTAAGGGAATCACTACCCTTTGATTAATTTAAAGCACGTTAACGTGCCATTCCTTTCATAGACAGATAAAAAAACACAAAGTGCGGTTAAAACATCATCATTTTTGACCGCACTTTGAGAAAGTAAAATTATGCTGCAACTAATGCTTTTAATTGTTTTTCATAAGCTGCCCAGTCTGTAATTGGACGCGTTGCAACGCCTGTTTCCATCGCTTTTTTCGCTACTGCAGAAGAGACAGTAAACAATAAGCGAGGATCAAACGGAGTTGGAATCACATAATCAGGACCAAAGGATAACGCACCATAACTTGCAATAATTTCTAACGGCACCGGTTCTTTCGCCAAACCTGCAATCGCATGAGAAGCCGCTAATTTCATTTCTTCATTAATCTCTGTTGCACCTACGTCTAATGCTCCACGGAATAAGAATGGGAAACAAAGTACATTATTTACTTGGTTTGGAAAATCTGAACGACCTGTACAAACAATCGCATCTGGACGAACAGCCTTGGCTTCATCAGGCGTGATTTCAGGTGTTGGGTTTGCCAATGCCAAGATTAATGGATTCTCCGCCATGGTTTTCACCATTTCAGGTTTTAACGCACCTGCTTTAGAACAACCTAAGAAAACATCTGCACCGTTAACCGCATCGGCTAATGTACGCCAGCCGTTATCTTCAATCGCGTAGAATTCTTTGGTTTCATCCATGTTATCGCCACGACCTTTAAAAATCACGCCTTTAGAGTCACACATGGTGATGTTTTCTTTTTTGAAGCCTAATGCACGAAGTAAATTAGTACACGCAATGGCTGAAGCACCGGCTCCATTTACCACTAAACGTACATCTGCGATATTTTTACCAATAATTTCTAAACCGTTTAATGCTGCCGCACCGACGATAATGGCTGTACCGTGTTGGTCATCATGGAATACTGGAATTCCCATACGTTCACGCAACGCTTTTTCAATGTGGAAACATTCCGGTGCTTTGATATCTTCAAGGTTAATGCCACCAAACGTTGGTTCTAATGAAGCAATAATATCGATTAATTTATCGGGATCATGCTCATTGATTTCAATATCGAATACATTGATACCGGCAAATTTTTTGAACAATACCCCTTTCCCTTCCATAACAGGTTTTGAGGCAAGTGCACCAATATTTCCTAAACCTAATACAGCTGTACCATTTGAAATCACGGCAACTAAGTTAGCACGAGCGGTATAACGGCTTGCTGCTGAAGGATCTTTTTCAATTTCTAAACAAGGCTCTGCAACACCAGGGGAATAAGCAAGGGCTAAATCATGTTGGGTTTCTAATGATTTGGTTGGGGTGACCGCAATTTTTCCAGGAATTGGGAATTCATGAAAATCTAATGCAGCTTGGCGCAATTGTTCGCTCATATAAAAATACTCCATTTTCACTTAGGCTAAATAAAATTTGCGCCATTATACTCTCTTTTAAATAGAATTTTGTGACATATCGCAAAAATTTTACAAAATTATTACAAAAATATGAGTGAAATCGACCGCACCTTTGTCTTTTCTTCACATTCAGAAGCAAAAACGTTACTATATCGCAAAAAATATACAGGATATAAATAATGAGTTTGTTTTCTAAATTTAGAAGCGCCATCAATAAATTACAACGGAAAGCGATTAATCAAACCTATCAAAAACGTTTAACCAATCAAGGCATGTCGGTGATTTCTGCCAACTGTGTCGGCGCGTTTATTTTGCACGATCTAAATCAGCCTTTTAACTCCCCATTTGTTAATCTCTATTTAGATCCGAGCGATTTTGTTCGCTATCTACAGAATATCGAATTCTATCAAGCACAACCTCTTCAATTTATACAAACAGAAAAACCATATCCCGTTGGCTTATTAGATGATCTTAAAGTGCACTTTATGCATTACCATTCTGAACAAGAAGCCAAAGAGAAATGGGAAGCGCGCTCACAGCGTTTAGATTTCGATAATTTATTTATTATGATGACGGATAAAGATGGCGGAAAAGGCGCAAAATATGAGGCTTTACAAGCCTTTGATAACTTGCCTTACCCAAACAAAGTGGTCTTTACCCACAAGCCTTATCCAGAGTTAAAATCCGCTTTCTACATTAAAGGCTTTGAAAACGAAAACGAAGTGGGTGATTTATTTACCTTTTCCGGTTGGAATGGCGAAAAATATTACGACCAGTTTGATTATGTCAGCTGGTTCAATCAAAAATAAGAGTTTACGATGCGACTAGATAAATTTATTGCCGAGAATACCGGTTTAACCCGTTCACAAGCCACCAAGGTCATTCGCCAAAGTGCGGTCAAAATTAACGGTGAAATTGTGAAAAATGGTGCGACCAAAGTCAGTCAAGAAGATGAAATTTATTTTGAAGATGAATTATTGACTTGGGTGGAAGAAGGTCAATATTTTATGTTGCATAAGCCTCAGGGCTACGTTTGCTCTCATGATGACGGTGACTATCCAACTATTTATCAATTCTTTGAACAGCCTCTTTCTGGCAAATTACACAGCGCAGGACGATTAGATGTGGATACAACAGGGCTCGTGCTATTAACGGATGATGGGCAATGGTCACATCGTATTACCTCACCAAAGCATCAATGTGAGAAAACCTATTTAGTCACTTTAGCTGACCCGGTTGAGAACCATTATGCCTCAGCCTGTGAAGAAGGCATTCTATTACGTGGCGAAAAAGAACCAACTAAGCCAGCAAAACTTGATGTGTTAGATGATTACAACGTGAATCTGACTATCTCAGAAGGCCGCTATCACCAGGTGAAACGAATGTTTGCCGCGCTGGGTAATAAAGTCGTAGCACTCCATCGTTGGAGAATCGGTAACGTTGAATTAGATGAAAGCTTAGAAGAAGGCGAATTTCGTCCACTTACTCAGGAAGAAATCGACAATTTAGTGAAATAATATGAGCCAAAATATTAAACCTACCTTTATTTTTATCGCCACGCTCGGCATCCTCTCAATGCTACCTCCTTTGGGCGTAGATATGTATATTCCGTCCTTTTTAAATATTGCCGAAGACTTAAATATCAACTCCGAGCAAGTACAGCATACGCTAACATTCTTCGCTTATGGTATGGCCGCGGGGCAATTATTCTGGGGGCCCTTTGGCGATAGTTTTGGTCGCAAACCAATTATTTTATTAGGTGTGATTATTGGTGCCATCACTGCCATTATTTTAACGGGTATTCATTCTATTGGCAGTTTCACTGCGCTGCGTTTCGTTCAAGGTTTCTTTGGAGCTGCGCCTGTTGTGCTTTCTGGGGCTTTATTACGAGATTTATTTAGCAAAGATCAACTGTCTCGAATCATGTCCACCATCACGCTTGTCTTTATGATCGCACCACTTGTTGCGCCCATAATTGGTGGGTATATTGTGAAATATTTCCACTGGCATATGATTTTTTATGTGATTGGCATCATGGGATTTCTTGCAGCATTGCTTGTCTTTTTCATTATTCCCGAGACCCATAAAAAAGAAAATCGTATTCCCCTGCGCCTGAATATCATTGCCCGTAACTTCATGACACTTTCTAAACAAAAAGAAGTGTTAGGTTATATGGCGGCGGCTTCTTTTGGTTTTGGTGGCTTATTTGCTTTCGTCACAGCTGGTTCGATTGTTTATATCGGTATTTATGGCATTCCAGTCGATCAATTTGGCTATTTCTTTATGATCAATATCGCGATTATGACCGCTGCTTCTTATCTAAATGGGAAATTTGTATTGAAGCTAGGTGCTGAAACCATGTTACAAATTGGTATTGCCGTACAATTTATTTCAGGAATCTGGCTATTTTTAACCGCACTTTTTGATTTTGGTTTTTGGTCAATGGCAATTGGTGTGGCCTTTTTTGTAGGTCAAAACCCATTAATCTCATCCAATGCTACCGCCTCTATTCTAGAAAAATTCCCAACTATGGCGGGTACCGCAAATTCATTAATGGGAAGTGTACGTTTTGGTGTCGGCGCAGTGATGGGCTCCTTGGTAGCGAGCTTTAAAATGGAAACCGCTGCACCAATGCTCTATACAATGACAGCTTGCGTGGTTATTTCAGCTCTTTCTTATTACTTCCTTACTTATCGAAATGAACGATAAAGTGCGGTCAATTTTCAGATCAATTTAAAACAATAAAGGCGGGATATCCCGCCTTTATTGTGCCTATCAAAATTTATTTCCAAATTCGATGATCTAATACTCGTTTTTTAATTTCAGGATAGAGGCCAATTTTAAATTCAGGCTCTTTTCCTTCTTTTAATTGACGTTGATAGTCTTTCATTAACTTCCACACAATCGGGGAAAGTAAAACGATCGCGACTAAGTTAATGATTGCCATCACAGCCATCACCGTATCCGCAAAATTCCACACGACATTGCCTGATTTTACTGAACCGAAATAAACAAAGAACAATACCGATAAGCGGAACAACCATACAAACCAAGGTTTATTTTTAATAAAGCGAATGTTACTTTCCGCATAAGCATAGTTACCAATGATAGAGGAATAAGCGAAAAGCAATAAGATGAAAGCTAAGAAGTGTACTCCGAACTCTCCTACATGATAACGCAATGCATTTTGCGTTAAGGAAATACTTTTCAGTGTTTCACTGCCGTAATTATCTGAAAGCAGGATAATCACTGCCGTACAAGTACAGACGATCATGGTATCCACAAACACACCAAGCATTTGCACTAAACCTTGGCTTACTGGATGTTTTACATGTGCTGCAGCGGCCGCATTTGGTGCAGACCCCATCCCTGCTTCATTAGAGAATAATCCCCGTTTTATCCCCATCATCATGGCTTTAGAGACTAAAGCACCAAACATTCCACCTGCTGCAGATTGGAAAGTAAAGGCACTTTTATAAATATTGGCGATTACCGTTGGGATCATATCAATATGCATGCCTAAGATAATTACCGCCATAATTAGATAAAAGAGTGCCATCATCGGTACTACGCTACTAGAAATGGTCGCAATACGTTTCACGCCACCGAAAATAATCGCGGCAGTTAAAATAACTAAAACAAGACCAACATATTCACCTTGCCAATTCCAAGCATTTTTAGTTGCTTCTACGATTGAGTTTGCTTGTACTGAATTAAATGCAAAACCAAAGGTAAAAATAAGTGATACAGCAAACGCTACTGCTAAGCAACGTGATTTTAAACCTTGTGTAATGTAGTAAGCAGGGCCACCACGGAAAGAGCCATCTTTATCTTGAATTTTAAATACTTGTGCTAAGGTAGATTCTGCAAAAGCACTCGACATGCCAATAAATGCCGTTACCCACATCCAAAATACGGCACCTTCACCACCAAGCGCAATAGCTGTTGCCACACCACTGATATTACCGACACCAACTCGGCTGGCTAACCCTGTTGCAAATGCCTGGAATGGTGTTAAAGAATTCCCCTCAGTAGCACGTCCAAACCACATTTCACGTATACTTGCAGGGAAAAGACGCAATTGTACTAAGCCTGTTGTAATCGTAAAAAATAAGCCTACACCTAATAAAATAACAATCGTGATATTCCATAATGGCTCATCTAAATGTTCAACAACCCATGTTAAACCTTGCTCAATCCAGTTCCCAAATTCTGTCAACATAAAAACCTCGCTTAAAAAAATCAATATTTTGATTGTAGAGAGATAAAAGAAAAAATCCAGTTTTCTTAAAAAGAAACTGGATTTTTATCCTATAACACAAAATTTATTCAGATTTTTGCTGTATTTTTAGATTAAATCTATTCACGTTTTAAAAATAATGCTGCAGCACCACGCACTCCACCAGAATCACCATGTTTTGCTTTTTTGATTGGTGGCACTTTTGCACTACGCATTAAATGAGGTGGCAATGCTTTTGGTAACGCTTCATAGAGATAATCAAAATTCGATAAACCACCACCAAGAACAATCATATGTGGATCAAATGCAGTGATAATGTTACCGATAGAAATAGCCGCTAACTCTACAAAAATGCGAACAAAATCAACCGCACTTTCCTCTTTCGCATAAAAACGATCGATAATTTCTTTCGCTGATAATTCCTCGCCTTTTAAATCACGGTACAACATTTCAAAGCCACGACCTGAAATATACGTATCCAAACAAGCGTGATTACCACAACCACATTGATAAATAGGGGCTTTATCCCAACCCAATAATTTTAAGGCATGATAATTTAATTGAAGATGCCCTAACTCCCCTGCCATCCCCACTTGTCCTGAGTGAATTTTGCCGTTAATCACAAAGCCACCACCAAAACCAGTGCCTAAAATCAGCCCTAATACGGAAGGATATTGGGTATTCTCTTCGTCCCAAGCTTCAGAAAGCGCGAAACAATTTGCATCATTTTCAGCTCGTACTTCACGCCCGAGTATTTTCTCAAGATCAGTTAAAATGGGTTTATTATCTGCGACACGAATATTCGTCACTTCAGCAAGCCCTGTTGTCAAATTAACAAAACCTGGCAACCCAAGGCCTACCGTGCCTTTTTCACCAAAGTGAGCATCTGCACGTTCGACTAAAGTTTTGATCGCTTGCAACCAATCTTGATAATCCGTTTGTGGCGTTGGCACACGCTCGGTATAAAGCTTTTCTAATTTTTCATTAAAGGCAGCCAATTCAATCTTTGTGCCACCAATATCAATACCGTAATACATATTGTCTCCTTAAAAGAGCGGTCAAAATTATTGAAATTTATAGGTTGTATTTTCCTTGAAATCAAAATGAAAATCCATGACAAAAATCATATTTTCTACAAGCAATAAAAAAGACCGGCTTTATCACTAAAACCGGTCTTTGATGCTATTTATTGTTAAACAAGCCTTTCTTCTGTAAGAAACCAAAAATAATTAAATGAACAATCCATGCTGAAATTATCGCCACAAATAAATCGATTGGATAATGCATCCCAAGGCGTACGCGGCTAATCAACATTAATACGCCCCAAATGGTCATGGCACCAATCAGTAATTCCGCCTTAAAAGAACGATTACCTAATAATTGGCTAAATCCAACGGCTAACATTAGCCAAGTGGCTGCAAAAATAGAATGTCCTGATGGGAAAGAATAACCTGTTTCATCTTCATAATGCGCTTTTAACCAAGCTGGGGTATCTGCTTGTGTAGAATAAAATTTATCCACTAATTTTGCACGCTCTGAACGATCTTGATGATAAAAAGCATCCGTAGTGCTTTCTGTTTTTTCTGCTAAATAGACGGTGAAAGGACGTGGCTCGGCAAAAACCGTTTTTAAACCTGTTTTAATCACTTGTGTGGATAATACCGACAGGCCCATTACAATCACTCCCATAATCCACTGTTTACGATTTTCAAAAAGAAAACGGAAAAGTAAAGCAAACACACCACAGGTAATTAAAGCGTAAGGCACACTACCTGTTTCGGTTAAAAGATAAAGCCAATAATCCCATTCCATTAATTGGTTGTTTCCATGCCAATGATAAGCAAAACCCCAAACAAAAAATGGTACAAGACAAAGGAATAACGTATATAATGACAGCCTTTTAAACATTGTTGCCTCTTGATAATAAAAATAAAGTTCATATTTTAGCAGAATAAAGTTGAAAAAGGATAAGTTATGTCAAAAATCCAACTGGTTGCTCAAGCCAATTTGCCTACCGAATATGGCATATTTAAAATGGTCGGATTTGAATTTCCCGATACAAAAAAAGAACATGTCGCATTAGTAATGGGTGATATTTCAAACCAAGATGAGCCTGTGCTCGCCCGTATTCATTCGGAATGCTTAACAGGTGATGCATTACACAGTTTGAAATGTGATTGTGGTTTCCAACTGGCGGCTGCGCTACGTCAAATTAGCGAAGCGGGTCGTGGTGTGTTGATCTATCATCGTGAAGAAGGTCGTGGCATTGGTTTAATTAATAAAATTCGAGCTTATTCGTTACAAGATCAAGGCATGGATACCATTGAGGCCAACCTTGCATTAGGCTTTAAAGCTGATGAACGTAACTTTAATGTGTGTGCCGATATGTTTGAATTATTAGGTGTGAAACAAGTTCGCTTAATGACAAACAACCCGCAAAAAGTAGAAACCATAAAAAAAGCGGGCATTAATATCGTAGAGCGTGTGCCATTGAATGTAGGTGAAAACCGTTACAATACGAAATATCTTGATACCAAAGCAAAAAAAATGGGCCATTATATTGTGCATAATAATGAAGAGCATTTAATGACTTGCCCACATTGCCAAGAAGAAGTGATTTAATAAAAAAGCCATACAACTGTTGTATGGCTTTTCTTTTGCCAAAACAATTATTGATTAACGCCCCAATGACTAGTGTCTTTATCAAATTTCATGCCTGAATGGGATCCTTCCGAACCATTAAAATAAACGTCTTTATTTGCGCAAGCTGAAATCACTAATGCACTGATAACAATAAGAATTAATTTTTTCATTGTGTTTACCTTTTTAAAACTAACTTGTCCAAATTGTATCATAACTTTTGTTGGCCTTACCTGCTTAAATTAGTCCTTTTCTTGCAAAATTTATCTTTGACTTCTACAATACCGCCTTATTTTTAACTTGTAGTTCGCAAACCTCCTACATAAAAAAACTAGGTATCCTATGAATATTTCAAATCCTAATCACAATCGTAAAGCCCTCGTAATCTTCTCTGGTGGACAAGATTCCACAACCTGTTTAATTCAAGCTATTGCCGAATATGGCGTAGAAAATGTCGAAACCGTCACCTTTCAATACGGCCAACGTCACGCTATAGAATTAGAAAAAGCCCGTTGGATCGCCAAAGATCTCGGCGTAAAACAAACGTTGATTGATACGTCCGTCATCAAATCTATCACCCACAATGCCTTAATGGATGCAAACGCTGACATTGAGCAAAAAGACGGTGAATTACCTAATACCTTTGTGGATGGACGAAATGCGCTATTCTTATTGTATGCGGCGATTTATGCAAAAGGCCAAGGTATTAATGACATTATCACAGGCGTATGTGAAACAGATTTCAGTGGCTATCCCGATTGTCGCGATGTGTTTATCAAATCCATGAATGTCACCCTTAATTTAGCCATGGATTATCCGTTCAATTTAAAAACACCGCTAATGTATCTCACCAAAGCACAAACTTGGGCATTAGCTGATGAATTAGGTGCGTTAGATTATGTTCGTCAGCATACCCACACTTGCTATGAAGGTGTAGAAGGAGGCTGTGGAGAATGCCCGAGCTGCAAATTGAGAGATAAAGGCTTGCAGGAATATTTAGCAACAAAAGCAAAAGCTTAGTATCTCGATAACTCACTCCATAACAGATTAAATAGATTCAAATGAACCCCAAGTGCGGTCAAAATTCACGTCAAATTTTGACCGCACTTTTACTTGATATAGTATCCTTATCTTTTCTTATCTTTGATTTTATAAACGCGTCATTTTTTGATAAAATCACGCTAATTTTTTTATAAATAAGTAACTAATTTTAAAAATGACTACAAATTATTCTGCTCAAGAAATTACGGTTCTAAAAGATCTCGAACCGGTGCAAATTCGCCCCGGTATGTACACGGACACAACCCGTCCGAATCACCTTGCACAAGAAGTTATTGATAACAGTGTGGATGAAGCCCTTGCGGGTTTTGCCACCAAAGTTGAAGTGATTTTACACGCTGATCAATCACTTGAAGTCATTGATAATGGTCGCGGAATGCCAGTGGATATTCACCCAACTGAAGGCGTTTCTGGTGTCGAAGTGATCTTAACCAAACTTCATGCTGGCGGTAAGTTCTCAAATAAAAACTATGAATTTGCTGGTGGTTTACACGGGGTGGGGATTTCTGTCGTGAATGCCCTTTCTGAACGCGTTGATATTCAAGTTAAACGTAACGGTGAAGTATATAAAATTGCTTTTGAAAATGGCGTAAAAGTAGAAGAATTAGAAGTCATCGGAACTTGTGGCAGACGTACGACCGGCACCACCGTTCGCTTCAAACCTAATCCAAAATATTTTGATAGCAAGAATTTTTCTGTCAGCCGTTTACGCCACTTATTACGTGCGAAAGCCGTACTTTGTTCAGGCTTAGAAATTAAATTTGTCGATAAAGTGAATAACACCGAAGATGTGTGGTGCTATCAAGATGGTCTATCCGATTACTTAACCGAAGCGGTGAATGGTTTTGAAACTTTGCCTGAAAAACCTTTTGTTGGTGAATTTAAAGGCTCCACAGAAGCGGTAAGCTGGGCATTATTATGGTTACCTGAAGGTGGCGAGCTTATTGCTGAAAGCTATGTAAACTTGATTCCGACAGTTCAAGGCGGAACACACGTAAATGGTCTTCGCCAAGGCTTGCTCAATGCCATGACCGAATATTGCGAATTCCGCAATAAATTACCACGAGGGGTGAAATTAACAGCAGATGACATTTGGGATCGCTGTGCTTATATTCTTTCACTGAAAATGCAAGATGCTCAATTTGCCGGCCAAACGAAAGAACGCTTATCTTCCCGTCAAAGTGCGGTCTTTGTTGCAGGTGTTTTAAAAGATGCCTTCAGTTTATGGTTGAATCAAAACGTGCAAGATGCGGATCGCTTAGCTGAAATGGCTATTAGCTCTGCACAACGTCGTTTAAATGCCGCTAAAAAAGTCGTACGTAAAAAATTAGTCAGCGGTCCTGCTCTACCGGGTAAATTAGCCGATTGCGCATCACAAAATTTAGAAAAAACCGAATTATTCTTAGTAGAAGGTGACTCTGCGGGCGGCTCAGCCAAACAGGCTCGTGACCGTGAATATCAAGCAATTCTGCCGTTACGTGGAAAAATCTTAAATACTTGGGAAGTGGCTAGTGATCAAGTACTTGGCTCAACGGAAATTCATGATATTGCAGTGGCGCTTGGTATCGATCCTGATAATGAAGATTTATCTCAACTTCGTTATGGTAAAGTCTGTATTTTAGCCGATGCGGACTCTGATGGTTTGCATATTGCCACTCTACTCTGTGCCCTCTTTTTACGTCATTTTCCGAAATTGGTACAAGATGGGCATGTTTATGTAGCAATGCCTCCACTCTATCGTATCGATTTAGGCAAAGAAGTGTTTTATGCCCTCGATGAAAACGAAAAAGAAGCGATTTTAGAACGCTTAAAAGGTAAAAAAGGTACCTTAAACGTACAACGCTTCAAAGGTTTGGGTGAAATGGATCCGTCACAATTACGTGAAACCACCATGGATCCTAATACACGCCGTTTAGTTCAATTAACCTATGAGCTAGGTGAAGATCAAGGGGCAGAAACATTAGAATTAATGGATATGTTACTCGCCAAAAAACGAGCGGAAGATCGCAAAAATTGGTTGCAAACCAATGGCGATCAAGTGGATTTAGCTGTTTAATTATTTGAGGTTAATCATGAACGAACAACGTCGAGATTTTTTTAAGAATAGTGCACTAAGCCTAGCAACAATTACATTGGGTGCAGGTTTAAGCCTTGTTCCTTCTGCTCAAGCAGAGGAAAAGCCCTCTAATACGGCAACTACTGCGGTTGAAAAATTACCTGAAATTGAAGCTGAACTGACGCTTGCGCCAAATGTACCAAAACCGATTGAACGTAATTACCCTGCAAAAGTTGTGGTAAAACTGACCGCACTTGAGCAAATTATGGATTTAATGGATGGTGTGCAATTTAAATTCTGGACATTAAACGGCAGCGTGCCAGCTCCGTTTATTCGTGTACGTGAAGGCGATATGGTGGAAGTGCAACTTTCCAACTCAGCGAGTTCAATGATGCCGCATAGTATCGATTTCCATGCTGCCGCTGTGCCAATGGGCGGCGCTATCGCAAGTGAAACCCCACCAACACGTACATCAACCTTCCAATTTAGGGCATTACGCTCTGGCATTTATTTATACCATTGTGGCAGTCAGCCTGTTGATATTCACCTTGCTAAAGGGATGTATGGTTTAGTTTTAGTTGAGCCAAAAGAAGGCTTACCAAAAGTGGATCGTGAATTTTACATTATGCAAAGTGAATTCTATACAAAAGGTGAATTTGGCGATCCTGGCTTGCAACCATTCAGTATGCAAAAAGCCATTGATGAACGTCCTGAATACGTCCTCTTCAACGGTAAAGTCGGTGCAACTATGGATGGAAATGCCTTAAAAGCGAAAACCGGTGAAACCATTCGTCTATTCGTAGGAAATGCAGGGCCTAATTTATGTTCTTCTTTCCACTTAATCGGTGCGGTATTTGACAATGTGTATGTAGAAGGCGGCACACTTGTTAATCACAATGTTCAAACGACCTTGATTCCATCTGGCAGTGCCACCATGGTAGAAACTCGAATTGATGTGCCGGGTACTTATGTCTTTATGGATCACTCCATTTTCCGTGCTGTAAATAAAGGTACAATGGGACAAATAGTGGTAGAAGGCGAAAAAAATCCTAATATTTATTCCGGTAAATTAAAAGACGAAGCCTTTAAAGAAGCCAATCCACAAAAACCACAACCTGTTCCTTACGAAATTGACAGTCACAAAGGAATGGATATGGGACATTCTCCTCACGAACATTCCGATGGGAATTCCGGTGCAACAAGAAAATAGATAGAAGAATATGAGCAATATTAACTACGAAGGCATCGAGCAGATGCCACTTCGCACCTTTACAGAAAAGGCTTACCTTAATTATTCAATGTACGTCATTATGGATCGTGCATTGCCTTTTATTGGCGATGGCTTAAAGCCCGTTCAACGTCGTATTGTCTATGCGATGTCTGAACTGGGTTTAAATGCCGCGGCAAAATTTAAAAAATCCGCACGTACCGTCGGTGATGTGTTAGGTAAATTCCATCCACATGGTGACTCCGCTTGTTATGAAGCCATGGTATTAATGGCACAACCCTTTTCTTATCGCTATCCTTTGGTAGATGGTCAAGGAAACTGGGGGGCGCCAGATGATCCTAAATCATTCGCGGCAATGCGTTATACAGAATCTCGCCTGTCCAAAATTTCTGAAATTCTATTAACTGAATTAGGTCAAGGCACTGTTGATTTCCAACCAAACTTTGATGGCACTTTAGAAGAACCACAATATTTACCTGCGCGTTTACCTCATATTCTGTTAAACGGTACTACCGGGATTGCCGTCGGAATGGCAACAGATATTCCTCCACACAATATTAATGAAGTAGCAGATGCAGCTGTGATGCTATTAGATAATCCAAAAGCAGGATTAGATGATGTGCTCAATATCATTCAAGGCCCTGATTTCCCAACTGAAGCGGAAATTATTTCCCCTAAAGATGATATTCGCAAAATGTATGAAACCGGTCGTGGCTCTATTAAGATGCGCGCAACATGGCATAAAGAAGATGGTGAAATCATCATTAGCGCACTTCCTCATCAATCTTCACCATCAAAAATCATTGCACAAATTGCTGAGCAAATGACCGCGAAAAAATTGCCAATGGTGGAAGATATTCGTGATGAAGCAGATTACGAAAATCCTGTGCGTATCGTGCTTGTACCACGTTCAAATCGCGTTGACACAGATGCCTTGATGGCGCATTTATTTGCGACGACTGATCTTGAAAAAAGCTATCGTGTGAATATGAATATGATCGGGCTTGATCATAAACCAGCCGTAAAAGGCTTACTTCAAGTTCTCACTGAGTGGCTGACATTCCGTCGCACAACAGTAACACGTCGTTTACAACATCGTTTAGATAAGGTACTCGCTCGTTTACATATTTTAGATGGTTTGATGATTGCCTTCCTCAATATTGACGAAGTGATTGAGATTATTCGTACTGAAGATGAACCAAAACAAGTTTTAATGGCTCGCTTTAACTTAAGTGATGAACAGACAGAAGCCATTTTAAACTTACGTTTACGCCATTTAGCTAAATTAGAAGAACATCAATTACAAGCTGAAAAAGATAAACTTGAAGAAGAGCGGTCAAATTTAGAGTTAATTTTAGGATCTGAACGTCGCTTAAATACCCTGATTAAAAAAGAAATTCAAGAAGATGCGAAAAAATACGCCAGCCCTAGAATGTCTCAATTAGTTGAGCGTGAAGAAGCGAAAGCTATTTCTGAAAGTGAAATGACTCCAGCTGAACCAGTTACGGTCATCTTATCTGAAATGGGCTGGGTACGATGTGCAAAAGGTCATGACATTGATCCGGAAGGATTAAGCTACAAAGCAGGCGATAAATATCTCTCTCACGCTTGCGGTAAAAGCAATCAACCAGTGATCTTTATTGATAGTACTGGTCGTAGCTATGCTTTAGATCCATTAAGCTTGCCTTCTGCGCGTTCCCAAGGTGAACCGCTCACCGGTAAACTTACATTACCGGCTGGTGCGACCATTGAACAGGTTATTATGGAAACTGAAAAACAAGAATTATTGATGGCATCAGATGCAGGATATGGTTTTATTTGCAAATTTGAAGATTTAATTGCACGTAATAAAGCAGGAAAAGCCTTGATTTCTTTGCCAGAAAATGCGAAAGTCTTGAAACCTGAGACACTTTCCGAGTCGACCTCACTTCTTGTGTCCCTCACTTCAGCGGGTCGAATGCTGATTTTTCCGGTACGGGATTTACCGGTATTATCAAAAGGGAAAGGCAACAAAATCATCAGTATTCCAGCAACGAATGCAAAAGCGCGGTCAGAATTATTGGTGAAATTGTTCTTAATTTCAGAACAAGCCAGCCTTGAGTTCCATTCCGGCAAACGAAAAATCACATTAAAACCGGAAGATCTGCAAAAATTCCGTGCGGAACGCGGCAGAAAAGGCTCTCAATTACCACGTGGATTACATAGCAATGTTGATATTGTGGTAGTTGAACCCGAACACAACTCATAAGAATTCTCGAAACCAAACTAAATAGGAGGATATTTCGTGAATATTGTTTTTGATACCTATCAAACTCTTGCTTTAGCAAGCTTTGTATTATTACTTGGTTATTTTCTAGTAAAACGTATTCGCGTTTTACAAACATTCAATATCCCTGAACCTGTTGTTGGCGGCTTTATTGTGGCTATTGCATTAACCATTTTATACAAAGTAAATGGCACTTCATTCACTTTTGAGAAAAGCTTACAAACATCTATGATGTTGGTATTCTTCTCCTCTATCGGTTTAAGTGCAAACTTTGCTCGCTTAATTAAAGGCGGAAAACCATTAGTTATCTTCCTATTGGCGGCAGCAATACTCATTGTTTGCCAAAATATCATCGGTATTTTAGGTACTCAATTATTAGGCATTGATCCTGCTTACGGCTTACTTGCTGGTTCAGTTACCCTAACCGGTGGTCATGGTACAGGTGCGGCATGGGCAGAAACATTCACTAAAGAATTTAATCTACCGGCTGCGACAGAAATCGCCATGGCGTGTGCTACATTCGGTTTAGTCTTTGGTGGTATCTTAGGTGGTCCAGTATCTCGTTATTTATTAAATCATCAAAAACAAGGTGAGAATCCAGAGAATGATGAAGTAGATGACGTACAAGAAGCATTTGAGCACCCAACTTATAAACGTAAAGTGAATGCGCGCTCAATCATTGAAACCATCGCGATGCTTTCTTTATGTTTACTCATCGGTCAATATTTAGATGGCTTAACAAAAGGTACACACATTCAATTACCAACATTCGTATGGTGTTTGTTTACAGGTGTAATCATTCGTAACAGCTTAACTCACTTATTCAAATTCCAAGTGGCTGATTCAGCGATTGATGTATTAGGTAGCGTAGGTTTATCTATCTTCTTAGCGATTGCTTTAATGTCTCTCAAACTTTGGGAATTAGCGGGTCTTGCAACAGATGTATTAGTTATCTTAGCGGTTCAAGTGGTCTTCATGGCTTTCTTCGCTATCTACGTCACATACCGCATGATGGGCAAAGATTATGATGCGATTGTATTAAGTGCGGGTCACTGTGGTTTCGGTCTCGGCGCAACACCAACTGCCGTTGCTAACATGCAAGCGATTACCAGTCGTTTCGGACCATCTCACAAAGCATTCTTAATCGTACCAATGGTAGGGGCATTCTTTATCGACTTATTAAATGCCGGTATCTTAAAAATGTTCTTAAACGTTGTTGAAGCGCTTCACTAATAAAACGTGAAAAAGAAAGGCTGACATTTTGTCAGCCTTTTTACTTTGCAAACCCATTATGCTAAATATTCTAAAAATTCCCCTACGGTGTGGAAAGATCCAAATACCAGCACAATGTCATTTTTATCTGCATTTTTAACCGCACTTTGCACACCTTCAACTACAGAATCTTCAGAAACACTTCTTGCTGATGGGTAAACTGATGTTAATTTTGCATTTAAGTCATCACCCGATTGACCACGGCAACCGCCTAATGTTACACAATGCCATTGGTCAATAACGGAAATAAGTTGGGTAAACACCGACTCGGCATCTTTATCTTTTAACATTCCGCAAACGGCAATAATGCGACCTGATATTTGTGCTTTAAGTGCGGCCAATTTCTCGGCTAAATATTTTGCTGCATGAGGATTATGCCCAACATCGATGATCACTTTTGGCAACTGTGAATAGGATACATCCAAGCGTTCTGCCAATTTTTCTAATTGATTACCTTTCAATTGTTGGAAACGACCCACTAATTCCACTTCAATTAATGAACGTTTAATGGTATCGACAGAAATATCAAAAGGCATCTGTTCAACAGCAGCCAAAGCTGTTGCCGCATTAGCTAATGGAATTTGGCAAAACGGCAGATTTTCTAACCGCACTTTATTGCTCTGCCACATCCAAGTTTGCTCATTGGCTTTAAACGACCAAGTGACATCTCGGCGTGAAACGTGGCAATGTAATTTCTCCGCTTGTTCTAGCATTGGTTGCGGAACATTGGGTTCGCCAATTACAACCGGTTTATTCGCGCGGAAAATCCCCGCTTTTTCAAAGCCAATTTCTTCGCGAGTTGAACCTAGAAAATCTATATGATCAATATCAATACTGGTGATAACCGCCAGATCATTATCGACAATATTGGTTGCATCTAAGCGTCCACCAAGCCCTACTTCTAAAATCACGACATCAAGCTTCGCTTGTTTGAATAAATGCAAAGCTGATAAGGTGCTAAATTCAAAATAAGTGAGGGACTGCGTTTTATACTTTTCGATGAAATCAAAAGAAGCGGTATGCATTTCATCTGGTAAGTCTTGATTTTGAATACGAACACGTTCGTTATAACGCAATAAATGAGGTGAGGAATACACACCCACACGCAAACCGTGATTTAACAAAATAGTTTCAAGCAAACGACAAGTCGTGCCTTTGCCATTTGTCCCCCCCACCGTGATCACATAAGGTGCGGGATTCAAAAGGTCCAATTCTTCTGCCACGGATTTAATGCGTTCTAGCCCTAAATCAATAGCTTTAAAGTGACTGTTTTCCAAATAAGAAAGCCACTCAGCGAGTGGCGAAGTGGCTTTTAAATTTATTGTATTACTCATGTTCAACAACTTCTACTTCAACAAAAGGTGAAGGTTGATTGGTGAGTTTGCTTAAAAGGTTTCCAAGGGTTGAACGCATTTCTGAACGCTTCACGATCATATCAATCGCCCCTTTCTCGAGTAAGAATTCACTACGTTGGAAGCCTTCTGGTAATTTTTCACGTACGGTTTGTTCGATAACACGTGGGCCCGCAAAACCGATTAATGCTTTTGGCTCAGCAATGTTTACATCACCTAACATCGCAAAACTTGCAGATACCCCACCTAATGTTGGGTCAGTTAATACAGAAATAAACGGTACGCCTTTTTCACGCATTTTTGCTAATACTGCACTGGTTTTTGCCATTTGCATTAAGGAGAAAAGTGCTTCTTGCATACGTGCACCACCACTTGCAGAGAAACAAACAAACGGACAATTTAACTCCATTGCTTTTTCTGCCGCTTTTACAAATTTTGAACCCACAACAGAGCCCATTGAACCGCCCATGAAACTAAAGTTAGATGCGGCAACAACTACAGGCATGTTGTAAAGTGTACCCGTCATTGTGATTAACGCATCTTTTTCACCGGTTTCTTTTTGTGCAGCAGTAATACGATCTTTATATTTTTTTAAATCTTTAAATTTAAGAATATCTTTTGGTTCTAAATCAGCCGACAATTCTTGGCTTGAACCCTCATCTAATAAAGCTAAAAGGCGCTCACGAGCATCAATGCGCATATGATGGCCGCATTTTGGGCAAACATGTAAATTACGTTTTACTTCTTCGCCGTAAAGGACTTGTTCGCAAGAGGTACATTTTGTCCAAACCCCTTCTGGCACGTTTGCTTTACGTGATGTAGCGGAAGAGGTTCCTTTGCTAAAAATTTTATCAATCCAGCTCATTTTTTACCTTTTTTATTAACTAGAAAAGTTTGCGTATTTAATCATAATTTAGCGAAATTTGCTAGTCAGATGAGATTATCTTCTAAAAACAACGGCCCTAAATTTTTCTGTGGAATCGCAAATTTTTCAGGGTAAATGACATTCACTAAATATAAGCCTTCAGGTTTCGCTGTTGGAGCAGCTAATTTACGATCTTTTTGCTCTAACAACCATTTCATCCACTCAACAGGTTGATTGCCTGCGCCGACTTCTATCAAGCTTCCCACAATATTGCGTACCATATGATGCACAAAAGCATTGGCTTGAATATCCACAATAATGTACTGCCCTTTTCGCACCACATTTAAATGATGCACATTTCGCCAAGGGGTATTCGATTGGCATTGTGCTGCGCGGAAAGAGGAAAAATCATTTTCGCCCAATAAAAACTGCCCCGCTTGGTGCATTTTCTTTTCGTCCAAATCTAAATGGCAATGGGTAATTCCTTCTGGCAAAATGGCTGAACGTAATTTATTACAATATAAAATATAACGATAACGACGCGCGGTTGCCGAGAAACGAGCATGAAATTCATCATCCACCACTTTTGCCCAACTCACTGAAATATCATCAGGCAAATTCGCATTGGTACCAAATGCCCAAGCTTTTTCAGGACGAACTGCTGTGGTTTCAAAATGCACGACTTGTCCTGTGCCATGTACTCCAGAGTCTGTTCTGCCCGCACAAAACACTTCAATTTTTTCATTTGCCACAAAAGATAACGCTTTTTCTAATTCTTCTTGCACACTGCGTACTTTCTCTTGTCGCTGCCAGCCACAATACTGTTTTCCGTTATATTCAATGCCTAAGGCTATCTTCATTGGAAAATACTCCTAAAACGATTTCAAATTTGACCGCACTTTGCCCGAAAAGAAAAAACACCAATAACTCATCATTATTGGTGTTCTTATCACAAGCTAAAAATTAAGCACGTTTGAAGTCAATGTGAACCAATTTTGGTTTGAATGGGTGACGTTGCATTGCTTGAACTTTCACTGCAACTTCTTTACCTTCAACCACTAAAGTGATTACATCGCTATAGAAAGAATCGTGAGCTTGTGCGTTGTTTAATTCATCGTGATTTAAGATGATTGAAACAGGTGCTTCGCTGCCACCATAAATGATTGCAGGGATTTGACCGTTGTGACGCAGGCGGCGGCTCGCACCCTTACCTTGCGCTTGACGAACTTCAGCGTTAAATTTAAATGCCATTTTAATGTTCTCTTGATTAAAAGTTTAAAATAAAAAATTGCAGGCGACCCAGCAATTTTCCTAAATTTGCTCAAAGACAAACTTTGAGAGCGACGGATTATAAAATATTCAGCCCCACAATGCAAATTTACTCAGCAAATTTTTTCTAGGCTTTTCAAGGCAAAGCGATTAAAATAAGCCCCAATTTTTAATTAATTTTAACTAACTGATTGTAAGTGGGTTTCAAATGGAATTTCTTATCAGCTTTTTTACCGATTACGGTTATTGGGCGGTGCTATTTGTTCTTATTATTTGTGGCTTTGGTGTACCCATTCCAGAAGATATCACGCTCGTATCCGGTGGCGTAATTGCTGGTCTTTATCCTGAAAGTGTCAATTCCCATTTAATGTTATTAGTCAGTATGATTGGTGTGCTTGCTGGTGACTCTTGTATGTATTGGCTTGGTCGCATTTACGGCACCCGAATTCTTCGTTTCCGCCCAATGCGCAAAGTACTCACCTTACAACGCTTAAAAATGGTGCGTGAAAAATTTGCCCAATACGGCAACCGTGTTTTATTTGTGGCTCGTTTCCTTCCAGGATTACGCGCGCCAATTTATATGGTTTCTGGTATTACCCGCCGCGTCAGTTACACACGCTTTGTATTAATTGATTTCTGTGCGGCTATTATTTCCGTACCAATTTGGGTTTATCTTGGCGAATTAGGCGCTAAAAACTTAGATTGGTTACACGAACAAATTCAAAAAGGTCAGCTTGTAATTTACATCCTTGTTGGTGCATTAGCGGTTTTCTTATTCTGGAAATGGAAAAAAGCGAAGAAATCTAAAGTTAACTAATCTCATACAATCCAATAAAAAGTGCGGTAAAAAACAACATCATTTTCTACCGCACTTTTTTTTCATTCCAACTAAGCTTTAGCTGCTAAATATCGTTCCACTGTATCCACAATCGCTTGAGTTTGTGGATCGATTTCGATATTCACTAAATCACCAATTTGGCGTTTGCCGATCAAGGTTCTATGTAAAGTTTCAGGGATTAAATTCACGCAGAATTCATCGTCTTTCACTTCACCAATAGTAAGGCTGATGCCATCAATCGCGATAAATCCTTTGGTAAGAATATATTTCATCACGTCTTTAGTAGGTAATTTAAACCAAACCTGACGATTATTGTCGCTTTCAATAATTTGTGAAACGCTTGCGGTACAATAAACATGGCCAGATAAAATATGCCCACCAATTTCTGCGCCCATTTGCATTGCGCGTTCGATATTGACAAAATCCCCTGCGTTTAAGTTGCCAAGATTGGTGATACGCAAGGTTTCTTGCATTAAGTCAAAGCTCACAAGATCGTCATGAATTTCAGTCACCGTCAAGCACACGCCATTATTTGCCACTGATGCACCGATTTCTAGACCTTTTCGCATTTCAGCTGGTAATTTTACGATCTGTGTTCTAAAATTATCGCTATCTTTAATTGCATGAATTTGGGCGATGCCCTGTACAATACCTGTAAACATTATTATTCCTTCATTAAAAATTTTTCCAATATTATAGCAATAATTTATGAATTCTCGTCTTTTTTCTCAATACCGTATTGATATTCAAAAACTTATCCGAATTGCGACACCAATTGGGCTTGCCCAGTTAGCTCAAACTGGCATGGGCACCGTGGATGTGATTATGGCTGGGCGTGTGAGCTCGGCTGATGTAGGCGGTGTCGGTATTGGAGCCTCCATTTGGCTACCTTTGGTACTTTTCGGGCAAGGATTATTACTCGCCTTGCCACCAACAATTTCCTATTTAAATGGTTCAGGACAACGCCATCGCATTGCTCACCAAGTGAGACAAGGCCTTTGGATTTCATTTTTAGTGATGATACCCCTTGCACTCATCATCTATCATAATGATTTCATATTGCAGTTTATGAATATGGATGCCCACATGGCAGATGTGACGATGAATTATTTGCGTGCGATGGTGTGGGGCTTGCCTGCCTATTTATTGCTGATTAATTTCCGCTGTTTGAATGATGGCATTGCTAAGACCAAACCGGCCATGGTGATTACCTTCATGGGGTTAATGCTGAATATTCCGCTGAATTATATGTTTATTTACGGCAAATTTGGTGCACCTGCACTGGGCGGTGTCGGTTGTGGTGTAGCAACAGCTATTGTCAACTGGGCGATGGCAATCTTGATGATTACCTATTCTGCCAAAAACTATAACGAACGTAGTTTGAAAGTCTTTGAAAAGATTATTGAAAAGCCTAACATCAAAACACTGAAAAAATTGACCGCACTTGGTTTACCTATTGCCATTGCGCTGTGCAGTGAAGTGTCACTGTTTGCATTAAGTAGTTTATTACTTTCCCCATTAGGTGCGGATGTGGTCGCCAGCCACCAAATTGCCTTAAATACCAGTGCTGTAGCCTTTATGTTCCCCATGTCTATTGCGATGTCTGCAACCATTTTAGTAGCGCAAGAGCTTGGTAATCACGCGCCACAAAAAGCCAAAATCATGGCTCACGCGGCTATTATTCTTGGCTTGATTGCGGCAAGTGTATTGGCATTGGTGATTTGGGTATTTAGTGCAGAGATTGCCGCATTAATTGTTGGTGATAATGCCACCGTTATTGCTCTTTCAGGCAGCTTATTAGCGATGGCAGCGATTTATCAATTTTCAGATTCAGTACAAGTCGTTGTGAGCGGTATTTTACGTGGCTATAAAGACACTAAAATTATCCTTTATATTACGTTACTTGCTTATTGGGGCGTAGGTATCCCCGTTGGGTATATTCTTTCCCGCACAGATTGGATTGTTCCAAGCATCGGCGCAAAAGGTTTCTGGGTAGCGTTTATCATTGCCTTAACCATTGCTGCTGCTTTACTCTTTATGCGTATGCGAAAAATCCAATCACAACCAGATGAAGCCATTATTCAACAGTTAGAAAGATTGAAATAGTTAAGGTAAAAAGTGCGGTCGAATTTGACCGCACTTTTATCTTTTACATCACCACCACATCAAACTGTTCTTGGTTGTAGTACTGCTCTGTTTTGACTTGAACCTGTTTGCTGATGAACATTTCGATCTCTGGCAATAAACCGTGCGATTCTTCTTTGATTAAGTAATCCGCCACAGCTGGAGAGGCATAAACCACAAATTGTTCGCTCGAGAATAAGTGGTTAACGCGAATGATCTCACGCATAATTTCATAACATACCGTTTCGACCGTTTTCACGCGTCCACGACCTTGGCAGGTTGGACATTCATCACACAATACGTGTTCTAAACTTTCTCGTGTGCGCTTACGTGTCATTTCCACTAAACCAAGTTGAGTGAAACCATTTACATTGGTTTTTACGCGATCTTTCGATAGGGCCTCTTCCAAGGATTCAATCACGCGATTGCGATGCTCATCGGTTTGCATATCAATAAAATCAATAATGATAATACCGCCTAAATTACGCAGTTGTAGCTGCTGTGCAATGGCTTTAGTTGCTTCAATATTGGTGTTAAAAATGGTTTCATCTAAATTTCGATGTCCAACGAAAGCGCCAGTATTAATATCAATGGTCGTCATGGCTTCGGTTTGCTCAATAATGAGATAGCCGCCTGATTTTAAATTCACGCGTTTCTCAAGCGCATTTTGAATGCCTCGTTCTACACCATAAATATCAAAAATCGGCTGATTGCCCGTATAAAGCATTAATTTTTCACTTAACTCAGGCATAAATTCATCGGTAAATTCTTTCACTTCGTTAAAACAAAGTTTGGAATCGATATGAATTTTCTCTAAATTGGAGCCGATAAAATCACGCAGAATACGTTGTGGCAATGCGGGTTCACCATAAATTTTAGAACGCGTTGGATATTTGCCTTTACGCTCAAGCACTTTACGCCATAAACGTTTTAAAAATTCAGCATCTTGGCGTAACTCTTCTTCCGTTGCACCTTCAGTAGCGGTTCGAATAATAAAGCCACCTAACTCATCACAAAAAGGTTCAACTAACGCTTTTAATCTTGCGCGTTCTTCTTCGCTTTCAATACGTTGCGATACACCAACATGGCTATTTTCTGGCATAAAGACGAGATAACGAGAAGGCAATGTAATATCTGTGGTTAATCTTGCACCTTTGGTGCCCAAAGGATCTTTTACCACTTGGACTACGATATCTTGCCCTTCGCGTACGAGTTCAGAAATGCTTTTTGCTCGGAATTGCTTTTGCTCGTTCACATCCACACATTCGGTATGTGAAACAATATCGGAAGCATGTAAAAATGCAGCTTTTTCTAAACCGATATCCACAAATGCGGACTGCATCCCCGGTAAAACACGGGTTACTCGCCCTTTATAGATATTCCCCACGATGCCACGTTTGGCTTGGCGTTCAATATGAACTTCTTTTAAAACGCCCGTTTCCACCAACGCAACGCGGGTTTCATTGGGCGTAACATTCATTAATAATTCAACAGAATTCATTTTTTCGACCTTAGTTTTAATGGTATAAGTCTATCGAAAAGGAAAATAGAATAATAGACCCAAATAAGGTAAAATGTGACCTTTCTCAAATTTTCATGACTTTTTTTGGGGTAGTTAATGTTTGGTTTAGACCCAACACTTATTACTTTTAGTATTTATATTTTCGGCATGATTTTAATCGGTGTCCTTGCCTATTATTATACGAACAACCTATCCGATTATATTTTAGGCGGCCGTAAACTCGGTAGTTTTGTAACCGCCATGTCTGCGGGTGCATCTGATATGTCTGGCTGGTTATTAATGGGCTTGCCAGGTGCGGTATATGTATCTGGTTTAGTAGAAGGTTGGATCGCCATTGGTTTAATTCTCGGCGCTTATTTTAACTGGTTACTCGTGGCTGGCCGTTTACGGATTTATACCGAATTTAACAACAATGCACTCACATTACCGGAATATTTCCATCATCGTTTTGGTACATCACACAATCTCTTAAAAATTGTGTCTGCGACAATCATCTTGGCATTCTTCACTATTTATTGTGCTTCAGGTGTGGTTGCGGGTGCTAAATTATTCCAAAACCTATTTTCTGTCGAATACTCTACGGCAATTTGGTACGGTGCATTAGCAACCATTATTTATACCTTTATCGGTGGATTTTTAGCGGTGAGTTGGACTGATACCATTCAAGCTACTTTGATGATTTTTGCCTTAATTTTAACGCCACTCTTCATCTTTTTAAGTTTGGGCGATACATCACAATTTACTGAAGTACTCCATCAAGCTGAAATCGCAGCGAATAAAGATTTCACCGATTTATTCACGGCGACCACACCATTAGGTTTATTAAGTTTAGCCGCTTGGGGCTTAGGTTATTTCGGTCAGCCACATATTCTTGCTCGCTTTATGGCGGCTTATTCGGTAAAATCATTAATCAAAGCACGCCGTATTAGTATGACATGGATGGTGATTTGCCTCGCAGGTGCGATTGGTATTGGCTTCTTCGGTATCCCTTATTTCTTTGCGAATCCTGGGGTTGCGAGCGTAGTAAATAATGAACCAGAACAAGTATTTATTGAACTGGCTAAATTGCTCTTTAATCCATGGATTGCCGGTATTCTACTGTCTGCAATTTTAGCGGCTGTGATGAGTACACTTTCTGCACAATTATTAATTTCTTCAAGCTCTATCACTGAAGATTTTTATAAAGGGTTTATTCGTCCAAAAGCGTCAGAAAAAGAATTAGTATGGTTAGGCCGTGCGATGGTTTTAGTTATTGCCGCTATCGCCATTTGGATTGCTCAAGATGAAAAAAGCAAAGTATTAAAACTCGTTGAATTTGCGTGGGCAGGATTTGGTTCAGCATTTGGTCCTGTGGTGCTTTTCTCCTTATTCTGGAAACGTATGACTTCTTCTGCAGCTTTAATTGGAATGATTGTGGGGGCTACCGTCGTATTTTCTTGGAAATATGTGATTCCTAAAACCAGTGAGTGGTTTAACGTCTATGAAATGCTCCCAGGTTTTACGCTTGCTAGCCTTGCAATTATTGTGGTTTCTCTCCTTTCTGCCGAACCAGAAAATGAAGTTAAAGAAACCTTTGAGAAAGCCGAAAAAGCCTATAAGGAAGCAAAATAATGATTGATTTTCGTCCTTTTTATCAACAAATTGCCACTACCAATTTATCTGCTTGGCTAGAAACGTTGCCTTTGCAGTTAAAAGAATGGGAAAAACAAACCCATGGTGATTATGCAAAATGGTCAAAAATCGTAGATTTTCTCCCTGATTTGCAGGCAGATACTATTGATTTAAAAAATACGGTGAAATCTGACCGCACTTCCCCACTTTCAGAGGGTGAAAAACAACGCATTATCCATCATTTGAAGCAATTGATGCCGTGGCGAAAAGGACCTTATCATTTATTTGATATTCACGTGGATTGCGAATGGCGTTCTGATTTCAAATGGGATCGTGTTTTGCCTCATCTTGCGCCATTAAAGGATCGTACCATTTTAGATGTAGGCTGCGGTAGCGGTTACCATATGTGGCGAATGGTTGGTGAAGGTGCAAAAATGGTGGTGGGTATTGATCCAACCGAACTTTTCCTTTGCCAATTTGAAGCGGTTCGAAAATTACTAAATAACG
Organism: Haemophilus parainfluenzae; assembly: GCF_014931275.1. Taxonomy (NCBI): domain Bacteria; kingdom Pseudomonadati; phylum Pseudomonadota; class Gammaproteobacteria; order Pasteurellales; family Pasteurellaceae; genus Parahaemophilus; species Parahaemophilus parainfluenzae. The sequence goes on from NZ_CP063110.1 coordinate 1,815,596, forward strand.
ATCGTCGAGCAAACTTAATCCCGTTAGGTATTGAAGAAATGCAACCACTTGCGGCATTTGATACCGTATTCTCAATGGGCGTACTCTATCACCGTAAATCACCGCTCGATCATCTCACTCAACTAAAAAATCAATTAGTAAAAGGTGGCGAGCTCGTCTTAGAAACCTTAGTGGTTGATGGCGATGTCAATACGGTATTAGTGCCTTCAGATCGCTATGCAAAAATGAAAAATGTGTATTTTATTCCTTCCGTTGCTGCACTCATCAATTGGTTGGAAAAAGTCGGCTTTACTAATGTGCGTTGTGTGGATGTCGCCACCACAACATTAGAAGAACAACGTAAAACTGATTGGTTAGAAAATGAAAGTTTGATTGATTTCTTAGATCCAAATGATCACAGTAAAACCATCGAAGGCTATCAAGCCCCAACTCGCGCAGTGATTTTAGCCAATAAATAATTGCTTAAATAAAAGAGCGGTCAAAAAATCCTATGTTTTTTTGACCGCTCTTTGCTTTTCTATTTAAGGCTGTTACTCTAAGCAATGATAAAGATAAATGTACTAGGAAATGACATGGTAAGCGAAAATTTTTCAAATTTTGATGCTTTTTTAGCATGTAAAAATTTATCAAAGACAGAGTTATTGAACAAAGTACTAAATTCTAATTCGGTTTTTCAATATGAAGCCGCCCGAAAACTACAATTTTTTCAGTATAATGAAATTAGAGATATAATTAAGGATATTCTTTTAGCCAGTCGATATAGCCGACACAGAGAAATTGCAGTTTTTATCTTGGGGCAAATACAGGTACAGCTTAATGATGTTGAACTAAATGAGATTTTATCTATATTAGTTTATTCTATTTGTCATGATAAAAGTATAAGTGTAAAGTCATCAGCAATATTTTCCTTGGGGCATCTATTTCGACATTATAATTTAGGAGAAAAAGCGTTTTACGAAATAGAAAAGGATATTAACTTAATTTGGGATATAAACAGATATTCTATCATTTTAGCTGTTGCATTTAGTTCTGCATACTTCCCCCACAGAAACTATATAAAAAAACACCTAATAAAAAACTTAAATAGCAAAAAATCAAAAGTTATTTCATGGATTTTATATTCATTAAGAGAAAAAAAACACTATAAATCAAAATCAATTGAGCTATTATTAATTAACAGACTAAATCAAACCAATATAAATTCTTACATATATAATGAGATAATTGCATTCTTGATTTCAATTAACTCTGTGAAAGTTATACCTTATATTGAAAACATGCTATTAACTCAAAATAGAGTTGACAATGAAATTTATCTAGCACTTAAAAATAATTCATCAAAAAATCTTACAAAATTAAGAAAAATGATGCTAGAAAAATTTGAATAATCATTAATTAGTTGTGACCTCAACAAACTATCAAAATTACGAATAGCATTTACATTAAAACGATGAGTAAAGCAGGATTTATCCTACTTTGACCTGATTAGATAATTTAGAGAACAATTATGAATGACGATTTAACAAAACTTTTTTTAAAATATCAAGATCACCCAACTTTTTTCAGTTACTCGCCTATTACTTCTGTACATGATTTAGGATGCATGGGGGAAACATTATTAAACTTAGCAGTTAACTCTCAAAATAAAAAAGATGTTATCTTATTAATAGAAAATGGCGCAAACGTGAATCAACAAGGTGAGCTGAACTTTACTCCGATTCAAAATGCCTGTTTTTATGGAAATCTTGATATTATTGAAGTTCTTTTAGAGAATGGCGCCAAGCCAAACATAAAAAATGAATTCGGATATGATGCGTACCATTATGCAACAGAAGAACATCATGATAAAAAAAGATCTAAGGAAATAATGAGCTTACTAAAAAGTTATAAATATTATAGATAGCATTAAACTCAATATTAAACGGAGACTGTCCCAAATACCTAGGACTGTCTCTTCTATTTTAAGGCAATATGTACCGTAATCTCTTCGCGATCGTGATACAAATGCTTCGCCTGAATATCAAATTCCAGTTCTTTTTCTGCCAACATCACTGCAAGATTTTCAAGGCACAACATCACTTCTTGATAACGTTTTTTCATTGGCAATTTCAAGTTGAAAATGGTTTCTCGGCACCAACCGTTAATCAGCCATTTTCCGATTAAATTGGCTATGCGGCTTGGTTGTTCCACCATATCACACACAAGCCAATCGATATGCTTACGTTTTGGCGGTTGAAATTTAAATCCGTCTTCAGGACAATGCTCAATTCTGCCAGTATCATGCAAACTGGCCGCCATTTTGCCGTGATCAACTGCATATACAAATAAACCACGTTTCACTAATTGATAGGTCCACCCGCCAGGGCATGCACCGAGATCAACGCCAACCATATTTTCATTTAAGCGTTTACTTTCTTCATTTCGAGGAATAAAGGTTAAAATCGCTTCTTCCAATTTTAAAGTTGAACGGCTTGGCGCATCCGCTGGGAATTTCAAACGTGGTATCCCCATAAAATGGGTTGAGTTATTGCCAAGATAGGAATACCCTACATAGCAGCAATTCGGCTGAGTGAAAAAACAATGTAAAATCTGACCGCGCTTTGCATTCGGCTTACCTTGTAACCAACCTTGTTTTTTTAACGCTTGGCGTAACGGCACGGTAAATTTTCGGCAAAATGTCGAAAGCTCTTTGGCTTCATTGGTATCAGATGTTTCAACAAATAATTCTACCGCTTGCTTAAGATTAATGTCTTCTGCAATGCGTTTATATTGAGCAAGAATTGGTGAGATACGATCTTGAGGATCGAGATTCTCTAAGAGATCTGACACAACGATCATTTGACGCGCAAAAATCAAACGATTAAAAGGGATTTCTCGCGCTAGACGATCCGCATCGCCTGGTTGATAGCATTCAAAAATGACATAGCCACTGTTTTCTACTACGCGAGCAAAACCAAATACACCACGTTCAGAGGCTCGGTCGGTAATTTCTGCAGCGACTTCTTTTTCAAAGCCAATTCGACAATATAAGGCTAATTTATTCATGTTTTCCTAATTTAATTGAATCTTTAATCCATGTTCTAAAGGCTTGAATTTGTTCATCATCTAAACGATCTAAATGATTGACCACATAGAATGATTTTGGATCCCGCAATTCGGCTGGTAACACAATTTGCAAATGACCGTTTTCAATTTCTTGCTGAGCCAAAATACGATTCGCTAGCGCAATACCCTGCCCATGAACGGCAGCTTGCAATGCCATAAAGGTATGGCTAAATAACGGGCCTTGCTGAATATTCAAATCATCTAATTTGAGATAATCCGCCATCGCTTGCCAGTTATCTCGAGTATGCGTATGAATCAGCGTATGCTTTTTCAAATCATCAGGACAACGAACTGGTATTTTCTCAAGCAATGAAGGCGCAGCCAAAATCACGAGGTTTTCTTCACCTAAACGATCAACCTGTAAATTTTCCCAATCGCCTTTGCCATAATAAATGGCAATATCAATTTCTTTATTCAATAAACCTTCATCTTGATCGACGCCCTTCAAGCGTACTTCAATTTCAGGATGTTGCTTATTAAAATCACTCAAATGTGGCACAAGCCATTGAATACCAAAGGTTTGTGGCACGCTAATTGCCAAATGTGGTTCAGCTTTAAGCGTTAATAAACGTTCAGTCGCTTCATTCAATTTTCGTAAAACTTTATTAATATCAACAAAGTAGGCTTTCCCAAATTCCGTCAATTCGAGCGAACGATTTTTACGTATAAAAAGCTCGACACCTAAAAAATCTTCTAATAATTTTATTTGATGGCTCACTGCAGCTTGTGTCACAAAAAGTTCATCCGCTGCTTTTGTGAAGCTCAAATGTCGTGCAGCAGATTCGAAAGACTTCAATGAATTAAGGGGAGGCAAACGTTTATACATAATTCTTCCCAATGGCTAATTTTTAGTTTATAATGGTTAAGATTTATATCGGATTAGTTTTTTTTATGCATCAAATAAAAAAACATCATTTGTCCTTTCACGACCTTCTACCTACAATACACCCATACTTAATGATTGGTAATTCCTTACAAGTTAATGAGTTTCAGACTTAAGTATGATGTTGTGTTTGCATATAGTTCGGTTCTCCGAACTGGAGTAACAATTAAGTTACTCATTTACTTCCTGTATATATTAAACCATTCTGGTTAAGCGCTGCTCATTTCGAGCGGCGTTTTTTTATTCCTGTCATTCTAGCATAAGCAAAATTTTATTTCCTAACCGAGTTCACAAATTTGAAAATCCACACAAAATTTTTGAAAAATCACAATATTTTTACGCTTAAATGTTTTCATGCTCCCCATTATGGTGTAGATTAATCAGCATTTTCATTCATAATTTATTTATACAAAAACGTATTAAGGAAGCAAAATGAAAGACTTAGACTGGAACAACCTTGGATTTAGTTATATCAAAACAGATTACCGTTTCATCGCACATTGGAAAGATGGAAAATGGGATGAAGGTAAACTGACCACTGATAATATGTTACATATCCACGAAGGCTCAACTGCAATTCACTACGGTCAACAATGCTTTGAAGGCTTAAAAGCCTATCGTTGTAAAGACGGTTCAATTAACTTATTCCGTCCTGATCAAAATGCAAAACGCATGCAACACACATCTGATCGCTTATTAATGCCACAAGTACCAACCGAATTATTTATCCGTGCTTGTAAAGAAGTGGTAAAAGCCAACCAAGAATGGTTAGGCCCTTACGGTTCTGGTGCAACGTTATATTTACGTCCTTTCCTATTTGGTACTGGTGAAAATATCGGTGTGAAAACTGCACCTGAATTTATTTTCTCTGTATTCTGCTGCCCAGTGGGTGCATACTTCAAAGGTGGTTTAGCACCATCTAACTTCATTACTACTGATTACGACCGTGCAGCCCCTATGGGTACGGGTGGCGTAAAAGTGGGTGGTAACTATGCTGCAAGCTTACTTCCACATGAATTAGCGGCAGAAGCTGGCACACCAGAGCGTAAATTTGCAGATGCGATCTATCTCGATCCAAAAACACATACTAAAATTGAAGAAGTAGGTGCGGCAAACTTCTTTGGTATCACCAAAGATAATAAATTTATCACCCCAGCATCTGAATCCATTTTACCAAGTATCACCAAATACTCTTTGCTTTACATTGCAAAAGAGCGTTTAGGTATGGAAGCTATCGAAGGTGATGTGTATATCGATCAACTTGATCAATTTGCAGAAGCGGGAGCTTGTGGTACTGCCGCTGTGATTACGCCAGTAGGCGGTATTCAACACAAAGGTAAATTCCACGTGTTCTATTCAGAAACTGAAGTGGGCCCTGTTACACGTAAACTTTACAATGAATTAACCGGTATTCAATTCGGTGATGTTGAAGCGCCTGAAGGCTGGATTGTAAAAGTAGAATAATCTCTTCCTTTCTATAAAAAAGTGAGACTCACGTAATTTAAGGACTGAGTTCTGTCATCTACAGAGCTTAGTCCTTTTAGTTTTACGCGTAGAGATATCCCTTATTAATAATATTTTGACTCAACAAAAAACTCTTCAAAATTGACCGCACTTTTCCCCTTTTCTTGTGTGCCTATCGTTCAAATTATGATCTTCATCACAGTTTTATTTAAACAGAACGATTAGAATAAAATTGTCCATTTTTTCAAACAAATAAGGAAGAAAATGATGACTCCCTCAGAGCTTATAGGCGAAGGAATTAATCTGATGTTTTCAGGGATGGGTTTTGTGTTGGTCTTTTTGCTCATTTTAATTTGGGCAATTGGAGTGATGTCTAAGCTTATCAATCGATTCTTTCCTGAACCTCAACCCGAACCAAAAACTTCCCCAAATTCAACCGCACTTTCTGCGGCACCAACTGACGATTTTGAGCGTTTACGTCCTGTGATTGCAGCGGCTATCGCACACCATCGCCGTACCCAACAGTTCAAATAACATAAGGATTTTACTATGACTAAAAAAATTAAAATGACAGAACTGGTGCTTCGTGATGCCCACCAATCACTTTTCGCAACTCGCTTGCGTCTTGATGATATGTTGCCAATTGCCCATGAATTAGACGATATTGGTTATTGGTCATTGGAAGCTTGGGGCGGTGCAACATTTGATAGCTGTATTCGCTTCTTGGGTGAAGATCCATGGGTACGTTTGCGTGAATTGAAAAAAGCCTGTCCAAAAACCCCATTACAAATGTTATTACGTGGTCAGAACCTATTAGGCTATCGTCACTATGCTGATGACGTGGTAGAACGTTTCGTAGAACGTTGTGTAGCGAATGGTATGGATGTTTTCCGCGTATTCGATGCGCTCAATGATCCGCGTAATATGAAAGCAGCGTTGCAAGCAGTACGTAAATTTGGTGGTCATGCTCAAGGGACATTAAGTTATACCACAAGCCCAGTTCATACCATGCAAACCTGGCTCGACACCACAGAACAATTACTTGAAATCGGTATCGACAGTTTGGTCATCAAAGACATGTCCGGTATTTTAAATCCAATGGCAGCGGCAGACTTAGTACGCGAAATCAAAAAACGTTTCGACGTAGAATTGCATTTACACTGCCACTCTACCACTGGTATGGCAGAAATGGCGTTATTAAAAGCGGTTGAAGCTGGTGTAGATGGTATTGATACGGCGATTTCTTCTATGTCAGGTACTTATGGCCACCCAGCGACAGAATCCATGGTCGCCACCTTACAAGGCACTGAATATGACACAGGTTTAGATATTCCTCGCTTGGAAAAAATTGCTGCCTATTTCCGTAATGTACGTAAAAAATACGCTAAATTTGAAGGTCAATTACGCGGTGTCGATAGCCGTATTTTAGTGGCACAAGTGCCAGGCGGCATGCTCACTAACTTGGAAAACCAATTAAAACAACAAAATGCGTCCGATAAATTAGATTTGGTGTTAGAAGAAATTCCTCGTGTGCGCAAAGATTTGGGTTATATTCCACTCGTTACACCAACCTCTCAAATTGTTGGTACACAGTCTGTTATTAACGTACTTACTGGCGAACGCTACAAAACTATCGCCAAAGAAACTGCCGGTATTTTAAAAGGTGAATACGGTAAAACGCCTGCACCGGTAGATAGTGCGTTGCAAGCTCGCGTACTAGAAGGTGCTGCGCCAGTAACTGACCGTCCTGCCGATCACATTGCACCTGAAATGGCGAAAATTGAAGCTGAAGTTGCTGAACAAGCTAAAGCGAAAGGCGTGAAATTGGCAGACAACGCCGTAGATGATGCTTTAATCGTAGCGCTCTTCCCTCAAATCGCATGGAAATTCTTAGAAAACCGCAACAACCCTGCCGCCTTTGAACCAGCCCCAACCGGCAATGAAAGTGCGGTGGAAAATAAACCAGTTTCTAAAGCTGCACCAACTGCTTCTGGCTCTGCTGTTTATACCGTGGAATTGGAAGGTAAAGCTTTTGTGGTGAAAGTAAGCGAAGGTGGCGATATCTCTCATGTCGCGACTACTGCTCAGCAAGCCGCGCCACAAGCGACTCCTGCTCCAGCAACGGGTGGTACACCAGTAACAGCGCCGATGGCGGGTAATATTTGGAAAGTTGTTGCAACAGAAGGTCAAACCGTAGCAGCTGGCGATGTATTATTCATTCTCGAAGCCATGAAAATGGAAACCGAAGTGAAAGCTGCACAGGCTGGTACCGTACGCGGCATTTGCGTCAAAGCTGGTGATGCTGTCGCGGTAGGTGATACCGTGATGACCTTAGCATAAGGAATGGTTTATGGAGAGTATTATTGCGTTAATTAAAGGGATGGGCATATTCCATCTGCAATGGGGGCAAGCAGTAATGATCGCTGTGAGCCTGCTGTTGCTGTGGCTTGCCATTTCGCGCAAATTTGAACCTTTGCTGTTGCTACCAATTGGTTTCGGAGGATTATTGTCAAATATCCCTGAAGCAGGGCTAGCCATGACAGCATTAGAGAATTTGCTTCATCTCGGCTCACCAGAGCAAATTGCGGTAATCGCTACACAGCTGGGAGTTTCCCCTGATCTTGCTGCGATTAAAACAGCGATGACTTCCGCGCCAATATCCATGATAAATCAATTAGAAGCGTTATCTGTGGATATGGGTTATAGCGCCGGTATTTTGGCTTTGTTCTATAAAGTTGCGATTGGATACGGCATTGCTCCATTGGTTATTTTTATGGGCGTGGGTGCTATGACAGACTTTGGTCCGTTATTAGCCAATCCAAAAACATTGCTACTTGGTGCGGCTGCACAATTCGGTATTTTTGCTACCGTGCTCGGTGCGTTAGCCTTAAATTATTTCGGTATTATCGAATTTACGCTACCTCAAGCCGCGTCTATCGGTATTATCGGTGGTGCGGATGGTCCGACTGCGATTTATCTAACCAGTAAGCTAGCGCCTGAATTGCTTGGTGCTATTGCGGTGGCGGCTTATTCTTATATGGCGTTAGTGCCGTTGATTCAACCACCGATTATGAAAGCGTTAACTACCGAAGAGGAACGCAAAATTCGCATGACACAGATGCGACATGTGAGTAATCGTGAAAAAGTCTTGTTCCCGGTGATTTTGCTGTTGCTCGTTGGTTTACTCCTACCGGATGCAGCCCCATTACTCGGGATGTTCTGTTTCGGTAATCTCATGCGCGTCAGCGGCGTAGTAGAACGTTTAAGTGACACCACACAAAATGCCTTGATTAACATTGTAACCATTGTGCTTGGCTTGTCTGTGGGATCTAAACTTATCGCCGATAAATTCTTACAACCGCAAACGTTAGGCATTTTAATTCTTGGTGTAATTGCTTTCGGAATCGGTACAGGTAGCGGCGTATTAATGGCAAAATTGATGAATAAATTCAGCAAAAACAAAATTAACCCGCTTATTGGTTCTGCTGGTGTATCTGCCGTTCCTATGGCAGCTCGTGTTTCTAACAAAATCGGATTGGAAGCGGATAACCAAAACTTCCTCCTTATGCACGCGATGGGGCCGAACGTTGCTGGTGTAATTGGCTCGGCTATTGCCGCTGGGGTCATGTTAAAATATGTCGGTACATTGATGTAAGGTGAAAGATGCTGAAAAACACCTAAATGAGGTTTATTAAAATAACAAAAAGAGCGGTCAAATTGACCGCTCTTTTATTTATGACGATTTTCTTTACTTAACTAAACTCATCGCTAAGTTCTTCGCACCTTTGAAATCTACTTTACCACTTCCGAGCATCGGGATTTCATCCACTAAGAAGATTTGGCTTGGGAGCATAATCGGCGGTACATTTAATCCTTTAATGCGTTCATTAATCTCGTCTAAAGAAAGTGCAGACTTGATTAAAAGTACAATGCCCTCGCCTTTTTTATCATCGCTCAGGGCAACGGCTACAAATTGATTTTCCTCATCAAATACTTGTGAAAGTTTCTCTTCCACGCTACCTAGACTGATCATTTCACCGCCGACTTTAGCAAATCGAGAATAACGATCCACAATGGTAATAAAGCCGTTATGATCGATATGGCCTTTATCGCCAGTTTTGTAATAACGTACACCGTCAATTTCAACAATCACTTCTGCTGTTTTTTCTGGTGCATTCAAATAACCTTTCATAACTTGTCCACCGCCAATCAAGATCAAACCGTCTTCGCCGACTGGTAATTCTTGCAAGCTTTCTGGATCCACAATTTTAATAATGGTGCCCGGTAATGGCATACCTACCGTACCAGCTTGATTGAAGGTAAATTCTTGTAAGGTTTCCGGATCAAGTAAATTAGGCATATTGACACTAGCTACCGGTGCTGTTTCAGTTGCGCCATAACCTTCGTAAATTTCCAAGCCAAATTTAAGTTTGAAGGCTTCTTTTACATCCGCTTTCAATTTTTCGGCGCCCGCAATAACCATACGTACATTTTGTAGCATTAACGGATGGAATTTCTTATTGCGTACATACAATCTAAAGAAAGTTGAAGTACCAAATAAAATACTCACCCGATGTCGAGCACACATTTTTCCTACTGTCGCCCCATCTGTCGGATCCGCTACACTTACCATTTTAATGCCTTCACACAATGGCAATAAAGTTGTCACTGTTAAGCCGAATGAGTGGAAAATTGGTAAGGAATTCAAAATCACATCATCTTTGTGGAAGTTTAATAATTCACCGATCTGTTTAATATTTGTCAGTAAGTTTTTATGGCTTAATTCAATGCCTTTTGGATCACCTTCACTACCACTACTGAATAAGATGGTTGCATTATCTTCCAAGCTTACGTCTGCAAAGTAACGTAATTTAATCCACCATTGTGGCGCCAAAAACGCAGTTAAAAATGACCGCACTTTATTCGCTTTAGTGATCGATTTCCCTAAATTTTCCATAAAGAGGGCTTTATCAGCCACCACTTGGCTAAAGTCAAAACCTTTTGCGTTCAACTTATCCAAGAATTTTTCAGAGGTAATGACTTGCGAAATGTTGGCTTTTTTCAACGCTTTTTCCATCACTTCTGGGCTTAGTGTGTAGTTTAAATTTACCGGTACTTTGCCCATCACCATTAGGGTCATATTAATAATTGCCCCGATTGATGAACTTGGTAATAACACACCGACATTTTTTTCATTCCCTAAAGCAACTTTCAAGGTTTTCACAAACATTAGCACCGCAGCAATAAATTTCAGGTTATTCAGTTTAGCGCCTTGTGCATCAACGGTTGCTTCTTTGAATAAATTCGATTTTGCTGAACTCAACCAATGATGCATCAGCGGTTTACGTTTACTCATGACTTTTTCCCATACAGAGAAAGAAAGTTCGAGTACTTTTTGCTTCATCGCTGTCGCATCAATAAAGCCATGAATGGGTTTACCAAATGCCACTAAAATTTCACGTTTACCTTGACGTTTAGTTAAATTCTTATAGAAAGAGTCCGCACGAGAGAAGCTACTGCCCCATAATCCACGTAAATAGAAAGGAACAGTCGTCACATTCTCTAAATCTTTTAATACATGCTCAAAGCCTTTTTGGAACTCATTGATTTGACCGTTATAGCTGATATGACCCTCTGGGAATAAAGCCACCACTTCACCACGCGCTAAATATTCACGAATGGTTTCAATAGATTCTCGGCTTGAACCGCCACCAATTGGGATCACTTTGAAAATACGGAAGAACCAAGTGAGATACCATTTGTTGTAAATCGGACGATACATCACAAATTTAATCGCACGAGGGCTAGCCGCTTGTAACACCAACCAGTCAATCCAGCTAATATGGTTACCTAATAATAGAACTCCACCACTTTGTGGAAGATTTTTTAAGCCATCCACATGAAAACGGTAATTCGCTTTTAACGCAAAGAGCAAGAATAAACGCGTAAATAAATGAGGCACTTTCGACATGGTATATAAACTTGCCGCAAAACATGTAGCAGAAGTCACTAAGAATAAACCTTGAGTCGAAACATTAAGTTGCACAAAAACAATGCTTAATAGCAAAAAGACCACCATGAACACGTTTTGTACAAAGTTGTTACCTGCCATGATTTTGCCGCTGATTTTCTCAGGTGCGAAATACTGAATAGTCGCATTCAATGGCACGATCAATAAACCGCCAGAGAAACCAAAGACAAAAGAACAAAGTGCTAATACCACCCCGCTTTGGGCTAGGGTTAAGAAGAATAACGACACACAAATACCCAATGCACCAAGCGGAACAATACCTAACTCAATATGCAAACGAGAAGCACGACCAGCAAGATATGAACCAAGCGCAAGCCCTATTCCACTCACCGCAAGAATCGCTTGAATAACAATGGCATTATCTTCATTGAACATCGCTTTATAATGCGCAGGGAATGCCGCCACAATAATTTGTGACACGCCCCAAAATAGGCTTAATCCAATGACACTCAACCAAATATTTTGATCTGCTTTTAATGTTCGAACGTTATCTTTTAAATACCCTAAAGAAAGGTATTTTCTCATATCAAACTGACCATCTGTATTTTCAGCTTCTTGCTTAAAGAATGGGATTTTAAAAGCAAAATAGGCTTCTAGTGCACTCAGTAATACTAACGCCACACCAATCACCCAAACACTTTGTAATACTTCATTCGGATCATCTGATGCCACATAATGCGCTTCAAAGAAGAAAGAAAATGCAAAAGAACTAAATAGAATGGCCACAATGGTGAGCGCTTGAATCACACCGTTTGCCATACCGATATTTTCAGTGCCCACAATCGATTTAATAATGCTATATTTGGCAGGAGAATAGACCGCACTTTGCGCTGCCAAAATCAATGTCAGTACAAAGGAAATGGCAAACATACCCGTCATATAACTCAATAAAATCCCAGCACTGATCACCACAGCCGCCAAACTGCTATAGCGAATCACATTGGTGCGAGAAAATTTATCGTTAATAAATGCCGAAGGCGAAAATAAGAAAATAAATGGCAATAAAATCATGGCATTAATTAATGCCGTTAAAACAACCAAACTCTCACCTGAAAAACTTTTCAGCAACACATTTTGAATGGTAATTTTATGTGCCAAATCCACACTGGCATTAATAAAGGCAATGGCTAAATACGGTACAAAGCCAGCATATTTTAAGAGTTTCATTTCGCACTCTCCGCTTGATAAAGATTAAAGGTTTTCATATTCAAGAGATAAGGTTTTAACACCAACAATAAATCAAATAAATGTTTTAATTTTTCATCTTTTTGTTCGCTATTGGCTAATGCCGCTAAAGTCACATTCACCTCTTTTTCTGCTAACATTTTTGCTGCAGCTAAATAAGCTTTCACTACATCCATTTCGGCTTCATCACAACGAGCCAAGATCGCCAAAATATCACGTTCTTTTGCTGTAAAAATGCCTTCACGAGGATTCAATAATCCTTCCGCTACCATGTCTTCGATTTGTTTAGCGGAAAGATGAAATTCTTCACATAATTGCTCAATGGTGAACACTTCATTTTCTGCCCCCATGATGATATCCAATAATCCAATAAGGCTTTCATAAGGATTATTCCAATCAAAATGAGGATGAGCAAAAAGTGCTTTAATTTGTGAAATCGTCGCATTGAAATTGCTTTGTAGATATTTAATAAAACTGAGCAACTCTACACAATATTCATCATAGAGATGAAAATTCGGTTTATCTTTTACTGGTTCTGGCAACAAACCTTCTTTCACATAGTACAACACCGTGGATTTTGGTGTCTGACTAAGCTTAACCAAATCATTCATTTTTAACATAAGGATTTCCCTCTAGGTTGATTTGTTGTGTATTGTATCGTATAAAAATAAAAAGTAAATAGTGTTACTCTACACTTTTATTAAATTTAATAAAAAAAGTTGTTCACCACATCATGAACAACTTTCTTAATCAGCTTTAGCTTTCAACTTTTCGCCATAGATCCTTACTGTAAATGACGCCCACTGGATTTTTCTTCGCTCCCATAATAGTTGGAGAAAGATAAACTGGCGTGGTGTATTGGAAAAGCGGTAAAGCAAGGTTTTCCTGTTGGATCTTCTCACTTAATTTTAAGTAAATTTCTGACCGCTCTTTTTCATTTAAGCTTTTCAATGCTTGCTCAAAAAGTTGGTCATATTCCGCATTGGCATAGCCATTTTTATTATCGGGACTTTTAGAATAGAACAAACTCAAGAATGCCATCGGATGATTAAAGTCCGCACACCAGCCTGAACGAATGACTTGGAAATCACCTTTTTGACGTTTAGCCTGTAATGTTTGCCAACTGACTGGTTGTGCATCCACACGCAACATATCTGATTGCGTTAATTGTCCTACTAAACGTTGCGCGATATTTACATGCAATGGCGTCTCATCATAAAGCACATTTAAGTGTAGCGGATGTCTTTCATTAATTTTATTTTGAGCCAATAGCTGCTCGGCAACAACGGGTTCCCATCTTGAATCTTGTCCATTTAACATGGCTTTCGGTAAAAAATACGAACTCGGAATTGCCGCGGGAATCTCATTATTCACGATATTGGTGACAGAGACCAACGAAGCAATCGCCTTGCGCACATCGGCCTTAGCAACTTTAGAATCGTTGAGATTAAACTCATAAAAATAACTACAAAGCTGTGGGAAATGTTGAAGGTCTGCGTGTACTTCTGGTACATCAACCACCACATCAAAGTCAGATAATTTAGTGGCGATAAAAGGCAAATATTCTACACGCTCAAAAGCCACATTATTTTTCTGCCAATAATAGGGATTTTTAGTTAAGTGTATGCTTTTCACACTTTCGCTTTCGATCATATAAGCCCCGTTTGTCACTGGGGAATCAGGATCGCGATATTGAGGCACAAGGCTGATATGCGCCAACATTTCCGGTAAATAAGGCGTTACTTTATCGAGCTCAATGCGTAAAGTGCGGTCATTTTCCGCATAAATTCCTAAGCTCCTAAAAGGTTTATTTTTCTCTAAAACGCCTTTCGCATTTTTTAGGTTGAGATAAGCCAAATAAGATCTTAATGAACTATTTGATTGAGACAGTGCTTGCCAAGAAAGCATGACATCTTGGGCAACTAAAGGATCACCATTTGACCAACGAAGCCCTTCACGCAAGGTAAAGATCCAGGTTTTGTTGTCTTTCGTTTCCCAACTTTCTGCGATACCCGGCACGATTCTCCCTTCCGGATCATAAGCGGTTAAACCTTCATACAAATCACGTAATAAGTTCTCTTGTTCGGGATAACGAGCAAACCAAGGCTCAAAAGAAGGGGGATGAGTAAACGCCCGAGTCAGTAAAGTACGGTTCGGTTTTGAAGTATTCTCTTGTTTGATAGACTGGCTTTGTGTTGGTTGCTCTTCCGTTGCCGTATTTGTAGATTTAGGACTGTTTAATTTATCACAACCACTCAATCCAAAAACGATACCGAAAATGACCGCACTTTTAAGCCAAGTAAGGAAAGAATTATCCATTTTTAACGTCTTCTGTTTTAATCCAAAAGAAAAAGAACCAATATTTTACCGCAATTAAAATGGCAATAATCGTTCGACCCACAATGCTTGGGGTAAAGTAAAAGCCAATTAAAAGCATGGTGGTTGAAAACGTTAGAATAGAAATTTTTGCTTTTTTCGTCAATGCACGACGTTCATTAAAGGATTTTAGGTGCTTTTGATAAAGCTTCGTCCCTAAAAACCATTGCTCTAAACGAGAAGAACCTTTCGCAAAAGAATAAAGTGTAAGCAGTAAAAAAGGTGTGGTCGGAAGAATAGGTAAAAAAATACCAATAACACCTAATATTAAAGAAATGCATCCAAGAGCAACATACATAGCCTTGGTTAAAGAAGTTTTTGGGAAAAACTTAAGTGAAACAACACCTACAACGATCGCAAGAGCAATGATGCCAGAAAAAATGATAATAGAAAAAAAGGAAGTGCCGTCCATCATAAATCCTAAATAAAAGTGATACGCAATTATCACTGATTTTTTAGATTTTTCAACCTTGATATTATAGAATTTGCCGCAATTTATTAAAGAAACTATTAGCAAAAGGAATATTTATGTCTAATCCATTACTTCATATTGAAGGCTTACCTCCGTTTTCTCAAATCAAACCGGAGCATATTCAACCAGCAATCCAAAAACTCATCGAAGAAAATCGTCAAGCCATTGAACAAGTTTTAAAACAACCGCACTTTACTTGGGAAAACTTTATTGAACCGCTTTCTGAAGCAGGCGAACACTTAAGTCGTGCTTGGTCACCGATCTCCCATTTAAATTCAGTTAAAAACAGCCCTGAATTACGTGATGCGTACCAAGCTTGCTTACCACTACTCTCTGAATACAGTACTTGGGTAGGCCAACACGAAGGGTTATACAATGCCTATTTATCCTTAAAAAATAGCCCTGAATTTGCGACTTATTCCGTCGCACAAAAGAAAGCCATTGAAAATGCACTACGTGATTTTGAGCTTTCAGGTATCGGTTTATCCGAAGAAAAACAAAAACGTTATGGTGAGATTGTTGCTCGCTTATCTGAATTAAGCTCACAATTTAGCAATAATGTGCTCGATGCCACTATGGGCTGGGAAAAAGTCATTGAAGATGAAAGTGAATTAGCAGGTCTTCCTGAATCTGCATTACTTGCGGCAAAACAATCTGCCGAAAGTAAAGGCTTAAAAGGCTATCGCTTTACGTTAGAAATCCCAAGTTATTTGCCAATCATGACCTATTGTGAAAATGCAGCACTACGCGAAGAAATGTATCGTGCTTATGCGACTCGCGCTTCAGATCAAGGTCCAAATGCCGATAAATGGGATAACACCGCGATTATTGAAGAAATCATGACGTTACGCGTGGAATTAGCTAAATTGCTAGGTTTCAATACATACACTGAACGTTCACTTGCCACTAAAATGGCTGAAAATCCACAACAAGTTCTAGATTTCTTAAATAACCTTGCGGATCGTTCAAAAGCACAAGGTGAGAAAGAATTAGCTGAACTCAAAGCTTATTGTGAAAAAGAATTTGGCGTCACTGAACTAGCGCCTTGGGATATCAGTTTCTATTCCGAAAAACAAAAACAACATTTATATGCGATCAATGATGAAGAACTTCGTCCTTATTTCCCTGAAGATCGCGTTATTTCGGGTTTATTTGAATTAATTAAGCGTATTTTTAATATTCGTGCAGTTGAACGTTTTGGTGTAGATACTTGGCACAAAGATGTACGTTTCTTTGATTTAATTGATGAAACCGATGAAGTACGTGGCAGTTTCTATCTTGATCTTTATGCGCGTGAAAATAAACGTGGCGGCGCATGGATGGATGATTGTATCGGCAGAAAACGCAATGCCGACGGTTCAATTCAAAAACCGGTTGCCTATTTAACATGTAACTTCAACGCCCCTATTGGTGATAAACCTGCGTTATTCACCCATGATGAAGTCACCACTCTCTTCCATGAATTTGGTCATGGTATTCATCACATGCTCACCAAAGTTGATGTGCCAGATGTCGCGGGTATCAATGGTGTACCTTGGGATGCAGTAGAGCTTCCAAGTCAATTTATGGAAAACTGGTGCTGGGAAAAAGAAGCCCTTGATTTTATTTCGGGTCACTTTGAAACGCACGAACCATTGCCAGAAGAAAAATTAAATCAACTTCTGAAAGCGAAAAACTATCAAGCGGCAATGTTTGTGTTACGTCAGCTTGAATTTGGCTTGTTTGATTTTACCCTTCATCATACTTTTGAAGTGGGTAAAGCTAACCAAGTGCTTGATACCTTAAAAGCAGTGAAAGATAAAGTTGCCGTGATTAAAGGTGTTGAATGGGCAAGAGCGCCACATAGCTTTAGCCATATTTTTGCTGGCGGTTACGCAGCAGGTTATTACAGCTATTTATGGGCTGAAGTGTTATCTGCTGATGCCTTCTCTCGCTTTGAAGAAGAAGGAATTTTCAATCCGGTTACGGGTAAATCCTTCCTAGATGAAATTCTCACTCGAGGCGGCTCTGAAGAACCAATGGTATTATTCAAACGCTTCCGTGGACGTGAACCTCAATTAGACGCCTTGCTTCGCCATAAAGGCATTGCGAACTAATAACTAAAAAAGAGCGGTCAAATTTTTGACCGTTTTTTTATTTTTCTAATATGCAGAAAATAAAAAAGCCCTCGGTAATCCGAAGGCTTTTATTTTTACTATCGTAATAAAAATTAGCGACGTAAACCTAAACGAGCGATAGTGCTTTGGTATAAAGCAAGATCAGTACGTTTTAAGTAGTCTAAAAGTTTACGACGACGAGAAACCATACGTAATAAACCACGACGACCATGATGGTCTTTTTTGTGCTCAGCAAAGTGAGCTTGTAAGTGGTTGATTTGTGCAGTTAATAATGCGATTTGAACTTCAGAAGAACCAGTATCTTTCGCATCGCGACCAAATTCAGCAACGATTGCTGCTTTTTTTTCAGTACTTAGAGACATTTTTTACTCCTAAAAGGTAGTGTTATTAATACATCATTCGCCGATCTCTAACTCAGCGATGACAAGGAGCCTGAATTTTAACGATTGAGCAGGATAAAGGCAAGCTTTATTCTACTCATTCCTTAATAAATTAATCTTTCAGCGCTTTAATTTTCTCAATTACGTTTGTGGTTGAACAACCATTTTCGAAATTCAATACGCGAACATCGCCGCCATTCGCCCACACTTCTTTACTGCCTGCAATCTCTTCTGGTTTGTAATCGCCACCTTTTACCAATAAATCCGGTAAAATATCGCCGATTAAACGTTGTGGTGTATCTTCATCAAAAGAAACCACCCAATCCACAGAGGCTAAGCCTGCCAATACTGCCATACGTGCATTCAGATTGTTAATTGGACGACTTTCACCTTTTAAGCGTTTGACTGAATCATCCGTATTCACGGCAACAATTAAACGATCGCCAAGTTTGCGAGCATTTTCTAAATAAGACACATGGCCAGGGTGAAGAATGTCAAAACAACCGTTTGTCATCACAATTTTTTCACCGCGCGCTTTAGCATGAGCTACCGCTGTTTTTAATTGGTCTTCAGACATAATACCGAAGCCTGTTTCAGAACGGCCATGGATTGCATTCTCTAATTCCACAGTAGAAACCGTTGATGTACCCAATTTACCGACCACAATACCTGCCGCCACATTAGCTAAATAGCAAGATTCTTCAAAAGAACGACCATCTGCAAGTGAAGTTGCTAACACGCTGATTACCGTATCACCTGCCCCTGTTACATCAAATACTTCTTTTGCAAGCGTTGGTAAATGGAATGGTTCTTGATTTGGACGAAGTAATGTCATGCCTTTTTCAGAGCGCGTCACTAAAAGTGCGGTCAATTCGATGTCTGAAATTAATTTTAAACCTTTCTCAATGATTTCTTCTTCAGAACTGCATTTACCTACCACCGCTTCAAACTCTGACATATTTGGTGTCAGTAAAGTCGCACCACGATAACGTTCAAAATCTGTACCTTTTGGATCGATCAACACAGGCACGTTCGCTTTGCGTGCAATTTGGATCATCTTTTGCACATCTTTTAACGTGCCTTTACCGTAATCCGAAAGCACTAATGCACCGAAATTTTTCACTTCAACTTCTAATTTCGCTAGCAACTCTTGGCATTCTACGTTTTGGAAATCTTCTTCGAAATCCAAACGAAGTAATTGCTGGTGGCGAGATAAAATACGTAATTTCGTAATAGTTGGATGGGTATCCAATGCCACAAAATTACAATCAATTTTTTGGTGCTGTAATAAATTCGTTAAGGCAGAACCTGTTTCATCCTGACCAATTAAGCCCAAAATTTGTACGGGTACATTAAGAGAAGCAATATTCATCGCCACGTTTGCTGCACCACCTGCTCGTTCTTCGTTATTTTGTACGCGAACCACAGGAACCGGTGCCTCTGGCGAAATACGATTAGTTGCACCAAACCAGTAACGGTCAAGCATGACATCGCCTAACACTAATACTTTCGCTTGATTAAAATTGGCAGAATATTGAGCCATTTTGAAATCTCTCTGTTGGAATAATAAAAATTTGGTGCAATTTTACCACAACTCAAATTTGCGATAAACTACACGCCGAACTAACCAGAAAAGAATTATGAAAAACGAAAAACTCCCTCAATTTCAACCGCACTTTCTTGCACCTAAATACTGGGGCTTTTGGCTTGGTGTGGCGATTTGGCGAAGCCTTTTGTTACTTCCCTATCCAATTTTACGTCACATCGGCAACGGCTTAGGCTGGCTTTTCTCAAAACTAAAAGTGGGAAAACGTCGTGCAGCGATTGCTCGCCGAAATCTTGAGCTCTGTTTCCCAGAAATGCCCGAGCAAGAACGTGAAGCCATTTTGCAAGAAAACTTGCGTGCTGTTGGTATGGCGATTATTGAAACCGGCATGGCGTGGTTTTGGTCTGATGCGCGCATTAAAAAATGGTCAAAAATTGAAGGCTTAAATTATTTAAAAGAAAATGCTCAAGACGGCATTATCTTTGTGGGTGTTCATTTCCTCACTCTTGAGTTAGGCGCGCGTATTGTGGGCTTACATCATCCTGGAATAGGTGTTTATCGTCCAAATGACAATCCTGTACTAGACTGGTTACAAATTAAAGGTCGCTTACGTTCAAATAAAGATATGCTGAACCGAAAAGATCTACGTGGAATGTTCAAAGCTTTACGCAAAGGTGAAACCATTTGGTATGCCCCTGATCATGATTACGGCAGAAAAAATGCCGTATTTGTACCTTTCTTTGCTGTACAAGAAGCGGCAACCACGACGGGCAGTTATTATCTACTTAAATCCGCGCCAAATTGCAAAGTCGTACCTTTTGCCCCATTACGTAATAAAGACGGTTCAGGCTATACGGTCAGTATTTCTCCTCCAGTGGATTTTTCTGATCTTTCAGATGAAACGGCGATCGCTACAAGAATGAATAAAGTCGTGGAAAAAGAAATCTTAAAAGGTGTGGAACAATACATGTGGCTACATCGCCGATTTAAAACCCGTCCAACTGAGGATCAGCCAAGTTTGTATTTGTAAAAAGATGGTTCTACTAAAAAAATCTGAAAAGGCTAGATGCTATAAAGAATCTAGCCTTTTATTTTATATTAAAATAGGCTATTATTTTTTTGGAAAAAACTCCTTACCTAATAACCAGAGATATCGATCAATTTTTTTTAAGTTAAATCTCTCGAATTTATAATATCTTTGAAAATCTAACAAAATCCCTTTAAATTTTCTGTAATTTTTTAAATCTTTCTTTTTAAACGATGAAAACTTATCTACCTTATTAAAATAGAGGAGAACTCTCTCCACATAGCTATCATAAATTGGGAAAGCAATTGGATTATGATGACTACAATATTTAGTCGCAAAAGAATAAAAATACCTTTTGTCATCACCAATTTTTACGTTTCCTAATTCACAAACTAATTTTATGTCACCTGCCTTTAAACGTTTATCTAGATCTTTAATACTTAAAATACGTTTTGCCACAGGATAAATAGCAAATATTCTTGTGCTATAAAAATCATTTAAATATGATGCCTTTAATAAAATATCAGCTATTTCAGAATTTCCAGGTAATAACTCTAGAAAAAGTTTATTTAATGCCTCTTCTTGTGAAGTATAACCTTCAAGATTTTTCCATTTATTTAGATATTTATTAACTTCTGAAAAACAGGGTTTAGGAGGTAAAGACTTTTCCACATTTTCTCCAATACTTGATATTTATTTAAATATGGGAACACCAAAACGAATAAGTAATATTTCTTTCTATATACACTTGCCATTCCACAATAAAAATAATAAACACCGCATGTATTACACACGGTGTTATTTATAAAGTCAGTCAATCGTAAATCCAACTTATTATATGCTATACCGAATTTTACAATTTGGTAATGCACTTTGAAGTTGATTACACTCATCACTATCAGGTTCTATGCTGTAGTAATCAAAATTCTTAGTATCTTCTAAATAAAGGGTGCTTAAATTAGGCAAAGACGCTAATTTAGCTAATAATTGAATATCTACTTTATTACCAGAAAGGTCTAATTCTTTAATACTAGAGAATGAAATTATCAAATCTATTACATCTTCTTTTACAGACTCATCCCAATCTCTGAATGAAAGTGATGATACATTAAGGTTTTTTAATGCAGCAAGATTACTAATATCCTCATAAGTACCAACATGTAGATTAATTACACAATTTGGTAATTTATCACCTAATGCGGCTAACATACTACACTCATCAGCACTCCAATCCCCCGAATATGGTAAAGAAAGAGTTCTTAAATTAGTCAACGAGGATAATTTTTCTAGAGCATCTCCAGAAACACTATTAGTAGTAAGATCCAGTTCTTTTAGTTGAGGAATTTGAGCAAGCAAATCAATTTCCTCCGAACCAAAACCGCCACCCCAACCATGGAACGATAATGAAGACAATTGCTTAATATGTGACAATTTAGGCAACTCTCTAATATTATACACATTATCCGGAATGACAAATTTATGAGTTATTCCAGGTTCAAAATTACCATCTGAGAAATGCACACCTACAATATAATCTTTCAAATAGAAAGCGATTGCACCATTTCTGTCATAAAGATCTAGTTCTGTAGAAATTTCCTGACTTAAATCATCATATTCAGGAGTTAGGCCATAGTCTTCATCAAGAAATTCATCTTTAATATTCCATAACACAATATATTTTAGTGTATCTGATAATCCACACCACCATTCCCAATCCTCATCAGAAATATACTCTGTAGTATCAGTATCTGAGATAAGTTCTTCTGGGAATTTATCCTCTGCGAGTTTTGTAGTTTCTCTACGGGTATCAACGCCGTTGATGAAATTAATTAATCGATGGCCAAAATAACGAGTATTCCATTCGTCAGAATATTCAAAACCAAGATCTTCAGAAATTTCTCTTAACATGTTTCGTGTTTTTCTGTCACGGCATCTGATAGTAACGGTATAATCTTCAGCAGATTCAATAATTAAATCTTTATAAATTGCAGAATTTCTAATTTTTTTAGACATAATTACCTCTATCTTACCAAAGTTTTAAAACAACTTGACCAAAAGCAACTAGAATAGGGTTACCACTTAGTTCATAAGTAGTATTATAGTTTGCTGAAATTTTAGGCTTAATCTTATTCCCTTCTGTCACCCAAATATCACTTTGTTTTGCTCCGACTTTAGGTTTTAGCTCACGTCCATCATATATCCAAATATCACTTTGGTTTGCTCCAACTTTAGGTTTTAGCTCACGTCCATCATATATCCAAATATCACTTTGGTTTGCTCCAACTTTAGGTTTTAACTCACGTCCATCATAAGACCATTTACTTGATAATTCAATTTTTGGCATGTTTTACTCCGATTCCTTATGTTAAATGTTAATTAAAAATATTTTTATCAGTGTTTGTTTAGTTGGTATGTCAATACCAACTAAAAGAAGTATACTTCTTGGAATAAAATATAATTAAAACAATTGGTTACGCACTTAATTATATTTTGAATTAATTGCTCTATTATTCGACTAACTCAGCGAGTTCTGCCTATAAAATTTTGTAAAAATACTATTATTGAGGGCTGGTAAATCTATCAATAATTCGAGTTTAAAAAATATCTAAAATCCCTCTTGATCTTTATATAATTAAATATATAATGTATCTCGTTTTAGATAGTAAACTTGTGTTATGACAGACACTCTACTGGCTAGTGCATTCCCCCCACTCCTTTTGCACTAGTCATTTTTTTTGAAATCTCTTACCATATCTCACCCTTTTCTTTTTTTCTTAGAAATCATGAACAATCTAGAACTTGAACGTTTACTAAACGAAAAACTTAGCACAGACAGAATTAACGATTACGCACCTAACGGTTTGCAAGTAGAAGGCAAAGCGGAGATCAAAAAGATCATCACGGGTGTCACCGCAAGCCAAGCACTAATTGATTATGCTGTTGCACAACAAGCTGATGCGGTACTTGTCCACCATGGCTATTTTTGGAAAAGTGAAAATCCATGTATTCGCGGCATGAAAGGCAAACGCATCAAAACCTTACTTGTAAATGATATTAATTTATACGGCTACCACTTGCCTCTGGATGTTCACCCAGAATTAGGCAACAATGCAAAACTTGCTCAGTTATTAGGGATTGGCGATCTTCAACCTTTAGAAAATAGCACAACCAGCATTCCTGTTTGGGGAACATTAAAAGATCCTATTACCGCTGAAGAGTTTGCACAACGTATTGAACAAGTGCTTCAACGCAAACCGTTAATTTGCATCGAAAATGGACCGCACTTAATCCATAAAATTGGCATTTGTACCGGTGGCGGACAAGGCTATATTGATTTAGCTGCAGCACAAGGTTGTGATGCCTTTATTACCGGTGAGGTTTCGGAGCAAACAATTCACTCTGCTCGTGAGCAAGGTATTCATTTCTTTGCGGCTGGTCATCATGCGACTGAACGCTACGGTATCAAAGCATTAGGTGAATGGTTGGCAACGGAATATGGTCTGGATGTAGAATTTAAAGATATTGATAATCCGGCCTAACTGGTACAAAGTGTGATTAATTGCCAAAAGCATACAAAACAAGTATAATCTTGTCGATTTTTTAACTCAAACATAGGAAAAAATATGGGTTTCTTAACTGGTAAACGTATTTTAGTAACAGGTCTTGCAAGCAACCGTTCTATCGCTTACGGGATTGCAAAAGCAATGAAAGAACAAGGCGCTGAACTTGCTTTCACTTATTTAAACGATAAATTACAACCACGCGTAGAAGAATTTGCAAAAGAATTTGGTTCTGACATCGTATTACCTTTAGACGTAGCGACCGATGAAAGCATCCAAAACTGCTTTGCTGAATTAAGCAAACGTTGGGAAAAATTTGATGGTTTCGTACACGCTATCGCATTCGCACCAGGCGACCAATTAGATGGTGATTACGTAAACGCAGCAACTCGTGAAGGCTACCGTATCGCTCACGATATCAGTGCATTCAGCTTCGTTGCTATGGCACAAGCAGCACGTCCTTACTTAAATCCAAATGCAGCATTATTAACCCTTTCTTACTTAGGTGCAGAGCGCGCGATTCCTAACTACAACGTCATGTGTTTAGCGAAAGCGTCTCTTGAAGCGGCAACTCGCGTAATGGCGGCTGATTTAGGTAAAGAAGGTATTCGTGTGAATGCGATCTCTGCTGGTCCTATCCGTACCTTAGCAGCATCAGGTATTAAAAACCTCAAGAAAATGCTTTCTGCATTTGAGAAAACCGCAGCGTTACGCCGCACTGTTACTATCGAAGATGTGGGTAACTCTGCAGCATTCTTATGCTCTGATTTAGCATCTGGTATTACCGGTGAAATCGTTCACGTCGATGCAGGTTTCAGCATCACTGCAATGGGCGAATTAGGCGAAGAATAATTTTTCGTACAATCTATTTTTAGGCAGGCTTTTCAGTCTGCCTTTTCTCTTTTTTTAAATATAACTATGTTCCAAGATAATCCACTACTCGCACAACTTAAGCAACAAATCCACGATAGCAAAGAACACGTTGAAGGCGTGGTAAAAAGTACTGATAAAGCTTATGGTTTTTTAGAGTGCGATAAAAAAAGCTACTTTATTGCCCCCCCTGCAATGAAAAAAGTGATGCATGGTGACAAAATCAAAGCCACCATTGAAAAGCAAGGCGATAAAGAGCAAGCTGAACCTGAAGAATTAATTGAGCCAATGCTCACGCGCTTTATTGCCAAAGTGCGGTTCAATAAAGACAAGAAATTGCAAGTTTTGGTTGATCATCCAAGTATCAACCAACCCATTGGTGCGCAACAAGCCAAATCCGTCAAAGAAGAATTACAAGAAGACGACTGGGTTGTCGCAAATTTGAAAACGCACCCATTACGTGATGATCGCTTTTTCTATGCCACCATCAATCAATTTATTTGCCGTGCTGATGATGAATTAGCCCCTTGGTGGGTCACATTGGCTCGTCATGAACAATCTCGTCATCCTGTGCAAGGTGCAGAGAGTTATGAAATGTTAGATCAACAAACACGTGAAGATCTGACCGCACTTCATTTTGTCACCATTGACTCTGAAAGCACTCAGGATATGGACGATGCCCTTTACATCGAACCTGTCGAGCAAAATGGTACGCAAACCGGCTGGCGATTAGTCGTTGCCATTGCGGATCCAACAGCTTACATTGCATTAGATTCACAAATTGAAAAAGACGCTAAACAGCGTTGTTTCACCAATTATTTGCCTGGCTTCAACATTCCTATGTTGCCTCGTGAATTATCTGATGAATTATGTTCATTAATGGCAAATGAAACTCGTCCTGCATTAGTGTGTTACATTGAAACGGATCTTGCAGGTAACATCACGGCTAAACCGAATTTTGTGTCTGCTTATGTGCAATCTAAAGCGAAATTAGTCTATAACAAGATCTCAGATTATTTAGAACAAGTACCGGATGCATGGCAACCGGAAACACCAAAAATTGCACAGCAAATTGATTGGTTACATCAATTTACTAAAGCACGTATTCAATGGCGTAAAACGCATTCTCTTTTATTTAAAGAGAAACCGGATTACTCCTTTATTCTCGCTGAAAATGGCAAAGTGAAAGAAATTAAAGCGGAATATCGTCGTATTGCAAATCAAATCGTGGAAGAATCCATGATTATTGCTAATATCTGTGCGGCTCAATTCTTAGCTGAACAAGCGCAAACCGGTATTTTTAATACACACTCTGGGTTTGATAAGAAATTCTTAGAAAACGCACATAATTTCTTAATGGCAAATTTAGCTAATGAAGAAAATCAAGCCGAGCTTGCTGAACGCTATTCGGTAGAAAATTTGGCAACCTTAAAGGGTTATTGCCAAATGCGTCATGATATTGAACCGATTGAAGGTGACTATTTAGAATTCCGTTTACGTCGTTATTTAACCTTTGCGGAATTTAAATCAGAACTTGCTCCACATTTTGGGCTTGGATTAGAAGGTTATGCAACTTGGACATCGCCTATCCGTAAATATTCCGATATGGTGAACCATCGTTTAATTAAAGCCGTGCTCACACAGCAAGCTTGTGAAAAACCACAAGATGAAGTCCTTGCTCGCTTACAAGAAGCCCGTCGTCAAAATCGCTTGGTTGAACGTGATATTGCAGACTGGTTATATTGTCGCTATCTTGCTGATAAAGTCGCAGAAAATGCTGAATTTGATGCAGAAGTGCAAGATGTGATGCGTGGTGGTTTACGTGTCCAATTATTGGAAAATGGCGCATCTATGTTCGTACCGGCCTCCACATTGCATCCAAATAAAGATGAAATGCAAGTGAATGCTGATGAATTGGCACTGTATATTCAAGGGGAACGCCGTTACAAAATCGGTGATTTAGTGAAAGTGAAACTTACCGAGGTTCGAGAAGAAACTCGCAGTATTATCGGTCAGTTAATCATTTAATGACCACCTCCCTTCTAACACTAGAAATACCGCTCGTTACACAATGAGCGGTATTTTTTCTAGCGCCGAAGTTGTGACAATATTTTATAGATGGTATCAAATAAAGGAATTTTGGAGATATATTGAAGATATTCAATATCTAGGAGAGGTATATGATATCCCCGCCTTGAAGAGCGGGGATAAAATTAGCATTTAGGTTGAATTACATTTTAGGAATATCAACGCCAGATGAAAGCACGTCTTGAATATCCGATTTTAAGACATCTGCTTTTGGCCCATAAATCGCTTGGATACCAGATCCTTTCACAATAAAGCCCATTGCACCCGCTTGTTTCCAGCTTGCTTCATCACCCACTAAATCTGGATTATGTACAGTGATACGTAAACGTGTCATACAAGCATCAACATCCGCGATATTATTACGTCCGCCAAGTAAGTTGATGATTTGAATAACTTGTGCGCTAGCATTCGCCACTTTTGGTTCATCGCTAGAAGCTTCATCTGAACCTTTTGCATCATAGTTACCATTACGGCCTGCTGTGGCAAGGTTAAATTTCTTAATCATAAAGTTTGCGATAAAGAACATGGCAACGGCAAAGAGGATAGATACCCAAATAAAGTTGAGCACATCCATACCAATGCCTGCTTTAATTGCCATTGGTGTACGCGTTAAGAACTCAATGTTACCGAATGAATGCACACGTAAGTCCACAATATCTGCCATGGCGAAAGCACAACCTTGTACTAAAGCATAAACAATATAAAGTGGTAATGCGACAAACATAAACATGTATTCGATTGGCTCTGTTACCCCTGTTAAGAACACCGCAAGTGCTGATGAAAGGAAAATACCTTTATAGAGTTTTTTCTTGTCTTCATCCACATTGATATACATTGCGAGAGTCAAGCCCATTAAGATACCAGTTGAACCAATCATTTGTCCTACTTTAAATCGAGCAGGTGTCACGGTTGAAAGAAGTTCGTTATATTGGGTTAAGTTACCCGCATCTTTAAGGTTAATTAAGTCAGTCACCCAGGCAAGCCACAGTGGGTCTTGGCCAAATACTTGTTTACCTTGTTGTGCACCGGTTAAGAACTCATAAGTACCGCCTAATGAAGTGTAGTTCATTGGGATAGTCAACATATGATGTAAACCAAATGGAAGCAACAGACGTTCTAAGGTACCATAAATAAATGGTGCTAAAATTGGCGCTGAGTTTTGTGAGTTCGCAATCCATTGACCGAAATGGTTAATTCCAGTTTGAACTAAAGGCCAGAATAGCGATAAAACGATAGCGACTAATACAGAACGATAAATGACAACGAAAGGAACAAAACGTTTACCATTAAAGAAAGTGAGTACTTCAGGTAATTTACGGAAATTGTAGTAACTATTGAAGGTTGTTGCCCCCACAAAACCCGCAATAATACCGACGAATACCCCCATATTCAACGCAGGCTGTCCTAGAATATTCACAAAGTAATGTGCAACTGGGATTTCTCCTGCAAATACGGTACTTACGTGAGCATTTGGATCGGCTAGCATTTCAATCTTCACACCGAAAAAGTGACCAGTGATTAAGTTAATTAAAATGAAAGCAAGGCCCGCTGCAAATGCCCCACCTGCTCGCTCATTTGCCCAGCTACCACCAATTGCTAAAGCAAATAATAAATGAAGATTACCGATAATCCCCCAACCAATTTGAGCGATAATGTTTCCGACACGCGCTAGCCATTCTGCGTCACTAATCAAAGGCAGTGAGTTACCAATACTCACCATTAAACCCGCTGCTGGCATAACGGCAATCACAACCATTAGGCATTTACCGAATTTTTGCCAAAACTCAAAACTGAGTAGTTTTTTCATATCAATCCTCCTACAAGATGAGATCTACTTCTACGCCAAAATGGTCGGAAACAATCGGTTTATTTTTCCCATTAAAAATAACCTGACTGGATAAAACCTTTTTTGCCTGATTTAAAAAAATATAATCTAATCGCTTTTCTTGACTATGGCCTTTCCAGCCGTCAATCGCTTTCTCTACAGTGATGCCACTATCCTTCTGTTCTGCCATTTCAAATGTATCGAATAAGCCTAAGGATTTAATTTGTTGGTAAGCTTGCTGGTCGCTTATTGCATCAGTATTGAAATCGCCCATCAAGATTTTAAGATTCGCACTTTGACTCCGTTCTACAATATAACGAACATTATCGAGTTGGTTTTCCCCATCACAATTTGGCAAATTGATATGGCAAGAATAACATTCAATTAACTGTCCTTGATATTCTACCGTCAAGCCAATGATTTTACGCGAAAGAATTGAGTCAAGACGTTGATGTTGGCTACAATAAAACGCATCAACATCATAAACAGGCAAACGGGTTAAAAACGCAATGCCTTCATCATATTTATCGTAACCAATATGCGAATTGCTCCAAAAAAGCGAATATTTTTGTGCAACGCGTTGATTGATTTTATTCAACAGAATGACACCATAGTTATCTTGCTTTAATGTTGGCGAAATCGCAGAAGCCGACATCAATTGATTAACCTCTTGTAAGGCAATGATGTCATAGCCCTTTTCTACAATAGTATCAGCAAGAATCTCTATTTTTTCCGCTTGGTTAGCTTCTAACCAAGCGTGTACATTCAGGGTAAGTAGTTTCATTGCTTCCCCCTTAGCCCTCACAATGCCAGATGTCTGCATTATATTGAGCAATAGTACGATCTGATGAGAAAAAGCCCGCTTTTGCGATATTGTGAACTACTTTCTCATTCCAACTATCTTGATCTTCATAATCTGCTAAGATTTGTTCTTTCGCGTCGACATAAGCATTAAAGTCAATTAACGTCATAAACCAGTCTTTATTTAATAACTCGTTATAAAGACGTTCTAAACGTGTTTTATTACCTAATTTCACCACCGCAGGATTAAGAATAAAATCAACCGCTCTTTTAATCTCTTTGTCGTTTTCATAATACTCTTTTGAAACATAACCTGCTGTTTCATAAAGTTTAATAATGCTTTCTGAGTCTTTACCGAATGTATAGATATTTTCAGCACCTGCTAATTCTGCAATTTCAACATTAGCGCCATCCATTGTGCCTAGTGTTAACGCCCCATTAAGCATAAATTTCATATTCCCTGTACCGGAAGCTTCTTTAGAGGCAAGTGAAATTTGCTCTGAAATATCGGTTGCAGGAATCAGTTTTTCCGCTACGCTCACATTATAGTTTTCCACCAAATGCACGTTTAAATACTTATTCACTTTAGGATCATTATTGATTAACTCAGATAAGCAAAGAATTAAATGAATAATATCCTGTGCAATCACGTAAGCTGGTGCGGCTTTTCCACCAAAAATCACCGTAATTTTACGTTTTGGTAATTTACCCGCTTTAATTTCTAAGTATTTATGAATCACATAAAGCGCATTCATTTGTTGGCGTTTATATTCATGGAAACGCTTAATTTGCGTATCAATGATTGAATTTTCATCTAAATCAATACCTTTATTTTCTTTAAGGTACGCTTTTAATGCTAATTTGTTTTCAAACTTAATTTTCGCTAATTGTTGATGAACCTTTTTATCATCTTTAAAGGCTAACAATTTTTCTAATTTCGTTGCATCATGCAAATACTCATCGCCAATCAATTCTTTAATATAAGCAGCTAATGGTTGGTTAGAAAACTCTAACCAACGGCGGAAGGTAATGCCGTTTGTCTTATTATTAAATTTTTCAGGATATAACGCATAGAACGCTTTAAGCTCTGAATTTTTCAAAATCTCCGTATGTAATGCCGCCACACCATTCACAGAATTTGAAAAGTGGATGTCCATGTGCGCCATATGCACACGTTTTTGTTTATCAATAATTTGTACGGCAGGATCTTTATACTCGGCACGCACTAATTTATCTAATTTTTTAATGATCACCACTAAATGCGGCACCACTTCATCTAAATAAGCGAGTGGCCATTTTTCTAATGCTTCAGCCAAAATTGTATGGTTTGTGTAGCCCACCATCTTACGTACAATTTCAACGGCTTCTGCAAATTTAATCTGATGTTTTTCCGTTAATAAGCGAATTAATTCAGGAATCACCATTGAAGGGTGAGTATCGTTGATCTGAACATACGCATAATCGGCTAAATCATGTAAATTACTGCCACGTTCAATCGCTTCATCAATTAATAATTGTGCTGCATTTGATACCATGAAGTATTGTTGATAAATACGCAGTAATTCCCCATTTTTATCTGAATCATCTGGATAAAGGAATAATGTTAGATTTTCTTCAATTGCAGTTTTATCAAACTCGATACCTTTTTTAATCAGTTTAGGATTCACTGATTTAATATCAAATAAATTGAGATAGTTTTTTGTGTCTTTCTTATAACCTAGAATATCAATACGATCTAATTTAGAAGTTAACGTAAATTTCTTAAATGGCACCTCATAGCTAATATCCGTTGGAATTAACCAAGAGCTATCTTCAATCCAGTCATTAGGCTCAGCATGTTGTTCATTCTTTTTAAAGACTTGTTTGAACAACCCATAATGATAGTTTAAACCTACCCCCTCAGCATTTAAGCCAAGCGTAGACATTGAATCAATAAAACAAGAAGCCAAACGACCTAACCCACCATTTCCTAAAGACGGTTCTGGCTCAATATCTTCAATATGGCTTAATGATTTACCCGCACTTTCTAATTCCGTTTTGATGTCTTGATACACACCAAGGTTAATCAGGTTATTAGAAAGTAATTTACCAATTAAGAATTCTGCAGAAATATAATAAACCTTACGTTTACCTGTGTTTTTAGGTTTATCTGCAGAGAGTGTTTTCACGTAATTTAATAATTGAATATAAGTTTCTTTATCGCTTAATTGTTCAAGCGATTTATTGGTTTTGTTTTTTACAAATGTACTAAATTTAATCATAGGGATTTCCTGATTAGCACGTTGATATAACGTGGTCATTTTGGCTAAAAAGTCTTTTTTATCTTGTGTTAAATCAGATTTCTGCATTCTCCATTGCCAGTTTCCACCAATTGTTGACGGAACATTCATTCTTGAACTCGCAGGTGAATCTAAAATATCTTGCATCGTTGCAATCGCAGTATTGTTGACCGTTGCAAAGAGCTGACGAATCATTGCTTGGCAAATCGACTCATCATTATGACGGTGCGTATAATCATTGATATATTGCTGCTGTTGGGTGGTAAGACCGTTATACCAACCATTGGTCACATCATTATCATGCGTGCCTGTATAAGCAATAGAATGTGGTATGCAATAATGCGGGCTATCTAAGCTTTTTCCACTGACATCTTCAAAGCCAAATTGCAAAATCTTCATGCCTGGATAATTACAATCTGTAAGTAGCTTTCTGGCTTTTTCATCAATATTACCTAAGTCTTCAGCAATAATCGGCAAATCGCCTAGTTGTTCTTTAACCACTTTGAATAAGTCATAACCCGGACCAGGCTGCCAACTACCGTATTTAGCAATATCAGCTTTTCCATCTACTTGCCAATAATCGGAGAAACCTTTGAAATGGTCGATGCGGAGTACATCATAAATCTTGAAGCTTTCTTCAATGCGGTGAATCCACCAAGTATAGCCTTGTTTTTTATGTTCTTCCCAATCGTAAAGTGGGTTGCCCCAAAGCTGCCCCGTTGCACTGAATTGATCGGCAGGAACCCCCGCGACAAAAAGCGGATTGCGTTCTTTATCTAATTGGAAGAGTTCTGGTTTTGTCCAAACTTCTACGCTATCTGCCGCCACATAAATCGGCATATCACCGATAATCTTAATGCCCTTTTGATTCGCGTAATCTTTTAATTCGCCCCATTGTTTGAAGAAGAAATATTGCGTCACTTTAAAGTACTGAATTTGATCCGCTAACATGGTGCGATATTTTTCTAATGTTTTTGGATCACGCGCTACCGCTTTTTTATCAGCCCATTTTTGCAATGCTTGATTGCCGAAATGCTCTTTAATTGCCATAAACTCAGCAAAATCGTCTAACCACAAGCGGTTGTTTTTTTCAAAATTTTGGAAATCAGCTTGGAATGATTGATTCGCTAAAAAATTTTTCACTGCCGTTTCTAAAATTGGACGGCGCGCAGAGAAGATTCGTTCATAATCAACACTAGTTGGATCATCCCCAAAATTGACTGAGGCATAATCTGCTTCTTTCAATAACCCCATTTGGGTTAATAAATCAAAATCAATAAAGTGAGTATTGCCTGCGATTGCAGAGAAAGATTGATAAGGAGAATCACCATAGCTGGTGGTGGTAAGTGGAAGAATTTGCCAATAAGTTTGTTTAGTTTCAACTAAAAAATCAACAAACTCATAAGCCGATTGCCCAAAACTACCAATTCCGAATGCATTTGGTAGTGAGGTAATGTGCATAAGAACACCACTTGAACGAGTAAGCATAATATTTCCTCTAGGAAGTTATCATTTTGGCTCATTCTAACCTAAACGTATTTTTATGCAACAACTTATACGTAAAAGTTAATAACATTTTCGTAAATGTGTGACTTTTGTCACATTTTATACGTATAACATTTATGATTTTATGATATGCTATGACGACACCTATGGAACGAACGGTCGATAAAAGGATTAAAAATGAGCAAGTACAAGCAGGTCTATAACGAGATAAAGACCCAAATTAACAATGGTAATTTCGCACCATTGCAAGAGCTCCCGAGTGAAAATGAACTCATGCAAAGCTATGGTTTTTCCAAAGACACTATTCGAAAAGCACTTTCTTTACTTGAAATTGATGGCTATATTCAAAAGCAACAAGGCCGAAATTCGATTGTTTTAGAACATGATTTATCTAAACCACAAATGCTTTCTGAAATTAAAACCGTTAGCGAATTAAATAGTGCCTCAACACACCAAGTAAAAACTACATTAACCAGCTTGTATATTGTGCAAGGTGAAGAAGAGCTGATGCATATTTTTAATGTCGATGATCAGATCGATTTCTACCGCATTGCTCGTCTGCGTGAAATCGATGGCGAAGCCGTTGAATATGAGGTTTCTTATTTTGATCGCCGCATCGTGCCGTTTATTAGTCGAGAAATCGCAGAACACTCTATTTATCACTACCTGGAAAACGAATTAAAATTAAAAATTAGCCACTCACAACGAAAAATTGTCTTTCGCTATGCAAACAAAGAAGAAAAAAATGCGATCGATCTTGGTGAGTATGACATGGTTGTGAATGTGACGAGTACCACTTATTTGGCTGATGGGCGACCGTTTCAATATGGGAGTATTAGCTATCGACCAGATAAAATTGCATTTACATCAACAGCAAAACGACATGTCTAGTTTTTGTAAATGATAGGTTGTTATTTAAAAAATTCATAAAAAAAAGTGCGGTTATTTTTAACCGCACTTTTTATTTAAGCTATTTTAACCAAAATTGTCCTTTAAAAATTTTTCCTAATGTCATCAGCACCAAACCGCTCATCATCAAGTTAGCAAAGATAAATGCACCGTTTGCCAATCCGCTCAGTACATTATGATGAACAAAAGAAACCGCCCCATTCGCTAAAGAAGCTAATCCGAATGAAAAAGCCCAGAACCCAATATTCAGTCCTTTTTCACTAATCCAAGGGAACAGACGAATTAAAAAGAACATTTGTAAAAAACCGTATCCCCATAAGAGCTTAACGAAAAGATCGATCTCGCCTCCATTAAGCGATAAGTAAGCCGATGAGCCCACAAATGCTGGCGCGAGAATGATCCCCATGGTTGGACGAAATTGTGGTTCAATCTGCAACACGCGTAAACGTTGGAATAACACCGGTTCATAAATAATCCAAGCAATCATCCCCGCCCCTAAGAACAAATAGCCTAAATCTTGATAGCCTAACAACGCTAATGATGAGGCACTGGTAAAGTTAGTGGCTACAGAGGGTAAATAAAATGGTGGCAATGTCGATTTCTGCTCAAATGTGCCATCTTTCCATAATGCACTAATACGCACAGAAGCAAACAATAATTGCCCAATCGTCCCGATCCAAATTAATCCCTCACCAATGAGAGGAAACCAACGATATAGAATATCCCCGCTTAACATCGTTGTAATCGGTATTAAGGCAAGAAAAGAAAAACGTATCTGACAGCAATATTCATCGCGTACTTCGTGAGAGAAATAAATCATTTTATAAATATAAAGCAAGACGAAAAGTGCCCATACTGAAACAGAAATTAATCCAATAATATCACTTACATTCCGAGAAAAAGAGAGCGTATCGCCCATATGCAGCCAGGCTAAAGACAAGGCACCCAAGCCTAATGGAATCGCGAAATACCCAGTTGGCAAAGGAAAAGGTCGTTTATCAGTCATTATTATTCTCCTAAAATTGATACCTTATAAGATTACCTATAAATGCGTGAATATTGATGTGGATTTATCTCAAAGACTAGAATAAAAATCTCATTGCTCTAAATGAAAGAAAGGGCTAATAAACATTAGCCCTAAATTGAATTAATATATTTTTGATTATTTGCAGATCACTTCTAATCCGCCCATGTAAGGACGTAATACTTCTGGTACCGTAATTGAGCCGTCTGCATTTTGATAGTTCTCAAGCACAGCCACTAATGTACGACCTACTGCCAAACCAGAGCCATTCAATGTATGCACTAAGCGAGTTTTCTTATCACCTTTTGCTTTGCAACGTGCTTGCATACGGCGTGCTTGGAAATCCCACATATTAGAGCAAGAAGAAATCTCACGGTAAGTATCTTGTGCAGGCACCCACACTTCTAAGTCGTAAGTTTTGCAAGAACCAAAGCCCATATCACCGGTACAAAGTAATACTTTACGATATGGTAGATTTAAAAGTTGTAATACTTTTTCTGCATGGCCTGTTAATTCTTCAAGCGCTTCCATAGATTTATCTGGATCGACGATTTGTACCATTTCCACTTTATCGAATTGGTGCATACGAATTAAACCACGGGTATCACGACCATAAGATCCTGCTTCAGAGCGGAAACATGGTGTATGTGCGGTCATTTTGATTGGCAAATCTGCTTCATCAACAATCACATCACGAACAAGGTTAGTTACCGGTACTTCCGCTGTCGGGATTAATGCGTAAGGTTGTTCGCCTTCTAGCGCTAAAGTATGGAATAAATCTTCACCAAATTTTGGTAATTGGCCTGTGCCATAAAGGGTCGCATGGTTAACTAAATAAGGTACATAAGCTTCTAAATAACCATGTTGTTCGGTATGAAGATCTAACATGAATTGTGCTAATGCACGGTGCATTTTAGCAATTTGACCTTTCATGACCGCAAAGCGCGCACCCGCTAATTTAGCCCCTGCTGCAAAATCTAAGCCATTAGCATCTTCACCTAATGACACGTGATCTTTGATCTCAAAATCAAACGTACGCGGTGTACCCCAACGTAAAATTTCTTTATTTTCAGTGTCATCTTTACCTAATGGCACTTCATCCGCAGGGATGTTTGGAATGCTTAACGCGATTTGATTGATTTCTGCTAACACGGCATCAAGTTGAGTTTTCGCTTCGTTAAGCTGTTCGCCCATGTTATCTACTTCAGCCAATAATGGTGCAATGTCTTCACCACGTGCTTTTGCCGCACCAATGGCTTTAGAACGCGCGTTACGCTCTGCTTGTAATGTCTCAGTTTTTACTTGTAAATCTTTGCGTTGTTCTTCTAATGCGGTAAGTTTTTCCGTATCAAGAATAAAGTTACGTTTTACTTTTAATTTTTCTGCTACTTCAGTCAGATTATTACGGAGTAAATTTGGATCGATCATTGGAATTCCCTATTTTTCATTATGAAACAGATACCTTTATTCTAGCGCGCTTTCGCCAAATAAACCAGTTAAAAGCCTGATTTTTCTTTTATTAACTCTTTCAAAAACATCAAATTTTATGACCGTACTTAGCCATGATTTAATTTTGTGATCTCTGTCAAATTCTGAGAATGAGACACTAGAAACAGCAAAAAAAAGTTCTATAATGAAAATGAACGTTAACCAAGAGGAGTAACCTATGTTTCCTGAATTTCGCGATTTAATTACTAAGCTTAAAAACAAAGATGCTTATTTTGATCGCTTGTTTGAAAAGCACAATGCATTAGACCAAGAGATCAAAAATAAGATCGATAACATAGAACTCGCAACTCATACGGAAATTGAGAACTTGAAAAAAGAAAAATTACGGATTAAAGACGAGCTCTATCAATACTTGAAAAAGAAAGCAGCTGAGTAATTGGTTTAATGTAAAGACAAAGTGCGGTGAAATTTACCGCACTTTTTTGTTTTAAGAGGTTTTGTTTTTTTGAGAGCCCAGATAAATCGCGACTAATGTCAGCACTGCCCCCGCCCATTGCCAATAATTGATGGGCTTATCCAATCCAAAATAATCAATCACGAGCGCCACCACGGGTTCAGAAAGCAGTAATAAACCGGTTAAGCCTAACGATAAATAAGGAATGGTATAAGCAATCATGCCCCAGGCGACACATTGCATCACCGCACCATAAATGAAGACCAATCCCCAATCGGAGAAAGTCGTAGGATAAAGATTATCAGGATTAAAAATCAGCGAAGGAATAATTAAGACGAAAGCACCACTTAAGCTCAGAATAAACATGAGTGAGAATAAAGCCGTTGGTTCTTCTTCGTGTACTTTTTTAATCATAACCATTGAGGCTGCAAGCAAGCCAGCAGAAATGAGCCCAATGATAATGCCATACATGCCTTCAAAATTATGCTGTAGCTCTTCCCCTGAGATTAAGATAACACCAACAACCGCTAAAAATAGACTTAACATTTGTAGTTTGCTTTGACGTTCGCCAAAGAAAAAATAGCCAATTGCCGCCAAAAAGAAAATCTGCAAGCTATTCAGCAACGTTGAAATACCTGGCCCTACCGCATAGACACTTTCATGCCAAAAAGATAAATCAAAAGCTAAAAAGATACCAGAGAATACGGCATACATCATCGCTTTACGACTTTTAGGAAAACGTTGTCTTTTTAATTTCATTAAGAACCAGAAAATAAAAGAGGCAATAAGTAAGCGCCAAAATGCGATGGCATAACCACCTACTGGCACAAACTTAACAATTAGGCTTCCTAAACCGAATAGCACGCAGCCCACGACTAACATCGGGGCGGCGTAAGATTTTACTTTATCCATTAAATAAACATCGCCCAGACTGGCAAACTCGCCGCCATAAAGAACAAAATGAGTAGGCTGTTATAGCTGAGCTTCCATTTCTTTACACTCTGTAAGAGCAATACACCCGCTATCACTAAGTGAAGCAGAAAATAAATGCCGTATGCGAAAACGTTCGAAAAAACGACCGCACTTGTGCCTTGATAAATAATAAAAATCAGTACTGCCAATGCATTAATCGCAAGCAGTAAAATCATCAATAACGGTAGTAACGCAATGAAACCTTGCAGACGATTACGAGAAACGGACAAGCATAAATTTGCCAACAAGACGCCCATCACCGCTTGTGCAAATGGATTATACTGCACGAAATTCGGTGTTGGATTGCCAAAGAAAATTATCAAATAGGCAATGATACCAAATCCACTCACCAACGATGCCATTAAGAGAAAACCACGGCGAGCGACTTCATCTTTAGGTTGTTTCCACACTGCATATACGGCAGATAACCCGCATAAGCTGACAATATCAGTCATCACGTAATGATGTGGTGAGGCCAAGCTTATCCCTAGCCAAACGAACCAATAAAGTGCAAAACAGACATTTGCTTTAATTAACCGTCCACGCTGCCCTGGGCAAATTTCCCCTTTAATAAAGGCAACTAAACAAAGTAATTGGGCAATCAGTACACCAAAGGCTAAATGAGGAATCAATTTTTCAGCAAGTTGCAAAGATTCTATAAAAAAATCGACCATTAATAGCAACCCAATTGGCAATATCGCAAGAAATGCGGCCAAGGGTTTGGATTGTTCTTCTGACATAAGATTCTCGATTAGAAAAAGAAGGCATCATTATGCCAAAATTTACGGCTTTTTTTAATGGCTTTCGTGCATTTTGCCTCATTCCCTTTTAAAATAAGCAAAATGATAACCGCACTTTAGGAACCACAAAAAAATGCTATTAAGCGTACTTTATATTATTGGAATTACCGCCGAAGGAATTACCGGCGCATTAGCCGCTGGACGAGAAAAAATGGATATTTTCGGGGTAATTATTATCGCCTGTGTAACGGCGATTGGCGGAGGTACAGTACGCGATGTATTATTAGGGCACTACCCTGTTGGCTGGGTTAAACATCCTGAATATTTCATCATGGTAGCTGGTGCGGCAGTATTAACCGTTTTTATTGCGCCCTTCATCAAACATTTTATGCGCTACTTTCGCACCATTTTCTTGGTATTAGATGCTTTAGGATTAATCGTGTATTCCATTATCGGCGCACAAATTGCCATTGATATGGGTTATGGTTTTACCGTGACATCCATTGCAGCAACGGTGACGGGGGCATTTGGTGGTGTATTACGTGATTTACTTTGTAACCGTATTCCTCTTGTATTCCAAAAAGAACTTTACGCGAGCGTGTCATTCTTCTCCGCGGCTATGTATATGGCATTCCAACACATTCAATTAGAGCATACGCTTTCAATTTTACTCACGTTATTTAGCGGTTTTGCACTACGTTTACTTGCTGTTCGATTCGGTTGGGGACTACCCGTTTTCGATTTCCAAGAGCAAGAAGAAGAAACAAATGATAAATTACCGAAGAAAACAAAATAATTAAAAGGAATAATTATGTTAGAACAAATGGGCAAACAGGCTAAAGATGCAGCCTTTATTTTAGCGCAGTTAAACACCACTGAAAAAAATCATGCGCTCAGTATTATTGCAGATCAATTAGAACAGCAAGCAGATCGTATTCTTGCCGCTAACCAAAAAGATATTGAAATTGCAAAACAAAATGGTTTATCCGAAGCCTTAATTGATCGTCTTTTATTAACAGAAGATCGCCTAAAAGGCATTGCGAATGATGTGCGTCATGTGATTTCGCTCGCCGATCCTGTGGGTAAAATCATTGATGGTGGCACCTTAGATAGCGGATTAAAGATCGAACGAGTCCGTACTCCACTTGGCGTGATTGGTACCATTTACGAAGCGCGTCCAAATGTAA
Source organism: Haemophilus parainfluenzae (assembly GCF_014931275.1). Taxonomy (NCBI): domain Bacteria; kingdom Pseudomonadati; phylum Pseudomonadota; class Gammaproteobacteria; order Pasteurellales; family Pasteurellaceae; genus Parahaemophilus; species Parahaemophilus parainfluenzae. Next base: position 1,855,846 of record NZ_CP063110.1, read on the forward strand.
CCATTGATGTGGCAAGCCTTTGCTTAAAAACTGGTAATGCCGTGATTTTACGTGGTGGAAAAGAAACACAACATTCCAACCAAATTTTGGTGGAAGTGGTACAAAATGCCCTTGAACAGGCTGGCTTACCACGCCATGCAGTCCAAGCTATTGTGGATCCGAATCGTGAACTTGTGATGCAACTGCTTAAATTGGATCGCTATGTGGATATGATTATTCCTCGTGGCGGTGCGGGCTTACATGAGCTTTGTAAACAACATTCCACTATTCCGGTGATTGTCGGTGGTGTTGGTGTTTGCCATCTTTTTGTGGAAGAAAGTGCTGACCAAGAAAAAGCCTTTGCGGTGATTGCGAATGCAAAATGCCAACGTCCAAGCACATGTAATACGTTGGAAACGCTTTTAGTTCAACGTTCGATTGCAGAAACCTTCCTGCCAAAACTCTCGAAATATTTAGCTGAGAAAAAAGTGAAATTCCATGCGAAATCGACCGCACTTTCGATTCTTCAAGCTGCAAATGTCGATGTGCAAGAAGTGACTGAACAAGCACTACGCCAAGAATGGGGTTCACTCGATCTCAATGTTGTGGTGGTTGAAGATATGGATGCGGCGATTGCTCACATCCGTGAATATGGCACACAACATTCAGAAAGTATCTTGACGGAAAACCAACGACTAGCCACACAATTTATCAATCAAGTGGATGCAGCAGCCGTGTATGTTAATGCAAGTACCCGATTTACCGATGGCGGACAATTTGGTTTAGGTGCTGAAGTGGCGGTAAGTACTCAAAAACTTCATGCTCGTGGCCCAATGGGATTAGAAGCCTTAACCAGCTATAAATGGGTTTGTGTCGGCGATTACACTTCTCGCAAATAGTTTGTTTCATCTATAAAAAAACCGCACCTTGAAAGCATCAAAGTGCGGTTATTTTTTATCTCGTTTTTAGTGTTTACCGAATAATTTCATCGCGGGTAATACAATCGCACAAGCAATCGCCCCAACAATCACACCCACGACTAACGTCGCCACATTACCTAATAAACCATCGGCTAATTGATAATCAGCGAGCAAATGATGAATGAAACCCACATTATGTACGAAAATACCACCACCTACTAAGAACATTGCGAGCGTACCGATAAAACTAAGTGAGCGCATAAATTTAGGCATAATCACTAAAATTGCATTCCCGATTGACTTCGCTACGCCACCTTTTTTGATAAGGTATAAACCAAAATCATCTGCTCTAACAATTAATGCTACTAAGCCATAAACAAAAATAGTAATCCCAATACCCACTACCGAAAGGGAAATAATGCGAGTCAGCAAGCTCGCTTCGGTTAATTCGCCCAATGCAATAATGATAATTTCAGCGGAAAGAATAAAATCAGTACGAATTGCCCCTTTAATTTTAGCGGATTCATTAAAGGTTGTTTTTTCTTCATGCTCTTCATGAGCAATAAATTTATGTAGAATTTTCTCTACACCTTCAAAACACAAATATGCCCCACCAACCATCAGAAGTGGTACGATCAACCAAGGTAAAAACGCAGAAAGCAGTAAAGCAATTGGAATTAAAATGATTTTATTGACTAACGATCCTTTGGTGACAGCCCAGACAATGGGTAATTCACGATCGGAAGATGCCCCTGTTACCTGATTAGCATTTAAGGCTAAGTCATCGCCTACCACACCAACAGTTTTCTTGGCTGCCATTTTGGTCATTAAGGCAACATCATCAAGAATCGATGCAATGTCATCAATAAGGGTAAAAAGAGAACTAAACGCCATATTCTTTCCTTTATAAAGTTAAAATTTAGAGAAATGAGTTTTAAACTGGTCGAATGCTTTCGACATCCAACTTCGCATCAAACTCTTTTTGTAATAAAAGCAGTTTTTTATCTTGCTGTAAATCCGTACATGCCTGTTCACGCAACTCCTGATAAACTTTTTTACGGTAATCCATTGGTGTTAAAACATCGGAATCTTCAACAAAAATTGACAATTTGACTGGTTTTTCATATAAACGTTCAAGATGCTCCACTAAATTTTTAATATTTCGATCTTGTTTTAAATGCACTTTTTCAGAATGAAGCCCGAGTTGAATTTCATCTTCTGTTTGCGACTTAATAAAGCAATTTAATGCCAACTCTTTTGAAAAGCCAATCACACCAGAACGTTCGACGATATCCGTCCAAGGATCTTGTTTTTGCGTAATTTGAATAATTTTCTCACGCAATTCTGGTGTCACATCTTTCAACATCGCCTGTTTAATATCAGAAGGACGCACACCGCTATCCACTTTGGCTAAATCCGGATTACTCCACTCCCAACGATAAGTTTCCGCATCCAGAATTTCTTGCTCTTCCGCGTCCATTTCAGCATTGTCATCAATGGTATTTTCCACCGTTTCAATACCTTGCTTTAACTCGTCAGCCTGTTGAGTCATTGGATTTGGCACCGCTGCTTTCGTTTGCGTCGCTTTCGGTGGCGTCATCTCACGCACTGGAAGTGCGGTCATTTTAGGCGCGTTTTTTTGCTCGTCTAACTCTTGAAGATGATGTAAGGTTTCTTCCACTGCAGCTTGCTGTTCATCATGATGATGCTGGCGCTCTGATTGCTCAATTTTCGTTAATTGATTCAATGCCTCTAGCGCAGCAAGGCTGGCTAAATTCAATGAAGATGAGGTTTGAGTGGAAACAGGTTGAGAAGTTGAAGAATGCACAATCGCCGATTGAGCCATTGGCTTTTGCGCTTGTACAAAATAATTTGCTTTGATGTTTTGCGACAGCACCGGCATATCTACATAACCAGAAACAGGCTGATTTTCAACCGCACTTTTCTGTGTATTTTGTTCAGGGGATAGCCCGCCTTGTTTAGACGTTTGTGCTGCCGTAAGGAACTTTGGGTGGAATGCCAGCGCCCTCAATAATGTCATTTCTGCACCAATTCGACGATTTGGTGCGGAGGCTAATTCTTTTCGACCCGATACAATTACTTGATAGAAAAATTGTACGTCTTCCGGTGAAATATGTTTAGCCAGAAAGCCTAAGTGATCGTTTTCATCTATGGTATTTTTAGCAAGCAACTGCATTAAGGCAATTTGATGCAATTTCTCAGCTGTTTCTGCCAATAACTCATCCCAATCGCCCGCTTTTTCTGCCACCGTTTGGATGGTTTTCATTAAACGCTCACCGTTACCTTGGTGTAAGGCGTAAATGATTTCAATCGGCTGATCTTCGTCTAACAGCCCAAGCATGGTATTCACCACATCAGTGGAAACTTTATCGTTGCCCATGGCTATCGCTTGATCTGTTAAACTTAAGCTATCACGAATACTACCTTGTGCAGCTTTGGCTAATTTATCTAATGCTGGCGCATCAAAAGGAATATTTTCGGCAGTAAGCACGCGATTAAGATGTGCTGAAATTTGCGGTTCATCTAATGCTTTGAGATGAAATTGCATACAACGGGATAAAATCGTAATCGGTAATTTTTGAGGATCCGTTGTAGCGAGTAGGAATTTCACATATTCAGGCGGTTCTTCCAAGGTTTTTAACAACGCATTGAAAGAATGGCGGGAAAGCATATGGACTTCATCGATTAGATAGACTTTATAACGCCCCACTACCGGCTTATATTGCACGTTGTCTAAGAGCTCACGCGTATCCTCTACTTTGGTACGAGAAGCCGCATCGATTTCAATTAAATCAATAAAGTTGCCTGCTTCGATCGCTTTACAGTTTTCACATTCACCGCAAGGATCGGCAGTAATACCGTTTACACAATTCAAGCCTTTCGCAAATAAACGAGCAATGGAGGTTTTACCTACGCCACGAGTGCCGGAAAATAAATAAGCATGATGTAAACGGTTTTCTTTTAAACCGTTTTCCAAAGCAGTGAGTACATGGCTTTGCCCCACTACTTCAGAAAAGTTTTTTGGTCGCCATTTTCTGGCTAAAACTTGGTAGCTCATCGCATCCCTTTAAAAATTAATGGCCTTCAAAATTCACTAAGGTGTAGCAATCAATGCCTAAATCACGTAAGCGTTTTTCGCCCCCTAATTCTGGCAAATTAATCACAAAGGCAGCATGTTTCACTTCACCACCTAAACGTTGAACTAATTTCACGGTAGCTTCAACTGTTCCACCCGTTGCTAACAAATCATCAATGATTAACACATTATCACCTTGTGAAATGGCATCTGTGTGCAATTCAAGGGTGTCTTGACCGTATTCTAACTGATAAGACTGTGCAATCACTTCACGCGGTAATTTGCCCGGTTTACGAACGGGGATAAATGGCAAGCCTAATGCTAATGCAACTGGCGCACCAAAAATAAATCCACGAGACTCAGTACCAATTACTTTTGTGAGTCCTTGATCTTTATACTTTTCAACGATCAAATCGATTGTGGCTTTAAAAGCCGCAGGCACTTCAAGTAAGCTCGTGATATCACGGAAAATAATGCCTTCTTTTGGATGATTTGGGATAGATTTGATAGAAGATTTGATTAATTCAAGTTGTTTGTTCATAAATAATTGCTCAAAAAAGAGTAAGAAAAAATCCTGTTTTTAGGCTCGCATTCTAGCATATAAAAATGCAAAAGTGCGGTGAATTTTGACCGCACTTTTGTAAATAAAATGAATTAATCTGGGTAAATATCTTCCCCGTCTTTTCGAGTACGAAGAAGCTGTAAAATCCAGACATATTGTTCGGGTGTTGGCGTAACGAAATACTCAATTTCTTCGTTCATCGCACGGGCTGATTGCTCAGGATCGTCGCTTAATTGCATCGGTGGGCGAATTTCCATTTCATACTTCCCATTCTTAGCGTTATAACGAGGGAACATTGGGATAACCACCGCTTTCGCTAATTTTGCCATTTTGTTTAATCCAGGAAGCGTGGCTTTATAAGTGGCAAAGAAATCCACAAAGACACTTTGCTCGGCACCAAAATCTTCATCAGGAAGATAATATCCCATTTGACCTTGTTTGATGTGTGCTAAAAACGGCTTAATACCATTTTGGCGAGCATGCATTTTTCCACCAAAACGCTGACGCGCTAAAGTCCACAACCAGTCCACCAATGGATTTCGGTGCGGGTTATACATTGACGTCATCGGCATGCCGTGTGTATGCAAAATAATGCCAGAGGCATCTATCGCCCAACCATGTGGCACCATCAAAATGATGTTATGCCCTTCGGCTTTGGCTTGTTTGATATGCTCAAGACCAATGAATTCACTGCGTTTTTGTAAATGTTTTTTAGAACGAATGGCAATTTCACCAATACCAAGCATGACTTGTGCGACCGTCACAAACATCTCTTCAATCACTTTTTCACGCTGCTCAGCCGTCCAATCTGGGAAACAGAGTTTCAAATTAATCTCGGCACGAATACGTGGTTTACCGATTTTTTTCGTCAGCGCACGAGCCAGTTTCTCGGCCATTTTATCGCGTAAACGAAATGGCACAAAAGCAAGTAACAAAAGCACAAAAATACCAAGCCAAATGCCCCAATTTTTCGGGTGCAAATATGACCATGAAAAATGTGGTTCATAGCCTGTTCGTGCCGTAATACGTAATTTTTTTTGAGAATCTGTCATAATCAATCGTTAAAAATGAAACCAACCTTGATCATACGCCATTTTTATTGTCATGATAAATGACACAATCACCACCATTGGTCTAATTAATTGTTTGCCTTTTGCCATCACCATTTTGGCGCCTAAATTTGCACCTATCAGACTTCCTGCCATCATCACTAAACCAACGGTCCAAATGACATGACCACCAATAAAGAAGAAAATTAATGACGCAAAATTTGAGGTTAAATTCATCACTTTAGCATGCGCAGTTGCTTTGGTGAGATTAAATCCAAGCAATGTGACACAAGCCAAGTTCATTAATGAGCCTACACCTGGTCCAAAAAAGCCATCATAAAAACCCAGCAATGAGCCAAAACATAATGCAAAAACAGCGTAAGAAATTCGTTGTTTGCGATCACTTTCGCCCAATTTAGGTGTCAATAAAAAGTATAAGCCGATCGCTAAAATAAGAAATGGAAGCCCTTTTTTAATTAATGTCGCATCTAAATTTTGAATGAGTAACGTACCAATCACTGAGCCGATAAAAATCATCAGTAAGATGAAAGAAAGCTCCGATAAATTGACCGCTCTTTTACGCAAAAAGTAAATACTTGCCGACAACGCACCGCCAAAAGCTTGTAATTTATTTGTACCTAATGCCATGGCGGGTGGCATACCTGTCATTAATAAGGCTGGGATTGTAATTAAGCCTCCGCCACCTGCAATCGCATCAATAAATGCAGCAATAAAGGCTGCTGCAAAAAGCATAGCTAAAATATCAATTCCAAATTCCATGATTAAACTCCTACTCTAACCATTCGCTACTATTTGGCGAACTCAACACTTGTTGGCATAAAAACGGTTCTGGTGGTGTCACTTTTGGTTTAGAAGCGCCTGAACCTGGTTTTGCGGGTTCAAACCAAGAATAAAGTTCATCGCCACAACCATCGCCTGCTGGTACAGGTGCTTGATCTTCACAATAAGCGGCATCTTTTGGACAAGCAATGCGCACGTGGAAATGTGAATCATGGCCAAACCATGGACGAATTTTGTGTAACCAAGCACGATCGTCTCCCGCAGTTTGACAAAGTTTTAATTTAATTGCTGGATTCACAAAAATACGGGTCACTTTGGGATCTTGCGCGGCCAGTTTGATTAACGTTGCATGATTGTTACTCCACACATTTTCATCAACACGTTGTGCTTGGCGATTCACCACGAGTAAGCCTTTTCCGTCAGAATTTAACGCTTCACTGTCTGTCATGGTACCCATGCGCAACCAAATATCCGCATCTAATCCCATTTGATGGCTTGCATGCCCCGTTAGAAAGCGGCCACCACCAGGCATAGCAATATCTCCAACTAACATGGTTGGTAAGCCTGCTGACTTCGCCTTTTGTCCAAGACGCTGTAAGTAGGCAATCATATCCGGATGACCATAATAGCGATTTTTATTCATACGAATGACTTGATAGCCCTCACCTTTATAAGGCAAAGGTTCAGCCCCGATAATACAACCATTCGAATAGCTACCAATTGGATTTGCCTTACCATCTGTTGCAGGAATTGGACGTTTAATTCGTTGCCAGTCTTGTGGCGAGGCTGTTGTTTGTAGCGAGAGAAAAGCGCTCCCTAAAACGACCGCACTTGAAAGTAATTTTGCTAAAGATTTATTCATAAGATTTCCTAAAACGAATTACCTTATCTTCAATAAAAGAAAAATAAGCTTAATTTAAAATAGTTATTTGCATTGTGCCTTAAAACGCAATAAATGGTCGAGTAACACAATCGCGACCATGGCCTCCGCAATGGGTACTGCACGAATACCCACACAAGGATCATGACGACCTTTTGTCACGACTTCTACGGGTTCTCCCTCTAAATTAATCGAGCGTCCTGGAATGGTAATACTGGATGTTGGTTTTAGTGCAATGGTCGCAATGATTGGCTGACCAGAGCTAATGCCCCCTAAAATACCGCCAGCATGGTTACTTTCAAAACCATTTGGTGTCATTTCATCACGATGTTGACTGCCACGCTGTTCGACTACTGCAAAACCGTCGCCTATCTCTACACCTTTAACGGCATTAATCCCCATTAAAGCATGGGCTAAATCGGCATCAAGTCGATCAAAAACCGGCTCGCCTAAACCAACAGGAACATTTTCTGCAATCACCGTTAATTTAGCGCCAATCGAATCGCCTTCTTTTTTCAATTCACGGATTAATTCATCAAATTTTTCAACCGCACTTTCATCTGGACAGAAAAATGGATTGCTATTCACTTTATCCCAATCAATTTTGCCGACAGTCTGTGGTGCAATCTTCACTTCGCCAATTTGGCTTAAAAAGCCACGCACTTCAATACCAAACTGTTCACGTAAATATTTCTTCGCAATCGCACCAGCAGCAACTCGCATCGCAGTTTCGCGCGCAGAAGAACGACCACCACCGCGATAATCACGAATACCGTATTTTTGTTGATAGGTAAAATCCGCATGTCCAGGACGGAAACGATCTTTGATATCACCATAATCTTGTGAACGTTGATCACCATTTTTAATGATCATTCCTATGCTGGTACCGGTTGTTTTACCCTCAAATACTCCTGATAAAATCTGTACTTCATCGTCTTCACGACGTGGCGTAGTGTAACGCGATGTACCCGGTTTACGACGATCTAAATCAGGTTGAATATCCGCTTCCGATAATTCAAGATTCGGCGGTACGCCATCTACGATACAGCCTAATGCTATACCATGTGACTCCCCAAAGGTCGTCACACGAAAAAGTTGTCCGATAGTATTCCCTGCCATATTTTCTCTCTTTAATTAATGATTTTGGGCTAATTTTGCCACATCAATAAATGGAATTTCCTCACCCGTATCTTTATTCTTAATAAAAATATCTAATTGATTGAATGCAATATCAATATTATTTTCTGCAAATAATTCATTCACACGACGATTAAGTGCATCAAGCGTATCATTTCGCTCAGACACTTGACCCACATAAACACGTAATTCGTGATCTAACGTACTTGCCCCAAAGGTTAAGAATAATGCTCTTGGTTCTGGATCTTTTAAGATGCTTGGTTGCTCATTTGCAGCTTGCAATAATAAACGTTTCACCAACTCTAAATCTGATCCATAAGCCACCCCAACGGATATAACCAAACGAGTAACGGTGTTAGATAATGCCCAGTTAGTCACTTGTCCGGTTACAAAGGATTTATTTGGCACAATCACTTCTTTTCGATCCGGATCGATCATCGTAATGGCGCGAATACGGATTTTCGCTACTGTACCTGTTACATCGTTAATTGTCACAGTATCACCCACACGAATTGGACGTTCAAATAATAAAATGATGCCGGAAACAAAGTTCGCAAAAATTTCTTGCATACCAAAACCGAGACCAACGGAAAGGGCGGCAAATAACCATTGTAATTTAGACCATGACATCCCAAGGGTAGAAAATGCCCATGCGCCACCCACTGCAACCAAGATATAGGTTAATAAGGTGGTAATGGTATAAGGCGTACCTTGTGAAAGTTTCACTCGGGAGAAGAGTAATATTTCTAAAATACCTTGAATATTACGCACTAAAATATAGGTAATCACAACAATGATTAACGCAACAATCAAGTTAAAGAGTGAAATCGTTTCGGTCACCACGCCCGCTTCAGTTGTTGAAGTTTGTTGCCACAAGGTAATATCACGCAAATAACTTACCACCGTAACTAAATCTGACCAGACATAATAAAAGATGACAAAAAGTGCGGTCCAAATAAAGAGATCGGCAAAGCGTAGTAACTGGCTACGCACTTCATTTAAGTCCAATCCCTCTTCTTGTTCGGTAATCACGACCACATCATCAGAGGCTGAAGCATCACTTGAATCTTGTTGTTTTTGCTGACGTTTTTCTTGTAAACGACGATAAGCTAAACGTCTTGATGCTACGGTGACACCACGATAAATTGTATGACGCACCAACGACCACACCACCCATGCAATGTAGGTATTAATAATATGCGTAATTAAATTTAAGGCGGTGTAATAATAGCCTAAAGCAATTAGTGCAATTAAAATAACAGGGACCAATTGCAATAAGATTCGTACAATTTTGAAAATGGTTCTATCACGCTTATCTGTTGTCGTTGAACTCAATGATTTTTCAGTACGAATAAAACGTGGTGCAATAATTACAATGCAGAAAAGCAAAGCAACAATGGTATTAATTTCACCCAATACGTCATTTGCTAAACCTGTATCCATGACATTACTGAAAATTGACGTATTCAGTAATAACACAACAGAAACAATAATACGTTTCGTGACGTCTTGTAGGCTCGCTGCACTCTCTTTAGTAAAACCAAAATGGCACACTAAAATACCATTCGGACGAAGAATAGCTAAGATAAAACTAAAGAACCACCAATAGCCCGCCATGCTAAGCGACCACTCCCAAAACTCTTGTGGATTTTTCACAAAGAAAAAGCCTAAAAGTTGGCAAGTCGCTAAGAACCACAGGGTGCCTGATAACGATAAAAGCGCCGTATAAAATAACGCAAGTGGCGTATGCCATTGGCTATCCGAACGAAGCGTGTTAATCTCACCATTAATCACAGCTAAGCGTTGTTTAATCGACTCTTTAAATTTAAAAATCAATCCACCAATCACAAACAAAATAAAGACGTAAGTGAGTAAATACGGCAAATTATCAAAGTTTGTCGGAAAGCCGATTTTCTTTCCAATGCCATCAAATTGTGCTTTGAGTGACATCGGTAATTTCTTGAACCAATCAAGATTAATTGGATTATTACTTTTTACCCAGAAACTTTGTTGGTCGAGTTTAGACTGAATCTGATCACTGATTTGAGTAATTTGCTGTTGGGTTAACTCTAAGGAAATCGCCAAATTCAATTGGTTATTCAACGACTTAATTAAATCTGACCCTACTTTACGACGTTCAGTGAGTAAATTGGTTAATTGTGTTTTTTCTGCCGGTGTAAACGATTTATTTTCATCCTGCTCTATTTTACTGATGTAAGCATCAATATCATAAAGCTCATTACGTTTCTGCGTAATATCGAAGATCTGTACACGCAAATCCGCAATTTGCTTTGAAAGACCTTGAATATTTAAATTGGTCGGTAATTTTTGTTTTTGTTGCTGAATAATGCGAGAAAGCACCAACGTGCCTTGTAACGCACTGATTTGCTCATCAATGGTACGCTGTGTCTGCGTCAAGTTATCCAATACATTTCGCATGCGCAATTCATCTTGCGTTAATGTATTGGTTTTCTCAGTTTGCTCAAGTAAATATTGGCTAAGCTGTGCATTCAAATTCAATTCTTTCTGAATCAACGGATTTTGCTCAACATTTTGGCTTTGTTGTTGTGCTTGCTCAACTTGGTTTTGTGTTTTAGCCAAATTCTTTTGATTAATCACGTCTTGAATGGCAGCAATTTGTTTCTGTAGCGCTTGAACACGCGCATTCAATAGCTCATATCGACTTTGATAAAGTACCGTCAACTGATCACTATTTTTTAATAGCACTTGATTATAGATATTTTTTAGTTCTATCAGTTGCAATTCAAGCTGAATTTGCTGTTTTAATAGCGAACTAGTTGTTGGGTCAGCCAATTTCTGATTCAATTCTTGCGTACGTTTAACATTATCTGTTAAGGCTGTTTGGGCGCGTTCGGATACAGCACTTTGCCCTGCAAGTTGTGCATTCACTGCACTTAATGCAGATTGAGCATCTTGTTGTTGATTGGTCAGTTTCTCAACCTGAGCCTGTAAAGTCGCTAAACTTTGCGAAGCATAATCGGTGTTATTTGGCGTGCTTAGCTGTTTTTTAAGATTTTGAAGATCGGCATTATTCTTCTGAATTTCAGAATCTGCATCAATAAGCGTATCTTGCAAATCGTTATTATTTTTTTGCTGTGTTTGAATTTGTTGCAAGAAATCAAGCGAAGCCTGGATTGTCGTGACGTTATTTGTTTTTTCATCACCATCTGGTAATTTTTGTGCCTCGGCTAATTCACTTTTTAGTGTTTTTTCCGTCGGTAAATCAGCATTATTATTCTCTGCCCAAACAGGCTGAGAAAGCGCCAGCGTAAAAACAAATGAAAGACCAAGTGCGGTCAAAACTCGAGAGATATTTTTCATTAAACTAACTTTCCTATTGTTGCGACAGCCAATCGGCGAGTGCTTTGCGAGAAATCTTTATTGCCCCTTGGATTAAATCCTGAGGGAGTTCATAGTAGGCAACGGGTTGCTTAAATCGCTCCAATCGCCCTTGTAAAAAAACGTTGAGAGATTCGACCGCACTTTCATTAAATGAGGTATGAAATTCAACAATTGCGACAGGGCGATGGCCAAATTCCTCATCATGTTTAGGTAAAACAAAGATTTGTTTCACCAAATCTGATTGTGCAATCACTTTTTCAATTTCTTCCGGCTGAATATTTTCACCACCGGAAATAAACATATTATCCAATCGGCCTTGAATGACTAATTCATCATCAAGCCATTGACCTTTATCTTTGGTTTGGAACCAGCCTTCGTGATTCGTGAGTGGATCTATACGTCCATCGCGCCAATATCCCATGGCAAGCCCTGCACCTTTTAACCAAACTTCTTCATTCATTAACTTAAACTCTCGACCAAGCAAAGGTTGACCTACACCAATTTTTCCATCCGATTGTTTAGCGAATACGGTAGAAGCCATTTCTGTCATACCATAGCCTGAATAGCTTCGAATATCTAATTCACTTAACATTTGGGTTAATTTTACAGGGATTTGTGTCCCACCTAATAACACGGCTTGTGTTTGAACTGGCTGAGGATGCTCCGTCAAATAATCAAACCAACGCTGTAATTGCGTTGGCACGAGAGAAACATGAGAAACTTCACCAATAGATTGATAAAAATCTTCTTTCGGTAGTACTAAAGTTGCTCCCGCATACAGCCAACGCCACACAATACCTTGTCCAGAAACATGATAAAGCGGTAAAGAAAGTAGCCATGATTGATCTTTGCCAAAATTCATTAAGGCACAAACGCCTTCTGCATTAGCTAAATGAGCAGACACATTATGCACCACCGCTTTAGGCAAACCAGTCGAGCCCGATGTTAGCGTCATCGTTGCCGCTTTTGTAAAATCAGCGTTATGTTCGGGTAATGCTTTAACAGCTAAATAATGAATATCTTCGGTTTGATAACAAAAATCCACCCCATATACTTGGCACAATTCTTCTCTTTTTTCTTGAGGAAATGCAGGATTGATACCTAAAATTTTTGCACCTAGCTGAATAACGGATAAATAAAGAAATAAGATCTTTTCTGAATTTTTACCACAAAAAGCAACCGCACTTTGCGCTGTCACACCTTGTTGTAAAAGAAAGGCTTCCACCTGATTAATTTTCTCAGCAAGTTCTGCCCAAGTAAAAGGATCGCCCTGCGAATTTCGCAACGCGATCTGATTTGCATATGCTGAATTTTGGGCAAATGCTTGCCAAGGAAATTTTTGCATCGAATTAGTTGCTAACGAAATAAGGGCGAACTTCGTCAATTAAATATTCCGGCAAATGCATAGATTGCATCGCCCCTTCTAGCATGAGCATCTTACGATTACTATTGGTATTGGTAATCACCCAATATGGTGTGTCAGGAATTTGTTTTGGTTTAGTGTGATTACCCGCCACTAGTAAAGTCCCTTCATCACGAGCAAAATACACACGAGTACGGCCTTGTAAGCTTTCAGTTGCCTGTGCAAAGCTTTCTGGATTGGTACGATAAAGCGTACGCAATATACTTAAAAAACGCACAACTGCTTTTGGCTCTTCTTTAAATTCAGCAGAATTCAAGAGAGCACGAACTTTATCAACAATGTGATTAATTGCTTCGTCCGATTGTTTCTTCACTACTTTTGGCGGCTCAACAGGTTCAACTTTTGGTTGAGATACTTCGGTTGTTTTTTCAGCTAAAACAGGCTCAGAATGCACCGCACTTTTTGTGTTTTCAGTTGATACGTCTGATTCAAAGAAATCAACCTTGCTTGTTGCATGAGCGGGTAAATTCAACAAACGGCGAAGAATATCAGAAGCACTTTCTCCAATAGACTGAGTTTGTGCAGCAATGTATTGATATAATTCTTCATCAACTTCAATTATCTTCATTTTTTTCTCTCCGTTTGCTAAAATTTTCACCCATTATAACGATTTCTAACCAAATTCTCACGCAAAATATATGTCATCTTCCCAATTATTAAACTATCAATTTCATCAAACAAAACAAGCAATTAATTCGCCTACCTTAGTTTTTATTCACGGCTTATTTGGGGATATGAATAATCTTGGGGGTATCGCCCGTGCATTTAGCGATAACTATAACATTTTACGTGTAGATTTACGCAATCACGGACAAAGTTTTCATTCAGAAACAATGAATTACGATGTCATGGCTGATGATGTATGGCAACTTATCGATCACCTTCAATTAGATAAAGTGATCTTAATTGGCCATTCGATGGGCGGAAAAACGGCAATGAAAATGACCGCACTTCAACCACAACGAGTAGAAAAACTCGTTGTAATTGATATTGCTCCAGTGGCTAATAGCAGTACGGGACATGATGATGTTTTCCGTGGTTTGTTTGCAGTGAAAAAAGCGCAACCACAAACTCGTCAACAAGCTAAACCTATTTTAGAAAGTGAAATTGCCGATCCTAGCGTGGTGCAATTTATGTTAAAATCTTTTGAGCCAACTTCAAGTGAATATTTTCGTTTCAATTTGACCGCACTTTTTGAGCATTATGCGGAACTGATGGATTGGCAGGAAGTTTATGCTAATACGCCTACTCTCTTTATTAAAGGCGGGCTTTCATCTTATATTAAACCTGAATATACAGAAATTATTCTAAAACAATTCCCGAATGCGACCTCTTTCACTATCAATGGTTGTGGGCACTGGGTTCATGCGGAAAAACCAGATTTTGTGATACGTGCAATTGATAGGTTTCTAAATAAGAATTAATCGTTTTAAATGAGAATTATTCTATTCAAATGAGAATTCATTTGTGGTATAGTTCGCACAAATTGTAGGGCTTTGCCCCTAATTTTTTTCTATTCACCTAATTTTATTTCAAAAGGAAAGAACAATGGCAGTTGTCGGTTTATTTTACGGTAGTGACACAGGTAATACAGAAAACATTGCAAAAATGATTCAAAAGCAATTAGGTAACGAACTCGTTGATATTCGTGACATTGCAAAAAGCTCGAAAGAAGATATCGAAGGTTATGATTTTTTACTTTTCGGTATTCCTACTTGGTATTACGGTGAAGCACAAGCTGACTGGGATGATTTTTTTCCTACCTTAGAAGAAATTGATTTTACTGACAAGTTAGTCGGTATTTTTGGCTGTGGCGATCAGGAAGATTATGCTGATTATTTCTGTGATGCGATCGGTACAGTACGTGATATCGTTGAACCACGTGGCGCGATTATCGTGGGCAATTGGTCAACTGATGGCTACACCTTTGAAGCATCAAAAGCATTATTAGACGACGGAAACTTTATCGGTTTGTGTATCGATGAAGATCGTCAACCAGAACTCACAGCCGAACGTGTAGAGAAATGGACGAAACAAATCTACGATGAAATGTGTTTAGCAGAATTAGCTTAACCATCAACCATCTCTATTTAGCAAATTAAGGGAACATTATGTCTGAAGAAAACATCAAATTACTCAAAAAAGCAGGGTTGAAAATCACCGAACCACGGCTGACTATCCTTGCATTAATGCAAGAACATAAAAATGAGCATTTCTCAGCTGAAGACGTGTATAAGATCTTGTTAGAACAAGGTAGTGACATTGGTCTTGCAACTGTATATCGCGTACTTAATCAATTTGATGAAGCACGTATTTTAATTCGTCATAATTTTGAAGGTAACAAGTCTGTTTTTGAACTTGCACCAACAGAACACCACGATCACATTATCTGTGAAGATTGCGGTAAGGTATTTGAGTTTACTGATAACATTATCGAACAGCGTCAAAAAGAAATCAGTGAGCAACATGGTATCAAATTAAAAGCACACAGTTTATACCTCTACGGTAAATGTAGCGATATCAACAAATGTGAAGAGAAAAAATAATTCTTGCTAAAAAACAAAAACCTTAGACCCAACGCCTAAGGTTTTTTATTATCTCAATCAAAAGTGCGGTCAAAATTGACTGCACTTTTTCCAATTTAAAAGAGAAAATTATTTTTTACCTAATTGTGGTAAAACGGAATCTTTCCCTGCAGTTAATAGACCTACTTGAGAGTAGATACTTAATTTTCCGCGTGTATCTGCTACATCTAAGTTACGCATGGTTAATTGACCAATACGATCGATTGGATCAAATGGTGCATTTTCCACTTTTTCCATACTTAAACGTTCTGCCGCATAAGTTAAGTTTGGTGATTCAGTATTTAAGATTGAATAATCATTACCGCGACGAAGTTCTAATGTCACTTCACCTGTAATCGCACGAGCCACCCAGCGTTGTGCAGTTTCACGTAACATTAATGCTTGTGGATCAAACCAACGTCCTTGGTATAACAAACGACCTAAACGTAAACCATTGATACGATATTGTTCAATAGTATCTTCATTGTGAATACCGGTGACTAAACGCTCATAAGCAATGTGGAATAATGCCATTCCCGGTGCTTCATAAATACCACGTGATTTTGCTTCAATAATACGGTTTTCAATTTGGTCTGACATGCCTAAACCATGACGACCACCAATACGATTTGCTTCTAAGAAAAGCTCTACTACGTTGTCAAATGTTTTACCATTTAAGGCAACTGGCACACCTTCTTCAAAACGAACAGTCACCACTTCTGGTTTCACTTGAACATTTTCATCCCAGAATGCTACGCCCATAATTGGTTTCACAATTTTAATGCCTGTGCTTAACTCTTCTAAGTCTTTCGCTTCGTGAGTTGCACCTAACATATTAGAGTCAGTTGAATAGGCTTTTTCTACCGACATTTTGTAGTCAAAACCATTTTCGATTAAGAATTTTGACATTTCAAAACGACCACCCAACTCATCGATGAATTGTTGATCTAACCATGGTTTGTAAATTTTTAAATTTGGGTTGGTTAATAAACCATAACGATAAAAACGCTCAATATCATTACCTTTAAAAGTTGAACCATCACCCCAGATATTGACATCATCTTCTTTCATTGCTGCAACAAGCATCGTACCTGTTACCGCACGACCAAGTGGTGTGGTGTTGAAATAGGTTGCTCCACCAGTAGAAATATGGAATGCACCACATTGAATAGCCGCAATCCCTTCATGGGCTAACTGCGCACGACAATCCACTAAACGCGCATTTTCCGCACCATATTCCATCGCTTTTTTCGGAATTGCATTGTAATCATCTTCATCGGGTTGACCTAAGTTTGCTGTATAAGCATAAGGTACCGCACCTTTTTGACGCATCCAAAGTAATGCAGCGCTGGTATCTAGCCCGCCTGAAAAAGCAATACCAACTTTTTGACCTTTAGGTAAATGTTGCAGAATCGTATTTGACATATTTTATTTCCTTCATTGTGGTTATGGTGAGTAAGTCTTTAAAAAGCGCGGTCAAAAATCACCGCACTTTTCTAACATATCATCGGGATTTGGATAACGATAAGAGAAGCCTAAATCTCGACAAATTTTATCTGCCATAATGATTCGTTTCGGATCCGAATCACTACAATCGAATTGTGGTATGGATAAATCATAAAATACCGCTGCTTTTGTGTAATATTCTGCTCGAGTAGGATGAATTGGCGCGCAAAGATGGTAAGTTCGCAATCCATTTGGATTCATGAGTAAGGTAGTAATAGCTTGAATGCAATCCTCTAGATGCACCAAATTAACAGGTGAATTACCCTGTTTTAAATTTCGTTTTCCTGCTAAGAATTTAACCGGATGGCGTTGTTTCCCAATTAATCCTGCAAGTCGAAGAATATCGCAATGAGATATTTCTGATTGGAATAAATACTGCTCGGCTTGTATCAGTGTTTTACCAATTTCTGTTTCAGCTGAAAGTTGAGAACTTTCATCAAATTGCCTCGAGATATCAGGAAAAACAGAAGTTGAACTGGTAAAAATCAAGTGCTGTACACCTTGTTTCTTTGCTTGATTAGCTAAAAAAGCAAGATGTTCACAATACTGTTGAGAAGAAAAACGGCTAGGTGGTAAGGTGATAATGAGAGCATCTACATTAAAAAGAGTGCAAATATGGTCTGGTAAATGCTTTATTTCATCAGAAAGAGAAAAAGGATAAGTTTCAATACCTAGCTGATGCAATTTTTGAGCATCCTCAGGGGATTGTTTTGATCCTTTTACACACCAACCAAGCTCTTTTAAGTGCAGCGCCAGCGGTAAGCCTAACCAACCTAAACCAACTATTGCAACAGATTTCATACTCTTTTATTTACAATATTTTATCCATAAAAATCCCTGCCATTCTAAAGCATAGCAGGGAGTTTGTTAATGTTATTTTGTTAATAAATCCAACGCCTCTTGATATTTAGCAACTGTTTTTTCAATCACTTCTTTTGGTACTTTAGGCGCTGGCGGTTGTTTATCCCAACCACTTTGCTCTAACCAATCTCGTACAAATTGCTTATCAAATGAGGGCGGATTTGTTCCTTCTTTATAAGTATCAACTGACCAAAAACGACTAGAATCTGGTGTTAATACCTCATCCATTAAAGTGAGCGTACCATTTTCATCTAAACCAAATTCAAATTTAGTATCACAAATAATAATGCCTTTAGTCAGCGCATATTTGGCAGCCTCAGTATAAAGTGCAATCGCTTTTTCTCTGACTTGTGCCGCTAACTCTGCGCCAATTGCTTTTTCACATTCTTCATAGCTAATATTGATATCGTGATTGCCCACTTCTTCTTTGCTTGATGGTGTGAAAATCGGCTCTGGTAATTTACTTGCCTCAACTAATCCTTCTGGTAATTTCAAACCACAAATGGTGCCCGTTTGCTTATAATCTTTTAGCCCGCTACCCGTTAAATAACCACGCACGATAGATTCAATTTTTATTGGTTTCAAACGCTTACATACCACTGCACGATCTTTCACTAAATCAGCTTCTTCTTTTGGTAACACATCATAAACTGAATCGCTAGTAAAATGAGTCGGCATAATATGGGCTAACTTATTGAACCAAAAATTGGAAATTTGAGTCAGAATTTCCCCTTTGCGTGGAATAGGATCATCTAAAATCACATCAAATGCAGACAAACGGTCACTGGCGACCATTAACATCCGTTTATCATCGATCTCATAAAGATCACGCACTTTTCCCGAATAGATTTTTTTTAGACTAAGTTGTGTCATTGCTTGCACCTTTTATTATAAGAATAAAAAATCGGCACGTATTATACCTCATTTCTTACGCAAACGTTTGCTTTTTTATCAAAAATTTTTAAAGAAAAGAAATTACAGAGTCATACACCTAAATAAGCTATAGATAACAAAAGAAAAACAATTTAATTTGAGCTCAATCTGAAAATCAGCGACAATACACCATTATTTAAAACAGAAGAAACAAGACAAATGAGTTATCCATTAGAAGAAGTGAATAAACGTCGCACATTTGCGATTATTTCCCACCCTGACGCGGGTAAAACCACCATCACCGAAAAAGTATTGTTATACGGCAATGCCATTCAAAAAGCAGGCTCAGTAAAAGGTAAAGGCTCTGCACAACATGCAAAATCTGACTGGATGGAAATGGAAAAACAACGTGGTATTTCCATTACGACTTCCGTGATGCAATTCCCTTACAATGAGTGCTTAGTGAATTTATTGGATACGCCGGGGCATGAGGATTTCTCGGAAGATACCTACCGTACTTTGACGGCTGTGGATAGCTGCTTAATGGTTATCGATTCTGCAAAAGGGGTTGAAGAACGTACCATTAAATTAATGGAAGTGACCCGTTTACGCGATACGCCAATTATCACTTTCATGAATAAACTTGACCGTGATATCCGTGATCCAATGGAATTATTAGATGAAGTGGAAAGCATATTAAAAATCCATTGTGCGCCAATTACTTGGCCGATTGGTTGCGGTAAATTGTTTAAAGGGGTTTATCATTTATATAAAGATGAAACCTATCTTTATCAAAGTGGACAAGGCTCTACTATTCAAGAAGTACGAATCGTGAAAGGCTTAAATAGCCCTGAATTAGACGCTGCCGTAGGTGATGACTTAGCCCAACAACTGCGTGATGAATTAGAGCTAGTAAAAGGTGCAAGTAATGAATTTGATTTAGATTTATTCTTAAGTGGTGAATTGACGCCTGTCTTTTTTGGTACTGCATTAGGTAACTTCGGTGTCGATCATTTCTTAGATGGTTTAACCGAATGGGCACCTGCACCACAAGCTCGTCAAGCTGATACCCGTAAGGTTTCAGCAGAAGAAGAAAAATTCACTGGTTTCGTGTTTAAAATCCAAGCTAACATGGATCCAAAACACCGCGACCGCGTGGCTTTCCTACGCGTAGTTTCTGGCAAATATGAAAAAGGCATGAAACTTAAACACGTGCGTATTGGTAAAGATGTGGTTATTTCTGATGCGCTCACCTTTATGGCGGGAGATCGTACCCATGCCGATGAGGCCTATGCTGGTGATATTATCGGCTTACACAATCATGGCACAATTCAAATTGGCGATACCTTCACACAAGGTGAAGATCTGAAATTTACCGGCATTCCAAACTTTGCCCCTGAATTATTCCGTCGCATTCGTTTGAAAGATCCGCTTAAACAAAAACAATTGTTGAAAGGCTTAGTACAACTTTCTGAAGAAGGTGCTGTGCAAGTATTCCGTCCATTAAGCAATAATGATTTGATTGTTGGCGCGGTCGGTGTATTACAGTTTGACGTGGTTGTTTCGCGTTTGAAATCTGAATATAACGTTGAAGCCATTTACGAAACGGTCAACGTCGCAACGGCTCGTTGGGTGGAATGTGCGGATAACAAAAAATTTGAAGAGTTCAAACGTAAAAATGAGCAAAACCTAGCATTAGATGGTGGGGATAATCTCACTTATATCGCACCGACTATGGTAAACCTAAACCTTGCACAAGAACGTTATCCTGATGTGACCTTCTTTAAAACAAGGGAACATTAATTGCAATACGAAGTGCGGTCAAAATTTATAGTGAATTAAGTACCGCACTTTATGAGAAATAAAATGAAAAAACGACACTTCATCTGTATCGTTCTTATACTAGTTGTTGCATTCAGCTGGCGATGGCGTAATGTTTGTCGAGATATGGAATATTCGATGAACTCGACTAATCATTGTGTAAACCACAGTTTTCCAAAATTCAAGCGTAATATTTCTGTTTGTGCAGGTTTCATTCCTAATGGGTTTTCACTTAATTTGGGTTATCGTGCCACAGTTTTTGTGTTTGATCTTAATAAGAATTTGCTTGGCTTTTACGATCTTGGCGAAGAATACATGGATGGAATAGGAGATAAGTCTGGTCCATACGTCGATGAAGACACTTTTGATCTTGGCTTACTGGGACAAGGTAGTGAATTTGATACAACACCATGGTTTCATCGCCGATTAGAAGCAAAACTTATCGAGAGAATGTGTAAATAATATTTTAAACAAAAATAAAACAAAGTGCGGTTAAATTTAATCGCATTTTTTATACAAAAGAAATTGAAAAATAAGATGGCTGGGGTACTAGGATTCGAACCTAGGGATGCCGAGATCAAAACCCGGTGCCTTACCGCTTGGCGATACCCCAACTACTATTTGACTGCAAGCTGATAAATGGTGCGGGACGAGGGACTTGAACCCACACACCTCTCGGCGCCAGAACCTAAATCTGGTGCGTCTACCAATTTCGCCAGTCCCGCAAACTTGGTGGCTACAGCGAGATTCGAACTTGCGACCCCAACATTATGAGTGTTGTGCTCTAACCAACTGAGCTATGTAGCCATCATTTGCTTTACCTTATCGGCTTTGCGGGGCGTATTATCCTGATTTGACCTATTCTCGTCAATCATTTTTTTGCAAAAAACGGATTTTTTGATTTAGTTGATTATAAATAAAACGCTTTTGCTATTTTTTGTTCACATCAAGAACGGAGATCATTCCAACAAAACGCTTCCAATGCAAGGTGTTAAATTGCCCTGGAATGTACCAATTAGATATTGTTCCATCAAGATATAAGGCGTCATGACAACCTATTTTCAGCAAACCTTGGCTTAAGGTATAAAGGTTAGGCTCACCTTTTATCGTCATCAAGAAAAGTAATTCATTTTGCTTCGTCAAACACACTGCATTGCGCTTATGATAGCTTTCTAGGCTAGCTCGAAATTGCGGATTCATTTTTCCATGAATAATCAACATCGGGCCTGATTGCAATGCAAAATCTGGTTTGAGTTTGCTTTTTTGATACGCAGCGGTTGTTAAAATATAGGGTTTATTTCCAGCAATGGCAAACACGCCATTAGGCTGCACATGGAAATTACCCTTACCTGATTTTGTATTTAACGCATTGAGCTCTTTTCCTTGCTCAATCCATAATCCTGCAGGCACATTATTCATGCTATAAATGCCTGCATTCATGACCATTTTCACGTTATAGCTATCTTCTAGGGCATTTTTGAGGCGCGTTAAACTTTGATAATCGTTACCTTCAGCATCTTTCCAATGTAGCTGCACTTCTTCAGGTTTAGCTTGGAAAATCCCGTAAGTAATATTGCCATCATTAAAGGTTCGATATTCAGCTAGGGCTGATACACTCATCAGTAGCGATGAGCCACCTAAAAGTGCGGTCAAAAATCTAATCGTTTTTTTCATTTAAAGGATGGGTTAAATGCAAAGCATTGGAAAAGGCATGCAAACCTTCCGCATTACCGGATTTCATCATGGCTTGCATGGTTTGGGTTGGTGCATGAATGAGTTTATTCATTAATTTATAACTTAATTCTTGCAAAATTTTTTCAGCATTCTCACCTTGTTGAATTTGGTGTAAGGCTTTTTCGAGTAATTCTTGTCGAGTATTCTCCGCCTCATCACGATAATGACGAATCAAATTAGAGAACTGATGAACCTTCAACCACTCGAAGAAATCCGTGCATTCTTGTGTAATGATGTCTTGCGCTTGCTCTGATGCTTGCTCACGTTGAGAAAGATTGCGTTGAATAATATCTTGCAAATCATCTACGGTGTAATGATACACACTTTCTAATTCCGAGACGTTTTCATCAATATCACGCGGCACCGCAATATCCACCATCAAAGTCGGTTTAAATTGGCGTGCTTTTTCCGCAATTTCAGCCATTGCTTTGGTGATTAAAACATTCGGACTGCCTGTTGAGCTGATAACAATATCCGCTTGATTTAGTGGTGTTTGCAACTCATCGAGAGAATACACTTCTATCGGTGTATTAGATGCTAAGTTTTCCACCAACTGTTCAGCGCGAGATAAAGTGCGGTTAGCAATCATCAATTTTTTTACACCATGGCGTAATAAATGACGGCTTACCAATTCAATGGTTTCCCCTGCCCCAACGAGCAAAATTTGTAATTCACGTAAAGATTCAAAAATTTGACGTGCCAAACTACAAGCTGCATAAGCCACCGATACAGCGCTTTCACCAATATTGGTTTCAGTGCGTACACGTTTTGCTGTAGCAAAGGTTTTTTGGAACAAACGAGAAAGCGTGCTTGAAAGCGGAATATTCGCCGCTTGATAATAATCTTCACTGATTTGGAACGCTTGTTTCACCTGTCCTAAAATTTGCGGCTCACCCAAAATTAATGAATCCAAACCACAGGCCACTCGCATTAAATGATTCGCTGCTTGTTGATTTTGATGTGTGTAAATACTCTTATTTAATTCATCGACAGAAAGCTGATGAATATTAGCAAACCAATTTGTACAGTTCGTTTGCCATTGCTTACACTCTTGGGGTGAAATTTGACGATGGTGAAGATAAATCTCTGTACGGTTACAGGTAGAAAGAATAACCGCACTTTCTGCCAAATCTTGTTGGTGAATTTGTTGTAAGGCAAGCTGCCGCTTTTCTTCAGAAAAAGCGACTTTCTCACGAACAGCAACAGAAGCCGTTTTATGATTAATGCCAAGAACAAGAAGGGTCATAAAAACCTAATAAAAACAACCGCACTTTTATGAATAGGCGGCTTAAGTAGAAAGTAAAAGTTTCGCTATTTTAATGAATTGTTGAGAATTGAGCAAATTTCAAGAGAAAAAACTCAAATAAATAACTAAAACGAGTTAAAACTTATCTTTAGCTAAACGCCATTGTGTAAATTCGTCTAAATTTTTTGCTTGTAAAAACGGGTTAATTTGTTTCTCTAATCCAATTGTTGTCGGCAAACTCGGCTTGCCCTCTGCCCGATAACGCTCCACTAAAACACGTTGATTTTCAATCGCACTTTTATCTGTCAATACGGTTTCCGCAAAAGCTAAATTGCCCAGCGTATATTCATGAGCCGGGCAAACCACGGTTTCATCTGGTAATTGGTTAAAACGTTGCATAGATTCAAACATTTGAGCAAAATTTCCCGTGAATACGCGTCCACAACCACCAGAAAATAACGCATCACCGCAAAATAGATGCCCATCCACCAAATAACTGACATGCCCTGCCGTATGACCACCGCTTGGCAAAACTTCAATATGATAATGTGCCGTATTAATCACACCACTATCCACGATATTGGTTGCCCCTTTATTTGCACATTCTGTTGGACCGAAAACAGGCACATTGGGATAATACTGCTTAAACTCCGCGACACCTTGCACATGATCATCATGATTATGGGTTAATAACACCGCTTCTACGTCTAACTTATGGGACTCTAAGTACGGAATTAAACGGGTTATTTCTGGGATATCAATCACAATTACGGGAAAATTTTCTCGTCTATAAAGCCAAATATAGTTATCATTGAACGCAGGAATAGGAGCTAGCATAAATTACCTTATGAAAATAGGATTAACATTGAATTGGAAAGCCAAATGGCACAAACCACTTCTTTCACCTGAAAGTTGGCAAGCGTTACCGCAAGGTGAAACCTATTGTAACGTATTAACCGATTATTTTGCCCAATGGACACCAAAAATTTTAGGCTATCAAATTCTGAAAGTCGGCGCCTTAAGTGGCGAAATCGCCTTTGACTTGCCTTTACGTCACCAAATTGTATTAGCTGAAAAAACAGCGTATTTTCCTACCGCACTTTTAAATGAAAGTGATAGCTTACTCCAAGCATCGCCATTAGCCTTGCCTTTTATTGAAAAAGAAATGGATGCCTGCTTGTTGGCAAACACCTTAAATTTTGCGCAAGATCCTCACCAAATATTGCGTGAAGCTCATCGTGTTTTAAAGGATGATGGCTGGATTTTCATCACGTTATTTAATCCGATGAGTCCATTACTTTTCAAACCGAAGTTAGGTAACTTCAAATTCCGACAATATGCTACTTGGCGAGTCATTGACTGGTTATCGTTATTAAATTTTGATGTGATTACAGAAGAAAGGCTATCTATAAAACAAGAAAAGACCACGCTCTGCTCTCCGCTCACCGTGATCATCGCCCAAAAACGAACCTATCCCTTAACACTGAATCCGGAGAAAGCACGGTCAAAAATGCCGGCGTTTTTAGAGCCGGCAGGTGCATTTAAAGAAATCAGAACAGAATGATTATTCTGTCACTTCTTTGATTACTGCTGAAGATGCATTATTCATTACAGACTCAACGCCTTTTTCTGCTGCAGCTTGAGAAGAATAATATTGGCTACGGCCAATTTCTTGGTGGTTAGCCGCTTTTAAAATGAAGTAAGGTTTGTCATTTTTCGCTACGCGATATTCAAAGTTTTTCGCATCCACACCATTTTTTTGTACTGAAGCAATACCGTTTTCAGCTGATGCTTTTGTTTTATAAAGTTCGCTAGTTAAAATAACTTGTCCGTTTGCTGCTTTTAAGTTGAACATAAATTGTCCGTCTTTAGCCACTTTTAATTCATAAAATCCTTGAGCCATAATGTCTCCCAATTGATTGATTTGTTTATAATTTTACCTACACAGAAAATGCCTTTCTGCGCCAGGCTAATTTACCCTTAAAAATAAAGGAAAACAAGAGCTAAAGCGTATAAATTTTATGCTTGATTAGCCCACTAAACTCCCCTATGATGCGGGAGCTTTTTATAACAGGAACAATTATGACTGAACAAACATTTATTCTCGGCAAAGATGCCGCACTTGAAGACAGTATTTCAAAATTTCAACAAAAATTGACCGCACTTGGTTTCAATATCGAAGAAGCCTCTTGGCTTAATCCTGTACCAAATGTCTGGTCTGTACATATTCGTGATAAGGATTGCCCACAATGTTTTTCTAACGGTAAAGGTGCAAGCAAAAAAGCAGCGCTAGCCTCTGCATTAGGTGAATATTTCGAACGTCTTTCCACCAACTATTTCTTTGCCGATTTCTATTTAGGGCAAGAGATTGCCAATGGCGATTTCGTCCATTATCCCACTGAAAAATGGTTTCCAATTGAAGATGAAGCCCTTTTACCAAAAGGGATTTTAGATGATTATTTATGGGATTATTTCGATCCAAATCAAGAACTAACCCCTGAATTGCTTGTGGATCTGCAATCCGGTAATTACGATCGCGGTATTGTCGCGATGCCTTATGTGCGCCAATCCGATCAAGAAACCGTCTATATTCCACAAAGTATCATTGCGAATTTGTACGTCTCTAATGGGATGTCCGCTGGTAACACAAAAAATGAAGCACGCGTGCAAGGGCTTTCAGAAGTTTTTGAACGTTACGTAAAAAATCGTATTATTGCAGAAGCAATCAGTCTTCCTGAAATTCCAAAATCTGTGATGGATCGCTATCCATCCATTCAAGCCTCTATTGCAAAATTAGAGGAAGAAGGCTTCCCAATTTATGCCTTTGATGCGTCACTAGGTGGCAAATATCCTGTCATTTGTGTTGTGTTGCTTAACCCAAATAATGGCACTTGCTTTGCTTCTTTTGGTGCACATCCAAACTTTCAAGTGGCATTAGAGCGTACCGTAACGGAGCTTTTACAAGGTCGCAGCTTAAAAGATCTCGATGTATTCTCGCCTCCATCATTCAATAATTATGATGTGGCGGAGCATGCTAACCTTGAAACACACTTTATTGATTCTAGCGGTTTAATTTCTTGGGATTTATTTAAAAATACGCCAGATTATGAATTTGTAGATTGGGATTTCTCAGGTTCAACGCAAGAAGAATATGAAAACTTGATGGCAATCTTTAATGCAGAGGAAAAAGAAGTCTATATCATGGATTACAACCATTTAGACGTTTACGCTTGCCGCATTATCGTACCAGGCATGTCTGATATCTATCCTGCTGATGACCTCATTTATGCCAATAATAATATGGGTATGGACTGGCGTGAGATCTTATTGGATCTACCACACCATCATCATGATGCTGAAACTTATGAAGAATTATTAGCAGAATTAGATGAGCAAGATATTGACGACGCTACACGCGTTCGCGAATTTATCGGTATCGTTGCACCAAAAGCAAGCGGTTGGACAACATTACGTGTTGGTGAACTTAAATCCATGCTTTACTTAGCATTAGGTGAATTAGAATTAGCCTTAGATTGGGCAAACTGGACGATGAATATGAACAGCTCTGTATTTACACCAGAGCGTGCAAATTACTATCGTGCCTTAATCAGCATCATTGAATTGCATTTAGACAATACTCGCGATCCACAACAATATCGCACTGTATTTGAAAGAATGTATGGCAAAGAAGCTGTTCAACAAGCTTGGGCGGCAGTAGCAGAAAAAGGTAACCCGTTCTATAACTTGCCAGCCAGCGATGAAACGCTTGAAAACTTCAAAGAACACCAAGCTTTACTTGGTGCTTATGCGAAATTACAAAAAGCCAAACGAGAAAATTGGAAATAGGCAATTTTCTCTCAATCATAAGGCGGACTTCATGTCTGCCTTATTTATTTCCACATTAAAAAACTGCTTTAAAATCAACCGCACTTTTCACACAAAAATGCTTAAATTTATGCTATAATCCGTCACAATTTTTTGATCAAAAAAGGAATAAAAATGACGGATTCAATCCATTCCTCTATTACCCCAGTCAATATTGAAGAAGAACTAAAATCTTCTTACCTTGACTACGCCATGTCGGTGATTGTTGGGCGTGCTTTGCCTGATGTGCGTGACGGTTTAAAACCGGTGCATCGACGTGTGCTTTTCTCCATGGATCAATCTGGCATCACTGCCGGCAAAAAATACGTAAAATCTGCCCGTGTGGTAGGTGATGTAATCGGTAAATATCACCCGCACGGTGATTCTGCGGTGTACGACACCATTGTGCGTATGGCACAGCCGTTCTCATTACGCTACATGTTGGTAGATGGGCAAGGTAACTTCGGTTCAATCGACGGTGATGCCCCAGCGGCAATGCGTTATACCGAAGTCCGTATGCAAAAAATCACCCAAGCGTTATTAACTGACTTGGATAAAGAAACCGTGAATTTCTCGCCTAACTATGATGGCGAATTAATGATTCCAGACGTATTACCAACCCGTATTCCGGCACTTTTAGCAAACGGTTCTTCCGGTATTGCGGTAGGGATGGCAACGAATATTCCTCCACACAACTTAAATGAAGTTTTAGATGGCTGCTTGGCTTATATTGATAACGAAAACATCACTATTGATGAGTTAATGCAATATATTCCTGGCCCAGACTTCCCAACAGCGGCATTAATTAATGGCCGCAAAGGGATTGAAGAAGCTTATCGCACTGGTCGCGGCAAAGTGTATGTTCGCGCTCGCGCTAGCGTAGAAACCACAGATAAAGGCAAAGAGCAAATTATTGTGACCGAATTGCCTTATCAAGTGAACAAAGCCAAATTAGTGGAAAAAATTGCTGAGCTTATCAAAGATAAAAAAATCGAAGGCATCAGCAATATTATCGACCTTTCGAACAAAGAAGGGATCCGCATTGAAATTGACATCAAACGTGATGCCGTAGGCGAAGTGGTATTAAATCATCTCTATGCGCTTACCCAAATGCAGGTAACCTTCGGGATCAACATGGTGGCCTTGGATCACGGTCAACCACGTTTATTCAACTTAAAACAAATCATTGAAGCTTTTGTGATGCATCGTCGCGAAGTGGTGATTCGCCGTTCTTTATTTGAATTGCGTAAAGCCCGCGAGCGTACCCATATTTTAGAAGGTTTAGCGGTTGCAACATCAAACATCGATGAAATCATCGACATTATCCGTCAATCGAAAGAGCGTAAAGAAGCGGCAGAAAAATTAATTTCTCGCCCTTGGAAACTCAACAATGAGATCTTAGGCTTACTTGATGCAGCGGCACGCCCAGCTGAATTAGCCGCTGAATTTGGTATTCAAGGTTCTGATTACTACCTTTCTCCAGAACAAGTTGATGCAATCTTAGAACTTCGCTTACACCGTTTAACCGGTCTTGCTACCGAAGAAGTCATCAATGAATACAAAGAGTTATTGGTTAAAATTGCAGAACTTCTCCACATCATCAACAGCCCTGAACGCTTGATGGAAGTAATTCGTGAAGAACTTGAACAAGTACGTGCACAATTCGCCGATGAACGTCGTACCGAAATCACTGCAGCTTCCGGTGATATTGATTTAGAAGATTTAATCGCTCAAGAAGATGTGGTGGTGACCCTTTCTCACGAAGGTTATGTGAAATATCAACCGCTTACCGACTACGAAGCTCAACGCCGAGGTGGTAAAGGTAAATCTGCAACGAAGATGAAAGATGAAGACTTCATCGAAAAACTCTTAGTGGCGAATACTCACGATACGATTCTCTGTTTCTCTAGCCGTGGCCGCTTATATTGGTTGAAAGTCTATCAATTACCACAAGCTAGCCGTGGTGCGCGTGGTCGTCCAATTGTCAATATTCTACCGTTACAAGAAAACGAGCGTATCACCGCAATCCTGCCAATCTCTGCTTATGAAGAAGATAAATTCGTGATCATGGCAACCGCTGGTGGTATTGTGAAGAAAATTGCACTAACCGAATTCAGCCGTCCACGTTCCAGCGGCATCATCGCCTTGAACTTACGTGATGAAGATGAATTAATCGGCGTCGATATCACCGACGGTTCTAACGAAATCATGTTGTTCTCTTCTCAAGGTCGCGTAGTGCGTTTCGCTGAAAGCGCAGTCCGTGCAATGGGTCGTTTAGCAACAGGTGTACGCGGTATTAAACTCGCTCTTACCAATGATATCGCTGACGATGAAAGTGCGGTCGAAATTGAAGATGTTTCTGACGATAATGCAGAAGAAACACTCGATCTCAACATCGATAAAGTCGTATCCTTAGTTGTGCCGAAAAATGATGGTGCAATCCTTACGGCGACACAAAACGGTTACGGTAAACGTACACAATTAAGCGAATACCCAACCAAATCGCGTAATACCAAAGGGGTGATTTCGATTAAAGTGAGCGAACGTAACGGTAAAGTCGTTGCAGCGACACAAGTAGAAGAAACCGACCAAATTATGCTTATCACTGATGCAGGTACCTTAGTGCGTACTCGTGTAAGTGAAGTAAGTATCGTTGGCCGTAACACCCAAGGGGTTCGTTTAATTCGTACCGCAGAAGATGAACACGTAGTCAGTCTTGAACGTGTTTGTGATGTGGATGATGAAGACGAAGGCACTGAAGATGTGACTTCTGAAGAATAATTGATCTCCCATTAAATAAAAGCCCCGCGTTTTGATTCGCGGGGCTTTTTTATTGGCATCTAAAAATCTCTTTTAGAGATCTATTCTATTGATGAAAACTACTCGCCCTCTTCTAATTCATCAGCCATTGCAGCCAAGATTTCACGGGTTAAATACGCCAATGAACGATAGAAAGGAAGTGTTGCATAAGTTTCCACTTGGGTTAAGAATTTCGCTGCACAAGGTAATAAGAAATCACCGAATAAATCCTGTTGAGCGGATAGCGATTCCGTGTTGTCTTCTAACCAAGAAGCCGTAAGCAATAGCAAAGCGAAATGATCGACATTCTCTGCCTCAGGCACATTACGCGCATGACGGAAATCCACAAAACGTTGCACATCCATATCATAACTTGAAATAGCCGTTGGTACGTTACCGTTTGGACCAAACAATTTTTGATATTCTTGATCAAGCAACGTTAAATCAATTTTCATTTGTAAATTATCAATGGCCGCTTCGCTTTCTTTATCTGTAGAGAGCGCCCACACTTGACTTAAACCTTGTTGCTGCAACCAATCAAATACCCCACTCAAAATTGGATCTGTGGGGCTGCGATAAAATAAATTGCCAAATAGGCGGCTTATTAAAGAAAAATTATTCACTTGAGTTTCTGACATCTGTTTGCTTTCCTATGATTGTGCTCACGATTGAGCTAAAAGTGCGGTCAATTTTGCCGTTGTTTTTTCGGCGGCTTCGTCAAGCATCGCTTGGCGAGCAGCATTATCGATAATATGAATATCACCGAACAAAGTATAATCCACATTCTCAATACCACAATAATTAAATAACCCATTGATCAAACAATGATTGAGGGACTTATCCACGCCGTATTCTTGATATTTTGCTACGCTGCTACCAATAGTGATAAATTGTTGCATCGCTTTACCTTGAAGCAGACCTTTGGATTCGCCATTTTCTGTTTTATAAGCAAAACCATGACTTAATACACGATCCAAATAGCCTTTTAGCATCGCTGGAAAACCCATCCACCATAAAGGATAAACCATCGTAATCAAATCTGCTTGGCGGATAAAATCATGTTCCTGCTGAATTTCGGCTGGGATAATCCCCTTATTGGCCGATTGCAATTCTTCAAAGGAAATAATCGGATTAAATTCCATGGTGTAAAGATCGCGCAAATGGGTTTCAACACCAAGTTGTTGGCTTGCTTTTACAACACGATCTACGATGGCACGACCAAAACTTTTTTGGCTATTGGGATGTGCAAAAATAATTAAATGATTCATTCCGTTACCTTTTTCACTAACAATGTGATGCCATCAACGCGTTCTACCACCACTAGATCATTCACCGCTAAATGCTCACCTTGAATACGCCATGTGGTATCGCCAAAGGCACCACGACCAATCCCATTAGAACCAATTTCTAATACCGTGCCTTTTTTACCTAACAAAGTATGATCTCGTTGGTTTAAAGTTGTACGTGATTGGTCCTGATTATCTTTGCTATGTTGATATTTCCACCAGAGCAACGAGAATATAATCGCTAAAATCGCATAAAAAACGGCTAACACGGTTAAGGATAAACTCGGTACTAACGCCATTACGCCTGCAGCCACAATCGCAGCCAAGCCCCACCACAATAAAAATACGCCGGGCACGAGGGTTTCAGCAATTAACAATACAAAACCTAATACCAACCAATGCCATACCGACCAAGTTGTTAACCAATCAGCCATATCAACTCCTTGAGAGAAAAAGTGCGGTCATTTTTAACCGCACTTTAAGAAATTACGCTTTTTTGTCGCCTTTTAACAGTTCGGCAATACCCGCTACCGAGCCGATTAAATTACCGGCTTCAAGCGGCATCATGACCACTTTGCTATTTGGTGAACCACCGATTTGTTTTAAGGCTTCTGTGTATTTTTGTGCGATGAAGTAATTGATCGCTTTGGTATCACCGCTGGCAATCGCTTCTGATACCATTTGAGTTGCTTTCGCTTCCGCTTCTGCTGCACGTTCACGCGCTTCTGCTTGTAAGAAGGCTTCTTGACGCTCCCCTTCCGCTTTCAGAATTCGGGCTTGTTTTTCCCCTTCTGCACGTAAAATTTCCGCCTGACGAATACCTTCCGCCTCCAACACTTCCGCACGTTTATTACGTTCCGCTTTCATTTGTGCGTTCATAGAATCAATCAATTCACGTGGTGGACGCACATCGCGAATTTCAATACGGGTGACTTTAATCCCCCAAGGATTGGTCGCTTCATCCACAATTGCCAATAAACGACCATTAATGGAATCACGTTGAGAAAGCATTTCATCCAATTCCATCGAGCCTAGCACGGTACGAATGTTGGTCATGGTTAAATTGATAATCGCCTGTTCTAAATGATTCACTTCATAAGCTGCACTGCGAGCATCAATCACCTGGACGAAACAAACCGCATCAATGGATACGTTCGCATTATCCTTAGAAATAACTTCTTGTGAGGGAATATCTAATACCTGTTCCATCATATTGATCTTACGACCAACACGATCCACAAACGGCACCACAAAGTTCAAGCCAGGCATTAAGGTGTGGGTATAACGCCCAAAACGCTCAATCGTCCAGTTATAACCTTGCGGTACAGTTTTAAGTGCCGAAAATAGCACAACAACAACTAATACAATAAAGACGATTGCGGCAATAGATAAGCCTTCCATAGATTGCTCCTTAATGATGAGGAAATATAAGAAAAGTCTATCAAATTAGACCGCACTTTGTATATAAATATATTTATCGTTTTCTCTTATAAATTCAAAAAGATGCGTAATGCAATTCGGAGCATCTAAATCTTGATGAGAGACAAATAAGAGCTGCGTTTCACTATTATTAACAAGTTGTTCAATAAAATGTTTCACTAGCTTACGATTTAATCCATCAAGTCCTTGAAAAGGCTCATCTAAAATTAAAACAGGCGGATGTTTCACCATCGCTCGTGTGATTAAAAGCAAACGTTGCTGCCCCCAAGAAAGTGAACGAAATGGCGTTTTTGCTAAATGAGTCAGATTTAAACGAGCTAACCACTGCATGGCTTTCAAACGAATTGCCTCTGGTACTTGTTGATAAATCCCTATACTGTCAAAAAAGCCCGAAATAATCACATCAAGCACAGAACAATTCACGCGATAATCTAAATGCAGTTGGCTACTTACGTAACCAATTTTTTGTTTAATATCCCAAATCGTTTCGCCTGAGCCTCGTTGTTTACCAAAGATCACCACATGATTCGAAAATGCCTGAGGATGATCGCCTGTAATCAAAGAAAGTAAGGTTGACTTTCCTGCACCATTTGGTCCTTTAATCCACCAATTTTCATGAGGTTGAACAACCCAGTTTAAATGATCCAAAATCACTTTATCGCCATACTGAACCGTGACATTTCGGAGCTCAAAGTGCGGTTGGTTTCCAGGCAGTTTTAGTAATGGTGACGCTGGTTCTGGCAAAGCTACATCAACAGATTGCTCCGCATAAACTAATTGTTGATAAATACTTTGTTGCTCAATGGATTGGCGTTCACCTTCTAATACTAACTCTAAATTTTCCAACATGGCTAAATGAGTGGACTGTTCTGGAATATCCGCTAGACGATTAACAATTAGAACGATTGCACATTCTTTTTTCAGTTCGTTCAGCATCGCCATCCAATCTTGCACAGATTGCTGATCTAGCCCTTCAAAAGGTTCATCTAAAATTAATAGGTCGGGCTTTTGTAATAACGCTTGTGCCAATAATACTTTACGCGTTTCCCCAGTGGAAAGTTTGATAAAGAAACGATCTAAGAGATAAGTAATCCCTAATTTTTCTGCAATCTCTTCGCAAAAATCTAGCGATGAACTGCCATTTAAGATCATTTCCCTTGCGGTTTTACCAAAAAAATCTGGATCGGTATCATCATTATTTAAATTCTTTAATGTTGCTTCAAGAATTTCACGTTGTTTTTCAAAAGAGAAGGATTGAACCCGTTGAAAGGAATTATGATACTTCCCTTCCTGCAAAGACAATTCATTTTGCAAAGCGAGAGCAAACGCTGATTTTCCACTCCCATTACTGCCTACCACAACCCAATATTGTCGTGGCTCAATCGCAAAGTGCGGTAAGTTTAAGGTCTGTTTTTGATGAAGTTCAAATTTTGCTTGCTGAATTAAAAGTGTCATTCTCTTTCCCTTAAAAACAAAAGGCGAGCAATTTGCCCGCCTTGTCAGATTCATTTAATTAGCCGTTTTTACGTTCTTCTTCCATACATACTGCCGCAGTAAATAATACGTCAGTTGAAGAGTTTAATGCGGTTTCTGTTGAGTCTTGTAAGATACCAATCACAAAACCTACACCGATCATTTGTGCCGCGATGTCATCACTGATACCAAATAAGCTACAAGCTAATGGGATTAATAATAATGAACCACCTGCCACACCAGAAGCACCACATGCACAAAGCGCCGCAACAATACTTAATAATACAGCACTGACAAAAGATACTTCTATACCTAATGTATGAACAGCCGCTAACGTTAATACAGTAATAGTAATCGCTGCACCCGCCATATTGATATTCGCACCTAATGGAATTGCCACAGAATAGGTTTCTTCATCAAGATTTAAGCGTTTTGCTAATTCAATGTTTACTGGAATATTTGCCGCAGAACTACGAGTAAAGAATGCAGTTACACCACTTTCGCGTACACAAGTCCAAACTAATGGATATGGGTTACGACGGATTTTCCAATAAACGAGAATTGGGTTTAGCACAAATGCAGTGAATAACATTGTACCGATTAACACGAATAGTAAGTGTACATATCCACCTAACGCCGCTAATCCTCTGTCAGATAAAGTTTCAGCCACTAAACCGAATACACCGAAAGGCGCAAAAGAAATAATGATATGAACAATTTTAGAAATGCCTTCTGCAAAATCAGCCACCACTTGTTTAGTTGCATCAGAAGCATGACGAAGTGCTAAACCTAAACCGATAGACCATGCTAATACACCGATAAAGTTTGCTTTAAAAATCGCATTTAATGGGTTATCTACCACGTTCAATACTAAAGCAAGCATCACTTGGCCAACAGATTGTGGTGCCGAACTTGCATCTTCTTTTACCGCAAGTGCAACCTCTGACGGGAATGCCATACTTGCAATTACCGCAGCAACAGCGGCTAAGAAGGTTCCCACAAGATAAAGCACTACGATTTCTTTCATATTGCTTTTAGAGCCCACTTTCTTATTAGCCAGTGCAGCCATAACAAGGAAGAAAATCAAAATTGGTGCAACTGCACGTAATGCTTTAACGAAAATTTGACCCAGCACACCAAAGCTAGATGCAAGATCAATGCCTGATGAATTTTTAACACTCTCATTCACCAATGCAACAAGGATCCCGAGTACCAAACCAACAGCAATTCGTTTTACCAAATTACCTTGGAAAAGAAAATGAAATAAACGTGATGTATTCATAATAAT
Organism: Haemophilus parainfluenzae; assembly: GCF_014931275.1. NCBI lineage: Bacteria > Pseudomonadati > Pseudomonadota > Gammaproteobacteria > Pasteurellales > Pasteurellaceae > Parahaemophilus > Parahaemophilus parainfluenzae. The sequence goes on from NZ_CP063110.1 coordinate 1,891,812, forward strand.
TTTAAATAAAGATTAAGTTGAACTTCAGATCGTTACGATCCACCGAAACAGACTAAAGATAGCTTAAATTTTGTTTAAAAGAAAATTTTTTCTTTATCATTTTATTAAAAAATTGAACTTTTTAAGCCTGGAATGAATTTTTTCTAAAATTTTCGCCTATAAAAAAATTTTTTCTATGCCCTATTGACATACTGTATCTAACCACAGTATATTACACCTGTATAAACAACCAATGATTAAAAACACACTAACTAAAAGGAACACAAGATGATGAACTACGCAAATACAGTTGCACAAAATGATATGACGTTTTCTTATCATCCTATGCCATTTTTCAATGATGTTGAAAGCAAATCGACATTTAATAAAAAATTAGATCTCAACCTTTATTGCATCAAACGTCCACAACAAACGTGTTTTATTCGTGTAACGAATCCGAATATGCTTGCTTGGGGAATTGAAATGGGCGATATGTTAGTGGTTGAAAAAAATGACAGCCTTTTCATCGGTGATCTTGTAGTATTGGAAAAACAAGATGAATTCCATATTTATGAATTTGCCGGTGTAAGCGGTAATGAATTTGTATTCATGGCATTAGATTCCAAAGTGGAGAATATTAAAACAACACAATGGACAAGCCTACCATTGGTTGGAACAGTAACAAATACCATCCATCAAATGAAACCAAGAAGAGATTTAATGAAATTTGCGGCTTAATCCAATAAACAGATAATCTACGCAAAGAAAAAGTGCGGTTAATTTTAACCGCACTTTTTGTTGAAATAAAAAATTGTTATTACATCACTCGACGTGATTGTGTGTAAGTTCTTGCCCAGTAATCTTCATCTAATGAACTAATTGTTACACCTTGGCTTGAACTTGCATGCATAAATTGGTTGTTACCAATATAAACGCCCACATGGTTATTTCGACGGAAGAAGACTAAATCGCCTTTACGTAATTCATGTTTTTGGATTTGGCGACCTAAATAGCGTTGTTCTGAAGTTGTGCGAGGAAGTTCAACACCATAAGCATCAAGGAAAGCGGTTTGCATAAATGCAGAACAGTCAATACCACGTTTTGTGCTTCCGCCCATTCTATAACGTGTACCACCCCATTCGTTATAAACTTGAGCAAGTGCTTTATCACCAATTAAACCAGATTTAGGACGGTTTGTTCTTAATTTAGGGTGAAGTCCACCTTGTTTCCCATCTAAACCTGCAATTAAACCTGTTAGCTCCGCATCATCGCTCTCTGTAATGACTCCATTATGAGCCTGCCTAGAGCCATTAGAACAGGCTGTTGTCAACACGGCCAATCCTACAATAATCAAAATCTTCTTTAACATAGCTTTTAAATAATAAAAAAATATAAAAATAAAACTGGTCGGATTTTATCAAAAAGTCATTTTGACCGCCAGTTTTTATTGAATTTTTATGCAATTTTGTGAGTTATCTCTCAAAAAATAAAGGCCACTCATTCGAGTAGCCTTTATGGACGATTTCAATTAATTATTTTTTCTTCGCTTTTGCGTTTGGAAGGTCAGTAATTGAACCTTCAAACACTTCAGCCGCAAGACCAACAGATTCGTGAAGTGTTGGGTGAGCATGGATGGTTAATGCGATATCTTCTGCATCACAACCCATTTCGATCGCAAGACCGATTTCACCTAATAATTCACCACCGTTAGACCCAACGATTGCCCCACCAAGTACGCGGTGAGTATCTTTATCGAAGATTAATTTGGTCATACCTTCAGCACATTCTGAAGCAATCGCACGACCTGAAGCAGCCCAAGGGAATTTAGCCACTTCGTAGTTTAAACCTTCTTGTTTACATTCTTTCTCAGTTTTACCCACCCAAGCCACTTCTGGTTCAGTATAAGCAATAGAAGGAATGACTTTTGGATCGAAGTAATGTTTTTTCCCTGCGATCACTTCTGCTGCAACGTGACCTTCATGAACACCTTTATGTGCTAACATTGGTTGGCCAACGATATCACCGATTGCAAAGATATGAGGCACATTAGTGCGCATTTGTTTATCAACATGAATGAAACCACGCTCATCCACTTCAACACCTGCTTTACCTGCATCAATCAATTTACCATTTGGCGTACGACCGATAGCAACAAGTACAGCATCATAACGTTTAGTATCGTTACATGCTTTACCTTCCATTGAAACATAGATACCGTCATCTTTTGCTTCAACTGCAGTTACTTTCGTTTCAAGCATTAACTTGAATTTTTTCTCGATTTGTTTGGTGTAGATTGCTACCACATCTTTATCTGCTGCCGGGATAACTTGGTCGAACATTTCAACCACTTCAATCTCTGAACCTAGAGAGTGATACACTGTACCCATCTCTAAACCGATGATACCACCACCCATGATAAGAAGTTTTTTCGGTACTTCTTTTAATTTAAGTGCATCTGTTGAATCCCAAATACGTGGATCTTCATGTGGGATAAATGGTAATTGAATTGGACGAGAACCCGCTGCGATAATGGCATTATCAAATTTAACAGTAGTTGGGTTACCATCACGGTCACGTGCAACTAATGTATTTGGGTCAGTAAATGCTGCTAAGCCTTCAACTACAGTTACTTTACGTGCTTTTGCCATACCCGCTAAGCCACCAGTTAATTTAGCAACTACTGCATCTTTACCTGCACGAACTTCATCTAAATTGATGGTTGGTTCACCAAAGTAAACACCATTTTTAGTTGCGTGTTTTGCTTCTTCAATTACTTTAGAAACGTGTAATAATGCTTTTGATGGAATGCAACCTACGTTTAAACATACCCCACCTAATGTTGAATAGCGTTCAACAAGTACTGTTTCTAAACCTAAGTCCGCACAACGGAATGCCGCTGAATAACCTGCAGGACCAGCACCAAGTACCACAACTTGGGTTTTAATTTCTTTACTCATTTTTACCTCGTAAAAACGTTCAAATTTTTGACCGCACTTGCGATCCTTTCTGTAAGATGTGGCCTAATCACTCACATCTTACCGCGTTAATTACATCACTAAGCGACGTAAATCAGCTAATACGCCATTGATATAACTTAAGAAGCGAGCACCATCAGCACCATCGATCACACGGTGGTCGAAAGATAATGATAATGGAAGCATTAAGCGTGGCTCAAATTCTTTACCATTCCATACCGGTAGCATTTCTGATTTAGATACACCTAAGATTGCTACTTCTGGTGCATTTACGATTGGTGTAAAGTGAGTTGTACCAATACCGCCTAAGCTTGAAATGGTGAAACAACCACCTTGCATATCAGAACCTGAAAGTTTACCGTCACGTGCTTTTTTGGAGATTTCCATTAATTCACGAGAGAGTTCGATAATACCTTTTTTATTCACGTTTTTAAATACAGGTACAACGAGACCGTTTGGTGTATCTACCGCTACGCCAATGTTGATGTATTTTTTAAGTGTTAATTTTTGTCCGTCTTCAGAGATAGAGCTATTGAAACGTGGGAACGCTTCTAATGCTTTCGCTACTGCTTTCATAATGAACACAACTGGTGTAATTTTCACATCCAATTTTTGTTTTTCAACAATCTTATTCTGTTCTTTACGGAATGCTTCTAAATCGGTGATATCTGTGCGATCGAAGTGAGTAACATGTGGAATCATTACCCAGTTACGATGTAAGTTCGCACCAGAGATTTTGTTGATACGGCTTAATTCAACTTCTTCTACTTCACCAAATTTGCTGAAGTCAACTTTCGGCCATGGTAATAAGCCTAAGCCTGCACCATTTGCCACACCATTACCCGCTGCTGCAGAAGATACAGTACCAGTTTCAAATGCTTTAACAGCAGTTTTCACGTAAGCTTGAATATCTTCTTTCACAACACGACCTTTACGACCCGTACCTTTTACGCGATCAAGGTTAATACCGTATTCACGCGCTAAGCGACGAATCACCGGTGTTGCGTGTGCATAGCCTGCACTTGCTACAACTTGTTCTTGGCTTAAACCTGATACATTACCTGATTGTGCTGCCGGCGCTGCTGCAAGTGCTGCTTGAGGCGCTGGAGCTGCCGCTGCTGGAGCTGCTGCAGGAGCGGGTGCTGCACCTGCCACTTCAAATTTCATAATTAATGAACCAGTTGAAACTTTATCACCTGATTTCACTAAAATTTCTTTTACCACACCCGCAAACGGCGCTGGCACTTCCATCGAGGCTTTATCGCCTTCAACGGTGATTAAAGATTGCTCTTCAGAAACGCTGTCACCAACGGCAACCATGATTTCAGTTACGTTAACTTCATCGCCACCGATATCAGGTACATTCACTTCTTTAATGGCTGAAGCTGTTGGTGCTGCTGCAGGTGCTGCAGCCTGTTGAACTGGCGCTGCGGCTGGTGCTGCACCTGCCACTTCAAATTTCATGATTAATTTGCCAGTAACAACTTTATCGCCCACATTGATTAAAATTTCTTTTACTACGCCAGCAATAGGAGCAGGGACTTCCATTGACGCTTTATCACCTTCAACATTGATGATTGATTGGTCAACTTCAACAGTATCACCGACTTTCACCATAATATCTGTCACGTTTACTTCGTCTGAACCGATATCTGGTACATTCACTTCAACGACACTTGCAGCTGTTGGTGCGGCTGCCGGTGCAGGTGCTGCTGCAGCAGGAGCAGGCGCTGCCGCATCCGCTGACTCTAAAACAAGCATTGGTGTGCCAGTTGTGACTTTATCACCCACTTTTACTAATACTTCTTTTACCACACCAGCTTCTGGTGCGGGTACTTCCATTGAAGCTTTATCACCTTCAACATTGATAATACTTTGATCAGCAGTAATGGTATCACCTACTTTCACCATCACTTCTGTTACGGTAACTTCATCACTACCGATATCAGGAATTTGAATTTGTTTTGACATGTTATCTTACCTTTAAAAAACGCAGTTAAAATCAACCGCACTTTATTTGTAGATGCTCCTGTGTGCTCTCACACACAGGATGTTTTTATTAAGCGTAAAGCGGATTTAAAATTTCAGTTTTTAAACCGAATTTCGCGATTGCATCTGCCACCACTTTCGCATCAAATTTGCCTTGTTTTGCAAGCTCATGTAATGCTGCAACCACAACATAACGTGCATCCACTTCAAAGTGTTCACGTAAGTTTTCACGGCTGTCTGAACGACCGAAACCGTCAGTACCTAATACGTGATAGCTTTGTGCAGGAATGAATGCACGAACTTGTTCTGCGAACAATTTCATGTAGTCAGTTGCTGCAACAGCTGGAGCATCGTTCATTACTTGTGCAATGTAAGGTACGCGTGGTGTTTCTGTTGGGTGTAACATATTCCAACGTACTGCATCCGCACCTTCACGAGCCACTTCAGTGAATGAAGGCACGCTATATACATCTGAGCTTACACCATATTCATTTGCAAGGATTTGTGCTGCTTCACGAACGTGACGGAAGATCGCACCAGAACCTAATAATTGAACATGACCTTTGTTACCTTTCGCTTCAACGGTTTCAAATTTATAAAGACCTTTACGAATACCCTCTTCTGCACCTTTTGGCATTGCTGGTTGTTCGTAAGTTTCGTTTAATGTGGTGATGTAGTAGAACACATCTTCTTGTTTTTCACCATACATACGGTTGATACCGTCTTGTAGGATAACTGCCACTTCATAAACGTAAGCAGGGTCATAAGACACACAGTTAGGAATAACAAGAGATTGAATATGGCTGTGACCATCTTCGTGTTGTAAACCTTCACCATTTAATGTTGTACGACCAGAAGTACCACCGATCATGAAACCACGCGCTAATTGGTCACCTGCTGCCCACATTAAGTCACCCACACGTTGGAAACCAAACATTGAGTAGTAGATGAAGAATGGAATCATCGGAAGATTATTTACAGAATATGAGTTCGCTGCCGCTAACCAAGAGGATGCTGCACCTAATTCATTGATACCTTCTTGTAATACTTGACCATCTTTCGCTTCACGGTAGTAAGCCACTAAATCACGGTCAGAAGGCACATAGTTTTGACCATGTGGGTTGTAAATACCGATTTGACGGAATAAACCTTCCATACCGAAAGTACGTGCTTCGTCAGCAATAATTGGCACAATTTGTTGACCAATGTTCTTATCTTTCAATAAGGTATTTAAGAAGCGAACAAATGCCATTGTGGTTGAAATTGGACGTGCTTGCTCTTCCAATAATGGCGCAAACTCTTCTAATGCTGGCACTTTAAATTCAGTGGTGAATTTTGGTAAACGTTTTGGTAAATAACCGTTTAACGCTTTACGTCTGCCGTGAAGATAATTGTACTCTTCCGAACCTTCTGGGAAGGTGATGTATGGATAGTTAGGAATATCTTCATCTTTAATATCTAATTGGAAATGATCGCGGAAAGATTTTAAGCTTTCGAGTGACATTTTTTTCGATTGGTGTGCAGTGTTTTTACTTTCTGCTTCAGGAATTTTATAACCTTTAACCATGTGCGCTAAGATCACAACAGGTTTGCCTGCAGTTTGCGCTTTCTGGAATGCCGCATAAAGTTTTTCTGAATCGTGACCACCACGTCTTAATGCCCAGATTTCATCATCTGTCATATCTGCCACTAATGCAGCCGTTTCTGGGTAACGACCGAAGAAGTGTTCACGAACGTATGCACCATTCTTAGATTTGAAGGTTAAATAGTCACCGTCAAGCACTTCCATCATTAATTGGGTTAATTTGCCAGTAGTATCTTTTGCAAATAATTTATCCCAGCCACTACCCCACATGACTTTGATCACTTCCCAACCTGCGCCAGCAAATAAACCTTCTAATTCTTGAACGATTTTGCCGTTACCCGTTACAGGACCATCTAAACGTTGCAAGTTACAGCTTACTACGAAGATTAAGTTATCTAAGCCTTCACGTGCTGCGAACGTTAAATCACCTTTTGCTTCGATTTCGTCCATCTCACCGTCACCAAGGAAAGCATACACTTTTTGATCTTTGGTGTCTTTTAAACCACGGTTATCTAAGTATTTTAAGAAACGAGCAGTACGGATCGCATTTACAGGGCCTAAACCCATAGATACGGTCGAGAATTGCCAGAATTCAGGCATTAATTTCGGGTGTGGGTAAGAAGAAAGACCTTTGCCTGGTTCACATTCCTGACGGAAATTATTCATTTGATCTTCAGTAATACGACCTTCAACAAATGCACGAGCATACATACCAGGTGCTGCGTGGCCTTGGAAGAAGACTAAGTCACCGCCGTTTTTATCAGTCGCCGCTTTGAAGAAGTGGTTAAAACAAACTTCATACATGCTTGCTGCAGATTGATAAGTTGAAATGTGACCACCTAATTCAAGATCTTTTTTCTGGCCACGTAATACCGCCATGATCGCATTCCAACGTACAGCACTACGAATACGACGCTCAATAGCTTTATCACCTGGGTATGCTGGCTGTTCAGAAAGTGGGATGGTATTAACATAAGGGGTTGTTACGCCACCTTTTGCAATGTTCACACCACCATTACGTGCCTGATCAATCACCTGATTGATGATGTAATGCGCTCGCTCTGCGCCTTCTGCACGAATTAATGAATCAACAGCTGACAACCAATCCTGTGTTTCAATTGGGTCAATATCGTTTACTAAGGTATCTGACATAGTCTTTCCTTATTTTACTGAGTGAAAATGAAGTTTGGTTATGACCAAACACGAAAATCAAGCTTGTTAATCAATGTTACAAACATTTAACAAATCTTGTAAATTTTAGAAGATTTTTTGCAAGAAAGATAGTAGATTTTCACTGTTCTCGTGCTTTTCTTCCAGTTATTTCCATACTTGTGATTAAAAGTGCAGTCATTTTAGGAAGATTTTCTGATTTGAGTTAAAGCATGCTTTACATATTGCATTCAATACCCGCTTTGATCTAAAGTGCTCGCATACTTTTTTAGCTTTATAGAGGATAAAATATGAATACTACAACTCGCACAATCTTTTCTCATAAACGAATAGCGCTCGTTGCACATGATAGCTGCAAACAAAACCTGCTCAATTGGGTAAAGAAACATAAAGAAGCTCTCGCTCCCCATCAACTTTATGCAACAGGTACAACTGGCCATCTATTGTCTAGAGAAACAGGACTTGAAATAGCCTCGCTATTAAGTGGCCCGATGGGAGGCGATCAACAACTTGGCGGACTGATTGCCGAGAAAAAAATTGATATGATGATTTTCTTTTGGGATCCGATGAATGCCGCGCCACATGATCCCGATGTAAAAGCCTTAATGCGTATTGCAACCGTTTGGAATATTCCGGTAGCAATTAATCAAAGCACCGCTGATTTTCTTTTAACATCAAGTTTGTTCGATCAAGAAATTGATATTGATATCCCTGATTATGACGGGTATTTAAAGGCACGTTTAGATTAAAACTCAAATAATCCCAACCTAATAAAAAAGGAGATAAATGACTTTATCTCCTTTATCTCCTTTCTAATTATTTCGTTGTTAATTACTGGCCCTGTGCCGCCATTCCCATCATTAGCATAAACAACACGCCTTGAACTTGCTCTTCAGGAATCACTTGACCATTAAGTTTGAGTTCGCCCTTTTCAAGCACTAAGTTAAGCGTCACATTTTTATCATTATTCACCATAATATTTTGTGCTGCAGCTTGTTTAGCTTGCTCTTCAATTTGTGCTTTAATCAACGCTTTATCTGCTTCTGGATCTAATTGTGTCATAAGTTTTTCTACAGTTGCTTTATCCACATGAATATTCACTGCAAAATCTGTAAACTGTTTATATAAACTCCCCGCCATTAAATCAAATTTCGGATCTTTCGCTAACGCCACATTTAAATCTAATGAGACTTTACCCTGACTATTTGAAATTGAAATAGGGTTTAGTTTAATTTGAGGTTGATTATTAAAAATAGCCATACCATGATTTTCAGCCCATGAACTTAAAATTTCAGAGACCATTTCCTGATTCGCATTTTCATCATCACTTACTGATTTGAAGACGGTGAAGAGTGCTTCAATTAACGCATTTGCTGCATTTGCTTCAATATGATTTAACTCGCTATTGTAAGTTAATTTTCCAAAATCTTTCCCATCAATAACTATCGAGTCTACCGTATTTTCACCTTTAAGATTCAAAAAATCACCATTAAGTGAAATATCAGATGTTCCTTTAGTCCCCTTGTAAATAATAGAAACCGTATCGTCTAAAGAATTGGTGTTAGTCATTTCGATACTTTCAGCTGAAGAAACGCTTTTTCCCGTATAAATATAAGCCCACTTGGTTGGGTTGAATGAGGTTTCAAATTTCAAGCCTTTCATTTTCATTGTTACTGATTTGGGCATAACAACATCTTTGCTCTCTTCTATTTCAATATTATCAAAGTTTGAATTGAAGCTTATTTCATCTGAAACCAGATCATATTTACCCGCACGATCTTTATCAACATCAAAACCTATATTGATATTTGACCAAGCTAATTTATTTTGTGGAGAATTTGGATCTGTCACTTCCCCAGCAGCTAGTTCAACTTTACCTTTTGTTGCTAAGCTATAGCTAGTAGAGGCTTGATATTGAACTGGCTTATCTGATTTAAGTAAATCAAATAAAGGTTGGGTTGTTTCATTTTTACCAATCACACCTTGTGCTGAAAACATAGTTGGAACAAAGTTGAATTTTTCTAGCTGATTAAGCGGAAATGGGCCATGATAAAGTTTCGTTGAAAGGGGAATAGTGAATACTTTCCCTTCTTTAGGTAAAGAAATAACCACTTCATCTTCTACTTGAGAGGTAAAGAAACCGCGTTCAAACTGTTTATTTTGATAAACAACTTTAAATGAATCAGATAAGCCTAAAGCTTGAGCTTGTTTATTTGCTAATTCAATTTGGCGTAAATATTCAGTTTGTGCTTTTTCCCCGGTAAACCAAGCCCCACCGACACCTACCGCACCGAGAGCCACAATCACACCTAATGCTACGACTGATTTTTTCATTTCGATTCCTTTGTTAAATTAATAGATGATTAAAATTGTCGACAATTTACCACAAAACACAAATTTTTTCTTATTTTTTCAAAATAATTTTATATTTCCCCCTTGAACTTTGTTCAGCTGGACTTATTTTGTGAAACAAGAACGGAAATGACCGCACTTTAAAAGGAAGAAAAAATTTAAATCTTGCCTCTTGAAATGCGGAAAAGTATCCACATCTTATTCATCGTAATGATTTACAACGAATTTAAAATTTACTTAGGAGTAACAAAATGGGAAAAATTATTGGTATTGACTTAGGTACAACAAACTCTTGTGTGGCAGTAATGGATGGTGACAAACCACGCGTAATTGAAAACGCAGAAGGTGATCGCACTACTCCGTCAATTATTGCTTATACAAATGATAACGAAATTTTAGTGGGTCAACCGGCAAAACGCCAAGCAGTGACCAACCCGAAAAATACACTATTTGCAATCAAACGTTTAATCGGTCGTCGTTTTGAAGATGCTGAAGTAAAACGTGATATCGACATTATGCCATTTGAAATCACTAAAGCAGACAATGGTGATGCTTGGGTAAATGTAAAAGGTGACAAACTTGCACCTCCACAAATCTCTGCAGAAGTATTGAAAAAAATGAAGAAAACTGCGGAAGATTTCTTGGGTGAGCCAGTAACTGAAGCAGTAATTACCGTTCCAGCATACTTTAACGATGCTCAACGTCAAGCGACAAAAGATGCGGGTCGTATCGCTGGTTTAGAAGTTAAACGTATCATCAACGAACCAACTGCAGCAGCATTAGCTTACGGTTTAGATAAAGGCCAAGGCAACAAAACTATCGCAGTATATGACTTAGGTGGTGGTACATTCGACTTATCTATCATCGAAATTGATGAAGTAGGCGGCGAAAAAACCTTTGAAGTATTATCAACCAATGGTGATACTCACTTAGGTGGTGAAGACTTCGACAACCGTGTAATCAACTACTTAGTAGATGAGTTCAAAAAAGAACAAGGCGTTGATTTACGTAACGATCCACTTGCAATGCAACGTTTAAAAGAAGCAGGTGAAAAAGCGAAAATTGAACTTTCTTCTGCACAACAAACTGATGTGAACTTACCTTACATCACTGCAGATGCTACAGGTCCTAAACACTTAAACATCAAATTAACTCGCGCTAAATTAGAATCTTTAGTAGAAGATTTAGTGGCGAAATCACTTGAACCTGTAAAAGTTGCATTAAACGATGCGGGTTTAAGTGCATCACAAATTGATGATGTTATCCTAGTGGGCGGTCAAACCCGTATGCCATTAGTACAACAAAAAGTAGAAGAATTCTTCGGTAAAGCGCCTCGTAAAGACGTGAACCCGGATGAAGCCGTTGCTATCGGTGCTGCAGTTCAAGGTGGTGTATTAGCAGGTGATGTAACTGATGTCTTATTGTTAGACGTAACACCATTATCTTTAGGTATCGAAACCATGGGTGGTGTGATGACTACCTTAATTGAGAAAAACACGACGATTCCAACTAAAAAATCACAAGTGTTCTCAACTGCAGAAGATAACCAAAGTGCAGTAACCATTCACGTATTACAAGGCGAACGTAAACAAGCATCAGCGAATAAATCTTTAGGCCAATTCAACCTTGAAGGCATTAACCCAGCTCCACGCGGTATGCCACAAATTGAAGTAACCTTCGATATCGACGCTGACGGTATTATCCATGTTTCTGCGAAAGATAAAGGTACGGGCAAAGAACAACAAATCACCATCAAAGCCTCTTCAGGTTTAAGTGATGAAGAAATTCAAAAAATGGTTCGTGATGCAGAAGCAAACGCTGAAGCAGATCGTAAATTTGAAGAATTAGTACAAGCTCGCAACCAAGCAGATCACCTTGTACACAGCACACGTAAACAATTAGAAGAAGCCGGTGACAAAGTTCCAGCTGAAGATCGTGCAGCAATTGAAAGCGCATTAAGCGATTTAGAAACTGCAGCGAAAGGCGAAGATAAAGCAGCAATCGAAGCTAAACTTCAAGCACTTGCAGAAGTGGCTCAAAAACTTGCTCAAGCTGCACAACCACAAGCTGATGCACAACAAGCTCAAAGCAACAGCAAACCAAATGATGATGTCGTTGATGCTGAGTTTGAAGAAGTGAAAGATAATAAGTAATTTCACTCTCACTAAAATAGAAGGGCGTAGCAATACGCCCTTTTGGTGTATTCATCAACCACAATTTTTCCTCACTTCACTTTATTTAAATAAAGTGAAGTGAGGAAAAATAAACCTGGAGGATAAATGGCGTTAAAACTCTACCCAATCGTACAGCAACGCTTAAATAATAACATAGCAGATGAGATAATCCTGTCCCTTTGGCAAAACAACCTCAATAAACTACCACAAGGTCACTGTTGTTATGGCATTTATTTTAATTATGCTACGAATTACCAAGCTGACTATGATTTTGCGATTGCAAGTGAAGTAGTATTAGAAACAGATATCCCGGTGATTGAAATTGAAGATTTGAGTTTCTACGAAGTTTTTCGTTGCAAAGTAGATGAAATTTATCAAACATGGCAACTGATCTGGAAAAAAGAACAACAAGGTTTACTTAAGCGGGCTTATTCGGTGGATTTTGAAAAATACCACCCTGATGGTTTGGTAGAAATTTATATCGCTGTTGAACCACATTGCTAAGCTCAAAGTGCGTAGAATTTTATAAAAAACGACCGCACTTTATCCCAAAACAAACACAACAAAGGAAAAAACAATGAAATTCGAAACGAAATTCCTCCATGCTGGCTACAGCCCTAAAAACGGTGAGCCACGTGTTCAACCTATCGTACAAAGCACGACTTATACCTACGATTCTGCAGAAGAAATTGGCAAGCTATTTGATTTACAAGCTGCAGGTTATTTCTATACTCGCCTAGCAAACCCAACGACAAATGCTGCGGAAGAAAAAATTACGGCACTTGAAGGTGGCGTTGCAACAATGTGTACGGCTTCTGGTCAATCTGCGGTTTTCTATGCGATGTTGAATATTTTAGAAGCCGGTGATCATTTTATTTCCTCTTCTTATGTATATGGCGGTACTTACAATTTATTTGCCCATACATTCAAAAAAATGGGCATTGAAGTGAGTTTTGTGGATCAAGACTTACCGCTTGAAGAACTCAAAAAAGCGATTCGTCCAAATACAAAAGCTGTTTTTGCTGAAACTATTGCTAACCCTGCTTTACGAGTATTAGATATTGAAAAATTTGCTGCCTTAGCGAAAGCTGCAGAGGCGCCATTATTAATTGATAACACTTTTGCCACCCCTTATTTTTGTCGCCCAATCGAATTTGGCGCAAACGTGGTCATTCACAGCACATCTAAATATTTAGATGGTCATGCTATTGCCTTAGGTGGATCCATTACTGATGGTGGTAACTTTAATTGGAATAACGGCAAATATCCGCAATTAAGCACGCCAGACCAAACTTATCATGGTTTAGTTTATACAGAAACCTTTGGTCCTGCGGCTTATATTGTCAAAGCACGTGTACAATTAATGCGTGATTTAGGTGCTACTCCTGCCCCACAAAATAGTTTCTTGTTGAATGTAGGCATGGAAACCCTTGCTCTTCGCATGCAACGTCATTATGAAAATGCACAGGCCGTAGCCGAGTTTTTAGAAAAACATCCGCAAGTCGCTAAAGTGAATTACCCAGGCTTATCAAGCTCACCAGATTACTCGCTCAAACAAAAATATTTACCTAGCGGTTTGTGTGGTGTCATTTCCTTTGAGATTAAAGGTGGCAAAGAAACTGCGGCAAAATGGTTAAACGCGTTACAAATGACCTCACGTGAAGTACACGTAGCCGATATTCGTACTTGTGCGTTACATCCAGCGACTTCAACACATCGCCAATTAAGTGAAGCTGAACTAGAACAAGCTGGTATTTCTGCAGGACTTATTCGTCTTTCTTGCGGTATTGAAAATATCCAAGATATTTTAGCTGACTTAGAGCAAGCATTTGCTGCAGCGAAATAAGTATTATAAGGCAGGCAAATTGCCTGCCACTTTAAATAGAGAGATAAAAGCGTTCAGCTTATCGCTTATTTTTATTTGTTTACTTATCTTAATAGTAAGCAAACAAAAACAAGTATAAATTAACGTATTTACCCTTGATATTTCTGCCTTCGGCATCATTTTTATTGTTAGGTATGTTGTTATGCAGTACCACACAATAACAAAATAAAATTTTTTAAATTTATATTTTTAAACGGAAAACGAAAACATTATGGCAAAGAAAGATTATTACGACGTTCTTGGTGTTGAACGTGGCGCAGATGAAAAAGCAATTAAACGTGCTTACAAAAAACTCGCCATGCAATATCACCCTGATAGAACCAAAGGTGATAAAGCCAAAGAAGAAAAATTTAAAGAAATCCAAGAAGCCTATGAAATCTTAGGCGATAAAGAAAAGCGTGCCGCTTACGATCAATACGGTCACGCAGCCTTTGAACAAGGTGGCATGGGAGGCGGTGGCTTCGGTGGCGGATTCAGCGGCGCTGATTTCGGTGATATTTTTGGTGATATGTTCGGTGATATCTTTGGCGGTGGTGGACGTGGTCGTCAACGTGTAGTACGCGGTGAAGATTTACGTTATGACATCCAAATTACATTAGAAGAAGCCGTAAAAGGTACAACCAAAGACATCCAAATCAATACGCTTGCTCACTGTGATAGCTGCGATGGTACTGGCGCAGAAAAAGGATCAAAAGTTGAGACATGCCCAAGCTGTCATGGTTCAGGTCGTATTCGTCGCCAACAAGGTTTCTTCGTAACTGAAGCCGTTTGTCCTACTTGTCATGGTTCTGGTAAGAAAATTGAAAAACCATGTAAAAGCTGCCATGGCGAAGGTCGTGTTCACAAGAAGAAAAACCTTTCCGTTAAAATCCCAGCAGGTGTGGATACCGGCAATCAATTACGTTTAAGCGGTGAAGGCGCAGCGGGTGAAAATGGTGCACCAGCAGGCGATTTATATGTGGTAATTCATGTTAAAGAACATCATATCTTTGAACGTGATGGAAACAACCTCTACTGCGAAGTGCCAATCAGTTTCTCAATGGCAGCGTTAGGGGGTGAAATTGAAGTTCCAACCTTAGACGGTAAAGTGAAACTCAAAATTCCTGCGGAAACCCAAACAGGCAAGCTCTTCCGTATGCGTGGTAAAGGGGTGACCTCTACACGTAGCGGCTACGCAGGCGATCTCATTTGCCGCGTGGTGATTGAAACACCGGTAAACTTAAATAAAGAACAAAAAGAATTATTAGAAAAACTGGAAGAAAGTTTGAAAGGGCAAAAATCTCATAGCCCGAAATCTTCAAGCTTTTTAGACGGTGTGAAGAAATTCTTTGATAACTTAGGTAAGTAATCCTAAACAGAAAGTGCGGTCAATTTTAAAACTGTTTTGAAATTGACCGCACTTTTATTTTATAAGTAATGACTTTACACGACAGAAATCGCTTTTATTTGCACATAAACATCCATGCCTTGAGCAAAATGCAATTCATTAAACGCCCATTTACTGATACTTGCCCAAACTTTATGCCCTTCTACCAACACCGCAATGTCAATGCGATTCTCTTGCGGAATGATTTGGACAATTTGCCCACGTAAGATATTACGAATGCTCGTTTGCTCTGGCTTGCTGAGAGTAAGTGACACATCGGAACTATAAATACAGACGCGTACTTTTTCATTCGCTTGATGATGTACTTCATTAATCCAAAGCTGTTGTTCGCCCAAAGAAAGTGCGGTCATTTTATAGGTTGGATTATGTAAATATACTGGCAACGCCAATACACTACTCTGTTCCGATTCGCCTTTCCAAGGGACAAATAACGGACTGTTCCACACATTTTCTAAGGAGTCATAGGCTTTCACTTTGCCGTTTTCCATCAGCACAACGCGATCGGCCAAACGTAATAATTCGTCCAAACTGTGCGTCACATATAAAATCGGCACATTAATTTCTTTAGATAGACTTTCCAGATATTGCATAAGCTCACGTTTGCGAGGCACATCTAAAGCTGAAAGCGGTTCATCCATTAACAAAATATCAGGATCTGTTAATAAGGCTCGCCCAATCGCTACACGTTGTTTTTCGCCACCCGATAAAGTAAGCGGATAGCGTTTGAGTAACGGTTCAATACCAAGTAGCTGAACGATATAGTCAAAGTCTTCACGGCTGACATGCTTCATGCCATAACGTAAATTGCCTTTGACGTTGTAATGCGGAAATAAACGGGCATCTTGGAATACGTAACCAATTTTGCGCTGATGCACGGGGAGATTCTCACCGTTCTCTACATCCACCAAAGTGCGGTCATTTAAACGAATAAATCCCTGATCAGGATGAGTTAAACCACTCACCAAATTAATCAATGAGGTTTTACCCGAACCTGACAAACCAAAAATAGCCGTCACACCTTGAGTTGGCAGTTGCAGATCCGCACGTAAGGTCAGACGACCTAATTGTTGTTGTACATTAATGTGTAGCATCGCCCTGCCCCAATTTTTTCTGCATCCGTTTACTTAAGGCTTCGGAAAGCAATAAAGAAATTAATGAAAGAATCACCGCAAACAAGCAAAGGCGTGCAGTTTGTGCTTCTGCGCCAGGTGTTTGGATAAATGAATACATCGCTAAAGGAATGGTTTGGGTCTCCCCCGCAATATTGGAAACGAAGGTAATGGTTGCACCAAATTCCCCTAAAGACCGAGCAAAACCTAATACTAAACCCGCCAATACACCTGGAAGAGAAAGAGGTAATGTAATTGTAAAAAAGACTCGCCAAGGCGAAGCGCCAAGCGTTTGTGCGGCTTGCTCTAATTTAAAGTCAATGCTTTCTAAGGAAAGACGAATCGCCCGCACAACCAATGGAAATGCCACCACCGCTGAAGCTAATACCGCTCCCTTCCAACTAAAGCCAAAGGATACACCAAACCATTGATATAAATACTTGCCAATAAAACCGTTACGCCCCATGGCGACTAATAATAAATAGCCGATTACCACTGGCGGTAACACCAAAGGTAGATGAATAATCCCTGTAATCAGTGACTTACCGTAGAATTCCTTACGAGCCAGTAACCAAGCGATAAAAATCGCAAAAGGCAAACTCCAAAGCATAGAACTCAATGCGACACTCATGCTTAAGTGAATCGCATCCCATTCCATCGGGCTTAATTGAAACCAAGAGAGCAAAATATTTCCTTGTGTATATATCGATATGACGAAATTTCTTTAGAGATAACAAAAAGGACAGTTTCCTGTCCTTTCTTTATAAAGTCTGAGCTCATTATTTCACAGAGAAACCATATTCAACAAATATTTTTTTCGCTGCACTCGATTCTAAGTAATTAAGGAAATCACGGGTATCCGCATTGTCATGATCTTTTAAAATCGCAACGGGATATTCAACCGGTTTATAACTATCTTTCGGGAATACACCTACTGCTTTCACGTCTTTACTCACTTTTGCATCAGTGCTATACACGATACCATAAGGGGCTTCAGCGCGTTCAACTAAGGCTAACGCACCACGCACATCTTTCGCACGCGCTAACTTATCTTTAACTTGATCCCATAAATTTAATTTGGTTAATGACTCTTCAGCATATTGTCCTGCAGGAACATGCGCAGGATCACCCACAGATAAATAGCTGTCTTTTAAACCTTTGATCCATTCACCTTTTGCAATATCTACTGAATTAGTGGCACTTTTGGCTGGTGCAATTAACACTAATTCGTTGCCAGCTATGACTTTCTCAGTCTCTTTAACAGTAAGATTCTTATCTGATAAATATTTCATCCATTTGTTGCTAGCTGAAATAAATAAGTCTGCTGGTGCACCTTCTTCAACTTGTTTTGCAAGGGTAGAAGAAGAAGCAAAAGAGAAAACGACGGTATTATTTGGCTTTTCAGTTTGGTATTGATCTGCAATTTGTTGTAACGCATCAGTCATTGAAGCGGCAGCAAACACAGTCACTTTTGCTGATGCAGCAAAAGATACCCCCATCCCTGCAATTAAAAGTGCGGTTGCAAATTTAGTTAATTTCATTATTTATCTCCTATATAAATGAAACTATATATAAAAAAATATACTGCGAATAAATTATAACGTGAATTTTTAAATAAGCATACAGAAAAACTTAAAGATCAAGTAAAATAAACAGAATTGTGTATTAGGAGGAGATGATGAAACAAACTGAAATTTTACTGACGATCAAACTTCATCAAGAATTATTTATTGATCCAAAACGTGTTCGCCTCTTAAAAGAAATTAAAGAATGTGGCTCAATCAACCAAGCAGCCAAAAACGCCAAAGTAAGCTACAAAAGTGCTTGGGATCACCTTGAGGCAATGAATAAAATCAGCCCAAAACCGCTTTTAGAACGTAATATCGGTGGGAAAAATGGGGGCGGTACCTCATTAACCACTTATGCCGAGCGTTTACTGCAGCTTTATGATTTGCTCGAACAAACGCAAGAGCACGCCTTTCATATTCTGCAAGATGAGACGATCCCGCTAAACAGTCTCCTTTCAGCAACGGCAAAATTCTCCTTACAAAGTAGCGCACGCAATCAATTTTTTGGTAAGGTTGCAAGTCAACATATTGTGGACTCTCGCTGCATTGTTGCAGTAAATATTCTGGATTTAGCTCACCCATTACACGTTTCGATCACAATGCGCAGTGCTGAGCGTCTCAGACTCATTACTGAAAAAGAAGTAATGGTCATGTTTAAAGCCCCTTGGGTGAAAATTAGTGCTACCCCATTAGAAGAAAAAAATAACCTTTTCCAAGCGACTATTCTTTCAATGGAAAACGAAGAAGCCATTGTGCAATTAAAGGACAGCTCAACTGAATTTTGTGCCAGTATTCATAGCAAAGATGGTTGGAAAGTGGGACAAGAGGTGTGGTTACACGTGGATCCAGAACAGATTATTTTGGCCACATTGAAATAACCTCAGAAACAAAAAGTGCGGTCAAAATTCACCGCACTTTTTTATTTTCGTTTATAACGCAATCTCATCAATCGAGCGTCCAAAACTCGGCAAAAAGACCTGTAAAAAATAATCCATTTCTTGACTGTGCCATTGTTCCATTAGATTTTCTAAGCGTTTTTTGGCGGTTTTAAATTCATGGTTACCATGCTCTAATTCAAATTGAGCCTTGATATAAGCACAAATCAAATCCGCTTGTTTTACTAGATGCTTTTCTTCTGGGCTAAATTGCTCACTATCTAAATATGGTGCAAAACTCTCTTGTAATTCAGTCGGGAGCAAACTAATTAAATGCAATTCTGCAGCCGCTTCAATATCTTTATAAGCATGGGTGATTTCAGAATTGAAATACTTAATTGGGGTCGGCAAATCACCAGTAAAGATTTCAGAGGTATCATGATACATCGCCATTACCGCAATACGCTCAGGATTCACTTCCCCACCAAAAAATTGATTTTTAATAATGGCTAAGGCTTGTGCCACAAAGGCAACTTGCAGACTATGCTCTGCTAAGTTTTCCTTTTCAATATTGCGCATCAATGACCAACGCTGAATTAAACGAAGACGATCTAAACAGGCAAAAAAGTGACTGGTTTTAACTTCCACAATATATCCTTAATTAGACGGGAACTCTTCAATAATCACAGGGAGATCAATCACTTTACCTAAGCGAGAAATGGTAACGATGACTTCAGTATTCGGTTTAGTATCACTGATAATTTGCATCATTTCACGAATAGACAGGTTATCTTGTTTATTTAAACGTAAAATCACATCACCTACTTGGATGCCCGCTTTCGCTGCAGGGCTATTGGCGGTCACGCCTGTAATCACGATACCACCATTTGAATTAGCGGTGATTTCACTTTGTACCCCAAAATAACCACGAATCACGCGTCCATCGCGAATAATTTTATATAACACATCATTGGCAATGCTGATTGGAATCGCAAAATTCAGACCTTCTGCAATTTCATTGGCTGTTTTACCAATACTTAACGTGCTGATCCCTACTAATTCGCCAGCTGAGTTAATCAACGCACCACCAGAGTTACCGCGGTTAATTGATGCATCTGTTTGAATAAAGTTTTGACGACCTAAAGAATCCCCTACGGCACTACGCCCTACCGCACTGATAATCCCTTGAGAAACACTTTGACCGAGGTTATACGGGTTACCAATAGCCAGTGCAATATCACCAACTCGTACTTGGCGTTCTTTATTTTGTGGAATGGTAGAAAGATTGGTTGCTTTGATTTTTAATACCGCAAGATCTGTCAAATTATCCGAACCGATTAAATTCGCTTCATAAATATTGCCGTTTTGCAATGCCACCACAATTTGATCGGCATTTTGAATAACGTGTTTATTGGTGAGAATATAACCGTCTTTGGTCATAATCACGCCAGAACCTAAGTTATTTACCTGTAATTGATCGCTATCATTAATGCTGGCAGAAGAAAAAGATCGGTTATACACGTTCACGACGGCTGGAGAAGCAATTCTCACGGCACTATTAAACGAAACGATATCATCAGCAGAAAAAAGGCTGCTGTTATTGAGCTTAGGAACGGCAAATAAAATAACACCTGCCGCAGCAAGCCCCCAAAGGGCGGAGTGGAAAAGTTTTTTAAACATTTTTTATTCTTTTATTAATAAGTTAGGTAAATAACTGAGCTTTAAATCATCCCCAATTCTTTCACATTCTTGCAGTTGCCACAATGGGGCATCAGCAAGTTTTTCCAAATGCGGAAGTTGGCATAATCCTCGAGCGTTATCTCCCAAGAGTTTTGGGGCGACATAAATAATTAATTCATCTACAGCATGTTGTTCAATCAGGCTTCCCGCTAAATTGGCGCCGGCTTCAACCCAAACAGAATTCACTTGTCTCTTGCCTAATTCTGTCATCAATAGATCAAAATCATAGTTTTCTGGTAGTAACATTTGCTCACAGAAATCAGGGAATACAGACATATCCCGTGGAATTGAACCCACAAGCCAAACTGGCGAATGGGTATGGAATAATTGATGGTTTGGTTGAACTCGATTTTGAGAATCTAAGATTATGCGAATAGGCTGACGCACAGTATCTTCAGCATATTCCGCTTTTAGAGCATCGGGGAATTGATTCCAACGCACGTTCAAGCTTGGATCATCGGCTAACACGGTAGCACTTGTAGATAAAAGTGCGGTCGCTTTGGCTCGCATTTTTTGTACATCTGCACGAGCGGCTTCACCCGTGATCCACTTGCTTTCACCGCTCGCCATAGCTGTTCGGCCGTCTAAACTCATGGCTAGTTTTAGCTGCACATAAGGCTTACCGATTCTCATACGTTTAAGAAAACCTTTATTTAAAGCTTCTGCTTGTTCGTTCAATAAATTGACCGCACTTGGTATGCCTGCATCGGCTAACATTTTTAAGCCCTTGCCCGCCACTTGAGGATTAGGATCGGCCATGGCTGCGACAACTCGACTGACACCCGCTTCAATTAAACCTAATGCACAAGGCGGTGTGCGTCCATAATGAGAACAAGGTTCAAGCGTCACATAAGCAGTTGCGCCTTTCGCTTTCTCACCGGCATCTGCCAACGCCACTCGTTCTGCATGAGGCTGACCAGCTTTAAAATGAAACCCTTTCCCGACAATTTCACCATTTTTAACCAACACACATCCTACGGATGGATTAGGCGTAGTGGTGTACTGCCCTTTTGCCGCAAGCTCAAGAGCCTGTTGCATAAATTTCACGTCATCAGGGGAAAAGGTATCACTCATACTAATCCTTTAAGCTTTCAATTTCTTTGGTGAATTCATTGATATTATCAAAGCTCAGGTAAACGGACGCAAAACGGATATACGCCACTTTATCTAATTCTTTCAGCTCATTCATGGCTAATTTGCCCACGAGATGACTTGGCACTTCGCGCTCACCTGTCGCACGTAATTGGATAATAATATGGCTGATGGCTTTTTCCACATCATCCGAACTTACAGGGCGTTTTTCTAACGCATGTTGAATACCGCTACGCAATTTATCTTCATTAAACGGCTCGCGTGACCCATCATTTTTAATAATTTTTGGCACCGCTAATTCGGCTGTTTCAAAGGTGGTAAAGCGTTCATGACAATTCCCGCATTCTCGACGACGACGCACTTGATACCCATCAGAAACCAAACGGCTGTCAATCACCTTAGTTTCTTCAGTTGAACAAAACGGACAACGCATTTTAGCTCCTTTTCAAAATGATTCTTAAGTCAGTATCTTATCAAAAATCCAGGATCTTTTCGATCTGAAGATCCGCGTTAAGACAACATTTCTCCAAACCAAGATGTGGTTTGTTTCACCAACTGTGAAATACCTTCCTGCGATTTAAATTGTTCTGTTTGCCCTAACACCCTTGCCCAATAAGGATCGGCTTTTCTATAACCATAGTTATCATCTTTCGCAAGGGATTCAATATTCGTTAAAACATTGTCAAAATTGACCGCACTTTCATCTTTTTCAATAAACTTCGCTATATTTTCTGTTGGAATGAGCTGAATTTGTTGTTGGCTCTGTAAATAAGCCTCAACATACATTTTCAGTTTCTCAAGTGCGGTTGATTTTTCTATTGTTTTTAATGTTAAATCCTTATCTTTAGCGATAATGCGTGGTGGCAGTGAATTCTCTTTTGTCGCCAGTTGAATGAGATAATAAAGCCATGGGCGAATACGATAACGCTCTTTATATTTTGCAAATCGCCATTCGATTATCTGATTTTCATCACCAAATAATGGCTCCATATAACCAAATAAGCGAATATTGCCTTGTGCCGTTTCCACCACAAAATCGACACTCTCACTGTGTGGTGAAGAATAATCCTTAATTTTCTCTTTAAAAGCCAATACATCAGCACGAATATCTTGTTCACAAACCTCCGCAAACTCGCCGCGTGGCATGATGCCTTTTACTCGCTGTTTGGCAAAATAATCGTTAAATTGCGCTTCCTCTAAATGCAATAACTCATTACTAATGCGATAATGATCCAAACCATTTAACGTGAAGTTTTCACTTTCTTCAATGCGATCATCTTCATCTCGGAAATACACGCCAAGCTGCTTTTCAAAAAAGAATTTCACTGGATTTTCAACAAAACTCACAAAACGATCGAGTTCAATTTCCGTTATTGGCTCTTGATTTTCGCCCATCGGCACAACAAATTCATGACATTTTCTTTCTTGGAATTGCGCAATCGGCAGCCATTTTTTTGCAAAAGAGCGGTTAATTTTCCCTTCATTTTGGAAATTACTTGGACTAAACGCCGTCATTGGATGTTGTTCAATCCTTAAGCCATTTTCTGAATAATGATTAATATAATCAATTAACTGACTCACCAATACTGAAGGTTCTTTAGGTTGATTATCAATAATTGAAGAGCCCACATAACTCACATAAAAATGGGATCTTGCGGCCAGTAAGGCTTCAAGGAATAAGTAACGATCATCATCTCGACGAACACGATCGCCTTTTTGATGATGATATTGCATTAAGTCAAAACTATTTGGTGTATGACTGCGTGGGTAATCCGCCTCATTCATTCCGAGCAGACACACCACTTTAAAAGGAATGGAACGCATTGGTAAAAGTGTGCAGAAATTCACTTTCCCCGCTAAGAAACGAAGGCTGTTTGGTGTTTCTTCTAAACGAGCAGACATCACTTCCGCAATGACATCCGCTTGCAAAGTTTCTTCAAAATTGACGGTCTGCAAATCATCGGCAAAGGCATTGATACAATCTTGAATATAAAACAAAGTATCCGCAGTTTCTTCATTTTGCACAAAGAAATCAGTCAAAAGTGCGGTCAATTTTTCACGCCATTTTTCAATATTGTGTGCCTTTTGCAAATCTTGATGCCATTTATTTAAGGCAGTAAAAAATTGATTCACCGCACCGACTAACTGCCCTTTCAATCCATAGCTACTATCAAGTCCAAGACTGTCTTGCCAAACGCCTTGTTCTTCACGCATCGCATAACCTAAGGTCATACGTTCAAGTCCCGCCTGCCATGCGTTAAAATTCAGTGTATTCTGCAATTTTTCTAAACCAAAGCGAATACCCGACTCTTTCACCCATTCACGGATTTGCTCGAGATCTGCAAGGGCAATATTAAAACGTTCACGGATAGCCGGAATATCCAATAAAGCCAGTACTTCTTCCGCGCCAAACTGACTTTCTCTTAAATTTAACAGAGAAAGATAGCTCGACACGATCACATCACTTTCAGACAATTTACTGTCAGAAATTGAGAATGGAATAACGGGGGCATCCGCACTATTTGCACCAAAGACAGCCTGAATATAAGGCGTATATTGGTTAACATCGGCCACCATGACCACCACATCTTTTGGTGTAATCTGTTCTTCTTTTGGCTT
This sequence comes from Haemophilus parainfluenzae, assembly GCF_014931275.1. Lineage (NCBI taxonomy): Bacteria > Pseudomonadati > Pseudomonadota > Gammaproteobacteria > Pasteurellales > Pasteurellaceae > Parahaemophilus > Parahaemophilus parainfluenzae. The sequence goes on from NZ_CP063110.1 coordinate 1,916,311, forward strand.
ATGCTGATTTTGATTGAATAAATCCAACAAATAATCATGCAGCACTTCAACTTCTCGCATTGCGCTATGGCAAGATTTCACGACCAAAGAGCGGTCATTTTTCGCTACATTTAATGCACCATGACTTAACGTCAAAATTTGATTTTGGATCTGCCCTAACAACGTTTTTTCGGGAAGTTCTGCATAGTAATCACGGGAAATAGCTTGAATACTCTCCTCATCACGCACTAATTGGTAGAGAAAATCCCGTCCCATTTTTCCCCAAGAGGCTAAAAGCGGATTCCCGCTGAACAATTCTTCTTGTTGATTAGTGTAATCAAGGTTAGCAGGTTTCCATGACACTTGCTCGGCTGAAATTAAAGGCTTCACATCATTACTTTCTTGCACGAAACGCTGTCTTTCTAATAAATAGGATTTACTCAGATCTCGCAAATCGCCCCAGTACTCTTGACATGGATTATTAAAGAATAAATGCACGTCTGTTTTAGCTGAAATACCTTGGAAAATATTGAGATAAACCGTTGGTAATGCTGGAATACCAAAAATAAAAATACGTTCTGGTAAGTTGAGTGTCGCATTGGGATCACGACATAATGCTAAAAATTGTTGATTGAGGGCAGCACGATGTTTTGCTTTTCCACCAAAATCACGTTGGATATCATCCACCAAGGCTCGCCATAAAATTCCCTGCCAGTGAATATTGCCTTTAATTTGAGAAAGAAAGGTAGGATTTAACGCCGAAAGCCCCTGCTTTTGCTGATTAATTTGAGCCAAGATCTTTTCATCGTTATTTTCTTCCCATGCGGCAATCCATTCGGGACGATAGACGAGATATTGGTCAAATAAATCAGCAACTTTTAGGCTTAATTGATAAAGTTTTTGCTGTTCTGATGCTGGCGAGGACGCTAAATATTTTTTTAATGGTTCAAATTCTTTGTGCTGTAAAAAGGTTGGGATTAATCGCATTAATCGCCATAACGTTGAATCTTTTTCAAAAGGGTTTTGCGTGGAAACATTCGGCAAATTATCGGCGTAAAGTTTCCAAATAAAACTGGAAGGCATGGGGAATTGAAAATTCGCTGCAACGCCGCGTTTTTTAGCAATTTCCATTTGTAACCATTGTGCCATACCTGGACTTTGCACCAACACAATGTCAGATTGAAACGGATCATCTTGCGGTAAATTTTCCAACAGCAAAACTAAAATATCCTTTTGAATTTCTGGTTGGTTTGAATAATAAGTAACGAACAAAGTAACGCCCTTTTGAAAGCAAAAACAATGCGTTATTTTACTCGGTTTTCAATAAAAATTCACCTTGAGGATAGCGTATATTCACTTGATGATAATTACATTGAATTGCAAATTGAATGCCATTTTGTTGTACGCTATTTTCACAAGACAAGCCTAAAAACTGACGTTGAGCCTGATTCTCAGCAATTTGAATCGCCTGAAATTCTTGAAAAATCCTGACCGCACTTTTCCGTTGCTCGCTCGTCCATCGGTTAAAGATCAAAAATAACCCACTGAAAATCGATAAGGCTAATAAAAGTGACATTAACGACATGCCTTTATTCACTTTGATCTTGCGCACTTAAATCACTCCAACTTTTATCCACCAAACGCCATTGGCTATATTCTTGTACGAGTTTTGTTACCACGGCTTTACCGTAAGCCACCGTCACGCCCTCCTCTAACTTAAGTGAACCACCTGTAATCACCGCACCACTAATTCGTCCTTTGCCTGTTAAAGTTAAATCTCCTTCTACTAGCAGAATAGCACTTACATTCCCTTTAATTTCTAATTGGCTTTGCGTTACCCAATACACTTGCGGTGTTTTTTGAGCAATTAAAGTAGTATCTACTTTCACAAAGTGCGGTTGAAAATCAGCTTGTTTTTCGCTGGAAATAAAATCTCGCAGCATATTTTCATTAATGCCTTTTGTGGGTGATTTCTTAAATAACTCAGCGCGTTTACACCAAACAGAATAGGCGACTTTATCCTCTTCCCCTGAAGACTCGAAAAAGACCTGTTTCACTTTTTCAGAACTATTTAAAGGCAAGTTTTGGCAAATGTGCGTTTGTTGCTGCTGACTGATTTTCTGTAAAGGAAGACTTTGTTCTACATAATATTTTCGCTGACTCATTTGAGATCGAAAAAATGCAAAGATCTGTTCATCAAATAATAAGATCAATGCCAATAATCCCGAAAGTAAAATTAGCGCCGCCAATGTCACCATCCCTTTTTTCATGATCATTCTTCTTGATTTAATAAAGGCACCACAAGCGAAGTTTCATATTGAATATGCTTATGTGTTGTAAGATTTCCCGCGAGTTTGATTTCAATCCCTTTCCCTGCCTTTAACCAATCAAAACGTAATTGAGAAATATCAAACTCTTTTTCATCCAATAAATCTGTCCATCCACCACCCGCGTTACAAGTAGATTGCGTTAAAGCACGCTGACACTCTGCTGAGCGACAATCTGCATTTACCGCATTTTTATAGGTTTGTTTGGTTTCGATCATATTCCCGTTAAGTTTGTAACCAAATAGCTCCTTTTCGATATTTTTTGCCACATTTTTAATGCCATTTACGCAGGTATTTTTTGTGTATTTTTCACCAATACAGCCATTACTATTCAAATCATAAAAAAACAAGACACAACTATTTAATGGCGCATTGTCTGCTTGAGCAATGGTTATTGCTGTGCCCTTTTCGTCTAATTCAAATAAAGCGAGATTATCTTCGATGAGTTTTTGGTTTGCGGCTCGAAAGCCTACGCGGCGCAGATCTTTCCCGATGAGTTGAATTGTGCGTTGTAATTCAGCTTGTAATTTGAGTTGTAACATTAAACGCTGATTTTGCTGCTGAGTTTGGGCATAAAATTGAGCAACCAATAACAATAATAAAGCGGATAAGCCGAGTGAAATCAATAAGCTCACCAATGTTTCGCCTTTTAATGGTTTCATCTTGTACATGCACTCGCTGCCTGATCAGACTTTAATTTAATACTGCCAACATTGAAAAAAGAGAACAATGTTCGATGCTCTTCAGCCTGTAACATAAAACAATTTGTTTCCATGGTATTTCTGGCCCCATTAAATTTCACCGCCACTTCTGACGGATATAGTTTAGGGCCAATTAGCATCGTTTTGCCTTCAAAATAAGGATAGTAAAAATGCGCATAAAGGTTTTTAGGACAATTATGGGGATGAAAACAATCACAAAAATGATCGCTTTTTACTTGGGCTGTGATACACCAACGTTGATTTGCTGAATCTCGATTGGCCAAAATAAACCAAATCGCCGATGAGTTTTCCGCCCTCGCTTGAATATTACGTAAGAAAAAATAAAGCCGTTGTTGCTCTTTTTCGAGAAAATATTTGGGATCATTTTTCTGCCATTTAGGCAATGCAAACGCTAATGTTAAGCTTAAAATAAATAATACAATCAAGGTTTCTAATAAGGTTATCCCTTTATACATAAAATGCCTTCTTTTTTGACCGCACTTTAAAATTCCTTTAGAAGAAAGCCAAATTAGCTACTCTATTTTTGCGATACTGATCGCAAATTTCCTTTAAAAAACGGGAAAAACCGTGAATTAAACATTTTCAACTGGCTATTTACTAAAACTCCCTTATAATAGGCGACCTATTTATCTGTTCTTTAAAATCTGGTGGAAATATGAATCCAATGTTAAATATCGCTATTCGTGCGGCACGAAAAGCGGGCAACGTGATTGCTAAAAACTATGAGCGCCGTGATGACATCCAAACAAGTAAAAAAGGTATTAATGATTATGTGACCAGCGTCGATAAAGCCGCTGAAGCTGAGATCATTGAAATCATTCAAAAATCTTATCCTGATCATACAATTATCAGTGAAGAGCGTGGTGCATTAGAAGGTAAAGACAGCGATATCCAATGGGTAATTGATCCACTAGATGGCACAACCAACTTTGTAAAAGGTTTGCCACATTTCTCTGTATCTATTGCTATCCGTGTAAAAAACCGTACCGAAGTGGGTGTGGTTTACGATCCTATTCGTAATGAATTATTCACTGCTGTGCGTGGTGAAGGCGCAAAATTAAATGAAGTGCGTTTACGTGTCGATAGCCTAAATGAACTTAACGGGGCGATTTTAGCCACCGGTTTCCCATTCAAACAACCAAGCTTGATGCCAACTCAATTTGCTATCATGAATAACTTAATTGATGAAGCAGCAGATTTCCGTCGTACGGGTTCTGCCGCATTAGACCTTTGCTATGTGGCTTCAGGTCGCGTTGACGGTTATTTCGAAATGGGCTTAAAACCTTGGGATTGCGCAGCGGGTGATTTAATCGTGCGTGAAGCTGGCGGTTTAGTGTGTGATTTCAATGCGGGTCATGGCTATTTACGCTCAGGCAACATCGTGGCTGCTCCAGCGCGTATTTTAAAAGAAATGCTAAATAAAATTCAGCCTTGCCTAACTGAACAAGTGAAGTAAGACTCAATAAAAAGTGCGGTAGATTTCACCGCACTTTTTTTATGACTAATTTCTGTCGAGTGGTTTTCTATTTTCTTCCGTTTCCGGCTCAAGATCTAATTTAGCCATGAGCAGCTGATCGCCATCTTCTTCTGGATTACCTGTCACTAACAATTTATCACCATAGAAAATGGAATTCGCTCCCGCCATAAAGCACATGGCTTGCATTTCTTCACTCATGCCTTGACGACCTGCAGAAAGACGAACATAACTTTTCGGCATGGTAATACGCGCAACGGCAATAGTGCGAACAAACTCTGTCCAATCTAAATCAGCTGCATCTGCCATTGGTGTGCCTTCTACTTTCACTAATTGGTTAATTGGCACTGACTCTGGCTGCGGATCAAGATTTGCCAAACTTGCAATGAGACCAGCTCGCTCTTTACGGGTTTCGTTCATGCCCACAATACCGCCACAGCAAACTTTCAAACCGACACGACGCACTTTTCCTAATGTGCTTAAACGATCATCAAAACGGCGTGTACCAATGACATTGTGGTAATTCTCTGGTGCGGTATCAAGATTGTGGTTGTAATAATCCAATCCCGCATCTTTTAACTCTTCTGCCATACCATCTTGCAGCAACCCAAAGGTCCCGCAAGTTTCTAAGCCAATATCTTTTACCGCACGAATAATCGCCGTCACTTTTTCCATATCTTTAGGCTTAGGACCACGCCATGCTGCGCCCATACAAAAACGTCCTGCTCCACGAGCTTTTGCAATTTTGGCCTTTTCGACAATTTCATCAATATCCAAGATCTGCTGATTTTGTACGCCTGTTTGATAACGTGCTGATTGTGGGCAATAACCACAATCCTCTGGACAGCCACCCGTTTTAATCGACATCAACGTCGATAACTGTATCGCGCCAGGGTTGAAATGCTCTCGATGCACTTGAGCCGCACGATAGACTAATTCTAAAAAAGGTGTTTCAAACAACGCTTCTACTTTACAAACAGACCAATACTCTACTGATGGATGGGGTGTAATAGATGAAAGCTGTACTACATTTGTTGTGGTCATTATATTTTCCTCGTTTAAGCTATGTCGCTTTGATTAAGTTGAGCATATTACTCTGCAATATGATAAAAAGAGATCAGATCACTTTTCCTTGATGAATTTCAATCACTCGATCAATATGCCGTTCAATTTCTTTGGGTTGATGCGTCACCAGTAACATGGTGAGTTTTTTCTCTTCACATAATTGATCCATTAAATCCTGCATTTCAATGCGTAATTTAGGATCAAGAGCTGAAAAAGGCTCATCCAATAATAAAATGGGTTTATCTCGTAGCAAACAGCGCGCTAACGCTACTCGCTGTTTTTGTCCACCTGAAAGTGCGGTCGGTTTTCTCGTTAAAAAATCCTGTAAATTGACCGCACTTGCAGCTTGTTCTACAAGGGCTTTTTCTTCTGCATTTAAGGCTAAATTCGGTTTTAAACCTAAGGCAATATTCTCTTCTACAGAAAGATGAGTAAAGAGATTGTTTTCCTGAAATAGCATGGAAACAGGACGCTCAAAAGGTGCTGTTTTGGTATGATTTTCACCATTTAGCCAAATCTCGCCACTATCAGCATATTCAAAGCCGGCAATTAAATTCAGCAAGGTACTTTTTCCTGCGCCACTTTCACCAATGATGGCGATTTTTTCCTGGGCTTGAATATGTAAATCAAATACCATCGGCATGGATTGATAATTGAAGACCACATTATCTAATTTAATCATGTTGTTCCTTCTGCCCTTCAATAAACATAAATAAACCTAAACATAAACCCAATAAAATCAATGCCGTCACCGCCGCTTCTTGGCTTCGATATTGTCCGATTTGTTGATAAAGCAAATGAGGCAACGAAGTAAAATCAGGACTACCAAATAAGGCTATCGCTGTAAAATCACCGAGTGATAAAGTCGTTGCGAGCGCTAAGGCATATTTCAACGGTGCTTTTAGTAGCGGATATTCAATTAAACGAAAACGCTGCCAACCTGTAATATTCAGCGATAAACAGAGTTTTTCATAATATTGCATCGATTGATTCATTGGTGTATTAAGAATTTTGATCACAAATGGCAAGGCAGCCAAGGCGTTACAAACAGATACCACCACAAACAAATGCCCTGCTGAAAAATCAATATCTTGTAACCAAAGGAATAAGCCAACAGCTAAGACAATCGTCGGAATGGCTAAAATCATCATTCCCCCCGTTAAAATTAAGTGGGCTAATTTAGGGTGATATAACCATTGCAGTTGACGGGAAAGTAACAATAAGAAGAATCCAAATAATACCGATAAAATCCCGGCTGTCGGTGCCATGGTTAATGAATAAGCAAGTGCCTTCCATAATTGTGGGTTTTGCCAATAGCCAAATAATTGAGTTGCAGATAAACCTTGGAAAACGATATTGAATAAGGGACTTAAAATAAATAAGCACACCGAGAATAAGACAAAAACATGTCCAAATTTGACCGCACTTGAAGACGGCAAAACCCATCGATAACGTTGCGAAATCTGGGTTTCGGGTGCTTTTGCCCAATATTGTGAAAGCGAAAATAACGCAAAACAAAACGCAAATTGCACTAACGCAAAAAGTGCCGCTTTGGGTAAATCAAATTCAAAGAAAATGGCTTGGTAAATGGCGACTTCTAGTGTGCTATTTTGTGGCCCGCCACCAAGTGCCAAGACAATCGTAAAACTGGTGAAACACAACATAAAAATCAGCACAAAGGCAGACACGATTTGGCTTTTCAAATAAGGCCATTCAATTAAGCGGAAAAATGTGAAACCTTTGATATTCAATTGTGCCGCAAGTTGATGCTGTTCGGTTGGTACACTTTGCAAAGCCTGCAAACTCATTCTTGCCGCTAAAGGAATATTAAAAAATAAATGGGCAATGAGAATGCCACTTAAACCATAAATGGAGGGTTTCCACGAAATATCTAAGGTTTGCAGCAGTTGTGTTAGCCAACCGGCTGTGCCATAAATACCAATCAAACCGAAAATAGCCAGTAATGCCGGCAAAACAAACGTGAGGGAAAAAATGCGTAAAATGAGCGATTTGCCTTTGAAATCTAAATAGAAAAAAGCACGCGCAAATAACATACCAATTATGCTAGAAAGCAAGGCAGATAATAATGCCTGACCGAAACTAAAGGCGATAACTTGATGCAAATAATCGTCTTTTAAGAAATCAGATAAGGCATAATCACTTCCAACTGAAAAAACAGCAGAAAGTGAAAATCCATAGAGTAAAACAATGAAAAAAATGACCGCACTTCCACCCAAATAATGGCGAGGACGAAAATGCGGATGTTGCAATAAGCTCATTAATACTACTTAGATAAGGCTTTTTGCCATTGATTGATCCAGCCTTTCAGCTGCTCACTTGTTACCGTTGTGGTATCTAAAATACGCATTGATTTTGCGCGAGAATTAAGCGCATCAATATGACTTTCGATATTGGTCTCTACCACGGGTAACATCACATTATTTTTAGCAATATCCGCTTGAGCTTGCGGTGAAAGTAAGAATCCTAAAAATTCATCAGCACAGGCATTATTGCGGTTAGCGACTTTTGCCGCGACTTCAACTTGTAATACACTACCCTCTGCAAATTCCGTTGCCACATAATTGTCTTTTTGTTCAGAAAGAATATGGTAAATCGGCGAAGTATTGACGCTTAAAACCACATCACCTTCACCTTTTAAGAAGGCCCCATAAGATTCAGTCCAACCTTTGGTGACCGTGACAGTATGTTTAGAAAGGGTTTTCCAGGCATTTGCGACATCTGCTTCTGGATACACTGCATTCATCCAAAGCAATAAGCCTCGTCCAATACTGCTTGTACGCGGATCTTGATATAACACTTTAAGATCTTGACGCTCAACTAATTCTTTTAAACTCTTTGGTGGATTAGTCAGTTTATTTTTATCATAAATAAACGCGTATTGTGCATAATCGAATGGTAAGAACGTATTATTTTCCCATTTAATCGGCAAACGTAACTGGCTTAAATTCACTTTATTTGGCTCAAAAATATTGAGTTTTTGTGCATCCTCAATTTGATAACTATCTAAACCGAGCACCACATCCGCCTTAATTTTTTTACCTTCTAGACGAACACGGTTAAACAAAGTGCCATTATTGTCAAAAGCCACATAATTCAGCTTACATTGCGGGAATTGTTGTTCAAAAGCTGCTTTTACTTTTGGTCCAGCACTCCAATCAGCACTAAATGAATCATAAGTATAAACATCTAATGTTTGAGGTGCAGCTTGTGCGAAAGCGGAAAAGGTGAAAAGTGCGGTTAAAATGGGAAGCGTTTTGTTCATTATGCGTTCTCCTTATTTTTGCATAACGAAACAGCATAATGAGATAATTAGTTTCCTACGCCAGCATTATCTGTTTCAGGTTCACGGGTGTTTCTCAGCCATTAATATTGGCACCCCGACTAAGTGCGGTGTAGTCTAACGTAAGGAAATTTTATCAACAAGTTATTTAACTTAAAAATGTTAATCTGATCACATTTTTATAACAGGTTTATCATTTTTTGAGCAAAAGAAAACCTGCTAAAAAGCAGGTTTATCTTGGTAATCTATCGTCAATTAAGCTTGATGTTTAGCCGCTACTTCGCTTAATAAAGTTTGAAGTTCGCCAGCTTGATACATTTCTAAAATAATATCACAACCACCAATTAACTCACCTTCTACCCATAATTGTGGGAAAGTTGGCCAGTTTGCATAAGCCGGCAATTCAGCACGAATATCTGGGTGTTGAAGAATATCAACATAGCCGAAAGGCACTTTGCAATTCATTAATGCTTCAGATGCACGCGCAGAGAAACCACAAGAAGGTAATTTTGGTGAACCTTTCATGTAAATTAAAATTGGGTTTTCTGCAATTTGTTTTTTGATTTTGTCTAACGTTTCCATAATGTTCCTTGTTCAAATAAGTATGAATAGGGCGCTATTCTAGCATAAGATAGAACCTGAGTGAAAGACTTGGTCTTACCAACTTCCACCGGCTCCGCCGCCGCCAAAGCCACCGCCACCAAAGCCACCACCGGAAGAACCACCGCCCCCAAAGCCTCCACCAAATCCGCCTCCGAAACCAGAACCGCCACCACGGCGACGAGAAATCGTACTTTGACGAATGATTTTATTCAGTTGGTCACGTTGATTCGGGCTAATATATACTTCATCTTTGTGATATTGGAATTCACCAAATAATACAATAGCAATAAACGCCAATACCATTAAGAATGGGATGTACTTATCGAACGCATCTTCTTCAACTTGTGCTGCATCAAACTCGCCTTTACTTGCCGCAATAATTTGGTTTAAGCCGTCATTAATACCTTGGGCATATTGACCTTGTTTAAATTGTGGCAAAATGGCCGAACGGATGACTTGCGATAAAAAAGCATCCGGCAGTACGCCTTCTAAACCTTGTCCAGTTGCAATAAAGACTTTGCGATCATTTTTCGCAATCAACATCAACACGCCATTGTTCAGATTTTTACGTCCTATACCCCATTTATCACCTAAAGCAAAGGTATAATCAGCAATTTCATATTCACCGGTTGTCGGAACCAAAACAACAGCGATTTGTGAACTCGTTTCTTTACTATAAGCAATCAGTTTATTTTCTAAAATTTGCTTATGTTCTGATGAAAGTGTGTTGGTGTAATCGTTTATGTAATGGAAAGGATTTGGTGTAGGCGGAAATTCTGCCGCAACAACCATTTGAGCAAAAAAAACAAGGCTAAAAACAACCGCACTTTTCATAAAAGATAAAAGCTTAGCCATTAATAATTACCTCATTAGATAATTCATTCACATCATCAGACTGAATAGGGAAATGGCGAGATAAAATATCACTGATACGATCAATCGCATCGACAATGCCTTGTGTATAAGCTTTTTGTTTAAACTGCTCAATCATTAAATCGCATTGTAACTGCCAATAAGCCACATCAACAAATTGATGAATACCTTTATCACCTACGATTGCACAGAGATGATTTTTATATCCCACATAAATCAACACGGCATTTTGTGCCGCTGTTTTATGCATTTCCAGTTCATCAAACACTTCTAAAGCACGTTCCATTGCAGACAGTTGTGCTGAAGCCTTTGGTACTTTGCGTTCAATATAAACACGTAACTCAGCCGAACTTAAGCTTTCGAGGCGACTAATCGCCGCCTCGATTTGCTTTTTATCTACCGGAATTCTGGAAAAGAATGGCATAGATAAACCTTAGTTAAAGTTTACAGTTGGTGCGTTTTCAGCGCCAGTAGCTGATTTAAAGTAAGGTTTAGCTTTAAAACCAAAAATCATTGCCGCTAATTTAGTTGGGAATTGACGTACTTTTTCATTATAAATACGTGCAGCTTCATTAAATTTATTACGAGCGACATTGATACGGTTTTCTGTACCTTCAAGTTGCGCTTGTAAGTTCATAAAACCTTCATTCGCTTTTAATTGTGGGTATTGTTCTACAGTAACAAGTAAACGAGATAATGCTGAACCTACTTGATTTTGGTTTTGTTGGAATTCGTTTAATTGTTCTTCCGTTAAATTAGACGGATCGATTTTAGTTTGACTTGCTTTTGCGCGAGCCTCAATTACATTGGTTAATGTTTGCTGTTCAAAATTAGCTTGACCTTTTACAGTATTCACTAAGTTTGGAATTAAATCAGCACGACGTTGATAAGATGATTCAACATTAGCCCAAACAGAATCAATTTCAGTTTCTGCTTTTACTAAGCCATTGTAGCTAGACATTAAGCCAAAACCTGCAGCAACGGCGATAATAATCAAGATAATCCACTTTTTCATTCAAAAATTCCTTCAATTATAGGTTTAATTTATATAAGAAAAGACCTAAACCGAAGTTTAGGTCTTCTAATGTTAATCCGTTAATGGATAACTAAATAAAATTATTTAGTACCGTTAACTGCGATTTCAACACGACGGTCTGGTGCTAAACAAGCGATAAGCGCTTTACGACCTTTAACCGCGTCACAAGTAGAACCTGTAACTGGGTTAGCTTTACCGTGACCAACTGCAGAGATGCTTTGAGCTGGAACACCTTTAGCTACTAAGTAGTTAGCTACAGAGTCTGCACGACGTTGTGATAATTTCACGTTTGGTGCATCTTTACCGATACGGTCTGTATAACCAGCAACTGCTACGTTAGCGTTGTTGATTTGAGCGATTTCACCATAGATACCGTCTAAAGTTGCTTTAGCTTGTGGTTTTAAGTTAGCTTTACCGAAAGCGAAAGTTACATCAGAGCTTAAGTTGAAAGTTTTGCTTACAACTTCAGGAGCAACAACTGGAGCAGCACCTTGACCGAAACGGTAAGATAAACCAGCGTTGATAGAACCGATCCATGGGTTGTAGTCTACTGAGCTATTTGGACCTGTTTGAGTACGTAATTTACCCACGCGAGCTAACCATTGATATTCAAGACGTAATGCTAACTCTGGTAATGAAGGTAATGCATATTCGAAACCAGCAGCGAACACTGGAGAAACGCGTAAGCTGTGACGACCATATGCGTGCTCACGAGCACCAGTAGTTTCATCGTAGAATTTATAGTCAGAACGAACTAAAGCTGCACCAGCACGACCGTAGAAGTCTAAACCTTCTAAAGCAGAAGTTAAACCACCAAGACCATAGCTACCTTTTAAGCTTAAGTGAGCACCGTGGTTAGTGTGTTTGAATACTACTTTACCAGCATCTTTGAATTTAACACGACCGAAATCATCGTAACCTAACTCTACTGCTAAACCTAAGTTATCACGGTTTAATACTTGGTAACCACCAAATACACCGTAAGTAACAGAGTTACGGTTGTAACCAGTACCGAAATCTAAGCTACGAGGGTTAGTAGCATCAGTGTTAGCTTTGATACCATCGTGGAAAGATGCTTGACCAGCTTTAACACCTGCATAGAAAGTGTTTTCTTGTGGAGCTGCTTGAGCTACTGAAGCTGCTGCTAAACCAGCAACGACTAATGCGATTGCAGTTTTTTTCATTTTGATGTCCTCTATTTAGTCATCGTTATTAATTAAGAAAAGTTTCCTTGTTTATTGTGAACTTTATAAAAAAGAAACACTCTAAACATTGCTTAACTAGGGTTTTGAATTTGCCCTAACTTATCCTTTTGACAAATTCAATTCCTTTGCCATAGCCAAAGGAACGTTCAAAAGTATGGTTATTATCCTATAAAAACATCAAAGATCAAACCTTTTTTGCCCTTTTTGATTATTTTATAGACAAACAACCCCTAAAATGAACGTTCATTCACAAAAAACGGGTTAATTTTTAACCCGTTTTCTATTCTAACAAAAAATATCTTTTGTTCAAATCGACTTTTTTTTGAGCTTCATATATCATCAAATTCACTTTCTTCTCTATTTATATTTATGTGTGAGTGATTTTATGTTGCCCCGTCTTTCTAATGTGCCACAACTTAATAATGTGGTAAGTGATTATCTTAGCGAACTCCAAAAACAGCATTTTGAAGGTGATATTGCCTCAAATTATGCCGACCGTTTAAGTCTCGCTACGGATAACAGCGTTTATCAACAACTTCCACAGGCTATTTTATTCCCTAAATCTGTTGCCGATGTGGTACGCATCGCCAAATTAGCCAATAAAGAGAAATACCTTCACTTAACCTTTACACCTCGCGGTGGCGGCACGGGCACAAATGGGCAATCTATTAATAATAATATTATTGTGGATCTCTCTCGCCACATGACAGGCATTTTAGAGCTTAATATAGAAGAACGTTGGGTTCGCGTTCAAGCAGGTGTAGTAAAAGACCAACTAAACCAATTTTTAAAACCTCACGGTTTATTCTTTGCACCAGAACTCTCCACCAGTAATCGAGCTACACTAGGTGGCATGATTAATACCGATGCTTCCGGTCAAGGTTCATTACAATACGGTAAAACCTCCGACCACGTTTTAGCATTACGTTCAGTTTTAATGAATGGTGAAATATTAGATACAAGTGCGGTCAAATCCGACGATGTTTTAGAAAACTACCCACTTGCAGAAAATGGAAAAACGCTACATCAAACGATTTTCCAACGTTGTAAAGAGAAGCGCGCCTCAATCATTCAAGATTTACCCCAACTCAATCGCTTTCTCACTGGTTACGATCTTAAGAATGTCTTTAATAACGATGAAAGTGAATTTAATCTCACCCGAATTTTAACGGGGTCAGAAGGTTCACTTGCGTTTATCTGCGAAGCTAAACTCAATTTATTGCCTATTCCTAAATATCGCACCTTAATTAATGTGAAGTACAGCTCATTTGATGCCGCACTTCGCAATGCACCTTTTATGGTGAAAGCCAATGCCCTTTCAGTTGAAACCGTCGATTCCAAAGTGCTGAACCTTGCTAAGCAAGATATTATTTGGCATTCAGTGAAAGAACTTTTAACAGAAGAAGAACAAAATCCAATTCTTGGTTTAAACATTGTTGAATATGCGGGCAACAATCAAGCTAAAATAGACAGCCAAGTGACCGCACTTTGTCAGCAATTAGATGAAAAAATTGCACAAGGCAAAGATCATATTATCGGCTATCAACTTTGTTCTGACTTGCCTTCTATTGAACGTATTTACGCCATGCGTAAAAAAGCGGTGGGGCTATTAGGTAATGCGAAAGGCGCAGCCAAACCGATTCCTTTTGTAGAAGATACCTGTGTACCACCTGAACACCTTGCGGATTACATTGCAGAATTTAGAGCCTTATTAGATAGTCACAATCTGCAATATGGGATGTTTGGCCATGTTGATGCTGGCGTATTGCACGTTCGCCCCGCTTTAGACCTATGTGATAAAGAACAAGTCAAACTCTTTAAACTAATTTCAGATGAAGTAGCTGAACTCACGGTGAAATACGGCGGTTTGCTATGGGGTGAACACGGTAAAGGTGTACGTTCTCATTATGGCGAGAAATTCTTTACACCTGAACTTTGGCAAGAATTACGTTATGTGAAATTTTTATTTGATCCAAACAATCGTCTGAATCCAGGTAAAATCTGTACGCCACTTAATAGCAATGCTGAACTCTATTCGATTCTCTCGCCAATGCGTGCTGACAATGATCGCCAAATCCCAATTCAAATGCGAGATGAATTCAAAGGTGCGATGAACTGTAACGGTAACGGGCTTTGCTTTAACTTTGATGAGCACAGCATTATGTGCCCTTCCATGAAAGTGAGTAAAAATCGCGTATTCTCGCCAAAAGGACGAGCCGCTATGGTGCGTGAGTGGCTGCGATTGATGGCGAATGAAAACGTATCGCCTGATCAATTAGATTTTCATAAAACGCAAGTAAAACTGACCGCACTTGTGGAACGTTTTCGCAATAGCGTGCAAAAATGGCGTGGTGAATATGACTTCTCACATGAAGTAAAAGCAGCAATGGATACTTGTCTGGCTTGTAAAGCCTGTGCAAGCCAATGCCCGATTAAAATTGACGTACCAAGTTTCCGTGCGAAATTTTTCCATTTCTACCACAGTCGTTATTTGCACCCAGCCAAAGATCATCTTGTGGCGAATTTAGAAGTTGCTGCACCTTATATGGCAAAACAACCGGCATTATTCAATTATTTTACCAAACTGAAAGTTACTCAAAGCGTGGTTGAAAAAACGCTTGGCATGACAGATTTGCCTCTCCTTTCAGAGCCAAACCTTCAACAACAATTAGTGGAAATTGGTTATCAAGGCAAAAAATTAGAAGAATTGGAAGCTCTTAGCACCGCCGAAAAAGCCAATATGCTCTTTATCGTACAAGATCCTTACACCTCTTATTACGATGCCAAAGTAGTACGGGATTTCGTGGCTCTCACGCAAAAATTAGGATTCAATCCAATCCTTCTGCCTTTTAAACCGAATGGCAAAGCCATGCATATTAAAGGTTTTTTAGCTCGCTTTAGTAAAACCGCGAAAACACAAGCGGAATTTTTAAATCGTGTCGCCAAATTAAATGTACCTTTAGTCGGCGTAGATCCAGCTATTGTGCTTTCTTATCGTGATGAATATAAAGAAGCATTAGGTGATTCTCGCGGTGATTTCCATGTACTCACAGCGCATGAATGGCTGACCAATCAGTTAGACTGTAACACATTACAAAGTGCGGTGAAAAATATCGCAAAATCTGACCGCACTTTTGAGTGGCATTTATTCCCTCATTGTACTGAATCCACCTTTATGCCAAACAGCCCAAAAGAATGGCAGTATATTTTTGCGCAATTTGGACAAACCTTGAACGTTGAGAAAGTCGGCTGTTGTGGTATGGCGGGCGTATTTGGTCATGAGGTTCAAAATCAAACCATGTCAAAAGACATTTATGACGTATCATGGGGCAAAAAATTACAAGGTAAAGATCCGAATCATTGTCTCGCAACCGGCTATTCCTGTCGTAGCCAAGTGAAGCGATATGAAAAAGCCATCTTAAAACACCCTGTTCAAGCATTGCTTGAGATTTTAAATTAGACCTAGGAAGAATATATGATTTGGAAAAAACACTTTACCCTTGAGCAGCTTAATGAAATGGGGAAACATTGTGCTGTTGGGCATTTAGGTATTGAGATCTCAGCTTATGGTGAAAACTGGATTGAGGCAAAAATGCCCGTTGATCATCGCACCACTCAACCTTTTGGTTTATTACATGGTGGCATCTCTGTCGCGTTGGCTGAAACCATTGGTTCATTGGCTGGATTTCTCTGTATAGAAGAAGGCCAAGTTGCCTTGGGATTAGATATCAACGCCAATCATCTGCGCCCAGTGAAAAAAGGTTTTGTTACCGCAAAGGCAACACCAATTGCTTTAAGTCAAAATACCCATGTTTGGCAAATTGACATTCGCGATGAACAAGATAAACTCTGTTGCGTTTCTCGATTAACGCTTTCTATCAAACATTTATGAATACAACAAAAAAAATCGGCATCATTTTAGCGAATCTTGGTACGCCAGATGCCCCTCAACCCGCGGCGATCTCTCGTTATTTGTGGGAATTTTTAATGGATCCTCGCGTGGTCGATTTGCCGCGTTGGAAATGGTATCCCCTTTTAAAAGCCATTATTTTACCTATGCGTTCTAAACGCATTGCACGAAATTATCAATCTATTTGGACTGAACAAGGCTCTCCCCTGCTTGCGATTACCACGCAACAACAAGCAGGTTTACAAGCTTATTTGACTGAACAAGGTATCAATGCACAAGTCGAAATTGCCATGACTTACGGCAATCCTTCTATGCAAAGTGCGGTCAAAAATTTACTTAAAAATGATGTAGAACGCATGATTGTGTTGCCGCTTTATCCACAATATTCGAGCACGACAACAGGCGCATTAATCGATGCGTTTAATCGTGCCATTGCACAAGAACGCAATATTGTGCCTTTTGAGTTTATTCATTCTTATCATCTTGATGAAAACTACATTAATGCGTTGGTAGACTCCATCAAAATGCGGTTAAAACCAGATGAGTTTTTGCTCTTTTCTTATCATGGTATTCCATTACGTTATGAGAATATGGGCGATTATTATCGTCAGCATTGTAAACAAACCACGATTGCCATTGTGGATAAATTAGGTCTCACAGAAAACCAATGGAATATGACCTTCCAATCTCGTTTTGGCCGAGAAGAATGGTTACAACCTTATACAGATCACTTTTTAGAAGAAGCCGCTTCTCAAGGGATTCAAAAAATCGCGGTAATTTGCCCAGGTTTTTCGGTGGATTGCTTAGAAACCTTAGAAGAAATTGAGGTTGAAAATAAAGAAACATTCTTAAATCATGGCGGTGTCTCTTATCACTATATCCCCGCATTGAATGCTGAAAAAGCACATATTGAAATGATGGGGAAATTGGTTTTGGATAAGTTGAAATAATTAAATCTCCCCCCAGCCCCCTCTTTACGAAAGAGGGGGAGCTTAATAGCCCCATAAACGTTCTCCGTTCTTAACTCTCTCAAATATATTCCTAATAAAATCACTAAAAGCAATATCATAAAAAAAGCCCCTCTTTTGTAAAGAGGGGTTGGGGAGATTAATTTTAAATAAGTTGCAGTAGTTAAATCTCCCCCTAGCCCCCTCTTTGCGAAAGAGGGGGGAGCTTAATAGCCCATAAACGTTCGCCGTTCTTAACCCTCTCAAATACATTCCCAATAAAACCACTAAAAGCAACATCATAAAAAAGCCCCTCTTTCGTAAAGAGGGGTTGGGGAGATTTAAAAAAATAAACAAAAAGGCGAACCTTTCGATTCGCCTTTTAAGATTCTTTTCTAATCAAAGATTAGAAGAATACACGCATACCTACACCGATAGCTCTGTCTTTAACTTTACCATCGTAAGAATCATTAACGTACTCTTTAGTAGTCACATATTTACCTTCTACGAATAATACAACTTGTTTATGAAGTTTGTAGTCTGCACCAAGTAAGAAAGCGTGAGTTTTGTCTTTATCAGATTCACCTTTCACGCGTTCATATAGGTAGTTACCATATACTTGAGACATAGGGGTAACTTGATATGCAAAACCTGGAGATACATAGAATTTGTTAGTTTTAGCATCATTTTCTTTTTCATGAGCATAACCAAAATCACCCGTTAATGTGAAATCACCAAATTTATAGCCTAATGATGCTAAGAAACCATCCACACGGTGTTTATATGTTGCATTAGTTTCAAAGTTAGTATGACCATAAGCGAAACGAGCATCAAGATCGCCAGCTGTATATAATGCACCTAAAGCAAAAGCATTTTTAATGTACGGTTTTGGATCAGATAATTTCTGCAAATCTTGACCTTTCTCATTATGACGTTGACCGAAGTTATAGTTTGCACTTAATTGTAAACCTTCAATACCTTTATAGTCATAACGAACTACACCAGTACCTGAAGTAGGAATATAATCACCTTTTGGAATAAAACCATATTCATAGTCATTAGCTTGGCTTAAATCATCCGCGATAGTTAATTGACGACCAAATTTGATTTCACCAACTGACTGACTACCTAAACCTACATAAGCACGTTTAGCATAAGCTCCACCAAATTTATCACGTGAAGCTGTATCATCAAAGCGTAACTCTAAGTTACCTAATGCATAGAAATCATTATCTAAATTGTGTTTTACTTTAACGCCAAAACGTGAACCTGCATTACGTAAAGCAGAGTTAGCTTTTTTGGTTGAGTGGTTAGCGGCGTCGTACACTTTTTTATCCGCTTTTTCCATGATTAAACGAAGAGAACCACCTAATTCAACTTTAGTACCTTCATTATCATAAACTACTGCTGCGTTTGCTGCTGAAGCTGCAACTGCAGAAACGATTAATGCTGCTAGTGTCTTTTTCATAATTGTTATTCCTTTTGGTTGTTACCTACGATTTTTGATTGAAACAATTTTTCATAAAAAAGTTCAATCTCCGAAATAGACGCCGCAAATATTACAAAATAAACTCATAGTGTCAATGGGAGGAATCGCACCAATTTTCTAAAATTGGATCAAGATCACATTTTTTGAGTAAAAAAGATTGTTTTTTGAGCTAAACAATCAAGTATTTAAAATTATTCTTACAAAAATAAGATAAAACGCTGTACAAAATTTTGGCGTATTGTAAAGAAAAAAGCGGTCAGATTTTAAATCTGACCGCTTTTTTTATTTAAAGACTACAACGCCTCAATCGCTTTATACTGCTCTTGGATTTTTTCTAATCCAGATTGGTATTCCGCTTGTTTTTCGCGTTCTTTTGCAATCACTGCTTCAGGTGCTTTAGCCACGAAAGCTTCGTTGCTAAGTTTGTTTTTGATACGTTTAACTTCATTTTGATATTTTTCAATCTCTTTGGTTAAACGGGCAAGCTCTGCTTCTTTATTAATAAAGCCAGCCATTGGCACAAGCAATTCAGCATTGCCAACGAGTTTTGCTACCGCAAGTGGTGCGGTTTCGTTTGCGGCTAACACTTGAACGTTATCTAATTTAGCCATGGCTTTTAAAAGAGCGGTCTGTTTTTCGAGAATTTTTGCGTTTTCTGCGCTTAAATTACGGAATAACAGATCTAAGCCTTTACTTGGTGCGATGTTGCTTTCTGCACGAATATTACGCACCGCAACGATCACTTCTTTTAACCACTCAATTTCAGCTTCTGCTTCTGGATCAAAGCCGTTTTCTTCTACTTGTGGGAAAGGTTGTAACATAATGCTGTCTGCAGTAATGCCCACAAATCCTTTCACTTTTTGCCAAATTTCTTCGGTAATAAATGGAATAAGCGGATGCGCTAAACGTAATAATTTTTCTAACACATGAACCAAGGTTTGGCTTGCTGCACGGATTTGTGCTGTATTGCCGTTGGCAAATACTGGTTTAGTCAATTCTAAATACCAGTCGCAGAATTGGTTCCAGGTAAATTCATAAATCGCATTGGCACAAAGGTCGAAACGATATTGGCTTAATGAATTACGGAACGTTTCTACTGTGCGATTGAATTCAGATTGAATCCAACGATCCGCTAATGAGAATTCGATCTCACCTTCGCTTAAATCTAATTTTTCATTTGTTAAGACGAAACGGCTTGCATTCCATAATTTATTACAGAAGTTGCGGTAGCCTTCTAAACGTTTCATATCCCAGTTGATGTCACGACCGTTTGAAGCCAACGCAGCTAATGTGAAACGTAATGCGTCTGTACCGTGAGCTGCAATACCGTCTGCGAATTCTTTGCGGGTCGCTTTCGCGATTTTCTCCGCTAATTGCGGTTGCATCATGTTGCCGGTGCGTTTTTCAAGTAAATCTTCAAGGCTAATGCCGTCAATCATATCGATTGGATCAAGTACGTTACCTTTTGATTTAGACATTTTTTGACCTTGCTCATCACGGATCAATCCTGTTACGTACACGGTTTTGAATGGTACTTGTGGTTTGCCATTTTCATCTTTCACGAAGTGCATCGTAAACATAATCATGCGCGCAACCCAGAAGAAGATGATATCAAAACCGGTGATTAACACATCCGTTGGATGGAACATTTTGAGTTCTTTAGTTTGCTCTGGCCAGCCTAAAGTTGAGAATGTCCATAAGCCTGATGAGAACCACGTGTCTAACACATCTTCATCTTGCTTGAGTTCAACCGCAGAATCTAAGTTGTATTTTGACCGCACTTCTTCTTCGTTACGCGCAACATACACGTTACCTTCCGCGTCATACCACGCAGGAATGCGGTGTCCCCACCAAAGTTGGCGAGAGATACACCAATCTTGAATATCACGCATCCAAGAGAAGTAAAGGTTTTCGTATTGTTTCGGCACGAATTGGATTTCACCATCTTCCACCGCTTTAATTGCTACATCAGCAAGCGGTTTCACGCTCACATACCATTGGTCGGTTAACATCGGCTCAATCGGCACACCGCCACGGTCGCCGTAAGGCACTTTCAAATCATGCGGTTTAATTTCGTCTAATAAACCTAACGCTTCAAAATCTGCCACGATTTTCTTACGTGCAGCGAAACGCTCTAAACCACGGTAATCCGCAG
Source organism: Haemophilus parainfluenzae (assembly GCF_014931275.1). NCBI lineage: Bacteria > Pseudomonadati > Pseudomonadota > Gammaproteobacteria > Pasteurellales > Pasteurellaceae > Parahaemophilus > Parahaemophilus parainfluenzae. The sequence continues at coordinate 1,937,397 of NZ_CP063110.1, forward strand.
GAATAGTCGCTTCATAGCCTGCAAGCGGTTTGCCGTCAGTACCGATAATTTCGGCTTCATCACGAATATCCGCATTTAAGGTTAATACGTTAACCATCGGCAAGCTGTGACGTTTACCCACTTCGTAGTCGTTGAAGTCGTGCGCAGGGGTGATTTTCACCACACCAGTACCAAATTCACGATCCACATATTCATCGGCAATAATCGGAATTTCACGGTTTGCTAATGGTAGAACTACTGTTTTACCGATTAAAGATTGATAACGTTCATCTTCAGGATGCACCGCCACCGCCGTATCGCCCAACATGGTTTCTGGACGCGTGGTTGCCACCACTAGATAATCTTTACCATCTGCCGTTTTTGCACCGTTAGCTAACGGGTAACGGAAATGCCAAAGAGAACCTTTGCTCTCTTTGTTTTCCACTTCTAAATCGGAAATTGCGGTGTGCAGTTTTGGATCCCAGTTTACCAAGCGTTTGCCACGGTAAATCAAACCTTCTTCGTGCAAGCGAACAAACACTTCTTTTACTGCGTTAGATAAACCATCGTCCATCGTGAAACGCTCACGTTCCCAGTCGATTGAGTTACCTAAACGGCGCATTTGTTGGCTGATTGTGCCACCTGAATAAGCTTTCCAATCCCAAATTTTGTTGATGAACGCTTCACGACCATAATCATGGCGGGTTTTGTCTTCTTCTGCAGCGATTTTACGCTCCACCACCATTTGGGTTGCGATACCCGCATGGTCTGTCCCCGCTTGCCATAAGGTATTATGCCCTTCCATACGGTTAAAACGGATTAAGGTATCCATTAAGGTTTGTTGGAAAGCATGCCCCATGTGTAAAGAACCTGTTACGTTCGGCGGCGGAATCGCAATGCAATAGCTCGGTGCATTTTCATTTTCAGACGGTTTAAAATAACCGCTCTCTTCCCAATGTTGATAAAGGGCTTGCTCTACCGCAGACGGATTAAAACGGTCTGCCATTTCGAATTTTTGTGTCATTGTTGTTCTCTTTTTTATTCGTTAAAAATCATCCATCACATTTACTTTAAATTATTATTGGTGCAAAGAATATTCAAATTTATTATGCATTATCTAATATGATTAATTTATCTTAATTATTTTTATCCTTATCTGATTTTTCAGTTATTTTATGAATACCAAATGCAGGAATACAGATATAACAAATATTTGCCAGCATTTTCAAATAAATTGATATATTAGGTAATGAAGTCAAAATCATCCATACAGAAACCTGAATCACAGAAATAATAATAACGCTCCCCTTCTGTTTCTCTGTCATTTTATGAAAATTATCTAATAAATAAAAAATAAAAACAGATGAAGTTACAGATAAAGCATAAACCATATACTCTATAGGTAGAGGTGCTTCATTATTTATTGATGAAATTTGAGCAGTACGATATATCGGTCCTACAAATAAAATCAGCTCAAAAACCACACACACAAATATCACAAATAAAGCTAAATAAGGTTTTTTATATTTATGCCTTGAAGAGTAAAACAAATTAATTACAATACCCAAATTACTTAAAAAACATACAATTACTAATATAAAATCAGGTAGACTCACAGATAGACTCATATCTATTCACCCTCTTATTAAAAAAACTGAAACTTAATTACCCAAAATTCACTTTCATTTGGATAAATTATTTTAATCACTTCTCGCAATTCCGACAAGCTCATATTTTCCTGAGCTGCGTGCTGTTCTGTGAGATTATCAAGCATGACCGGCGACACACTTAACACTTCAATCGTGCAGAAATATTGATTATCCTCAAATCGACCAACACGTAAAATATCACCTACTTTAAAATGGCTTTCGGATTTATCTCGAATGGTGATGGTTTTGCGCCCTGCGAGAATATCAGTTTCAAAACGTTGATAAAAGGTAATATCGTTCATAAAGTGCGGTCACAAAAAATTTAATTTACTTCTTATCTAGCCAAGGATGTTTATTATTAGGGTCACCGTATTGCCCACATGATTTTCTTGCTTCATCATCTGATAGATAGTAACGAGGAATATTGATCGGTAACAATGCGGTATCAGCCACAACAGATAAAGGCCAATCGATAAAATATAATGGTCTGGTCATATGCTTAAAACCAACACCATCATAAAAATTACCAACCACCATATTGTAATCGTATCGAGTGCCAATATAAGGGCAAGGATCTTTCAGTGTCGTTAAGGTGCCACATCCATAGAGAAACATACTTAATAATATAAAAACGATTTTTTTCATTTTCGACCCTTATGCTCTTCATCCGATTCCGTATAGTAACGAATAATATCGTGATATTTATCTTCTTTAATTTGGCTTAAATCAAAAGGTTTGTCATCATTCTCTTGTTGCACTTTATTCTTAAAACGTGAATCTAACATTACACCCAAAATAACAAAAACAATAAACGCAACAATGGTATAACCTATTCCAACACCAAGACAGCCTAGACCGCCAGGCCCCATGCCAGCATCCATACAAGCAAAACTCATTAAAAAAGGAAAAGAAATAAATGCTAATATGGCTGACAATACAATAATCATAAGAAACACTCTTGGATATCTTGGTTACTTAATTAGGTCAAACTCAATCACCCAAAACTCATTTTCATTGGGATAAATTGTTTTAATCACTTCTCGCAATTCCGCCAAACTCATATTTTCCTGAACAGCGTGCTGTTCTGTGAGATTATCAAGCATGATCGGCGACACACTTAACACTTCAATCGTGCAGAAGTATTGATTATCTTCAAATCGACCAACACGTAAGATATCACCTGCTTTAAAATGGCTTTCGGATTTATCTCGAATCGTGATGGTTTTACGCCCGGCGAGAATATCAGCTTCGAAGCGTTGATAAAAGGTAATATCGTTCATAAAGTGCGGTCACAAAAAATCTATTTTTCATTTTGAGGGCGAATTGATCACGCCCTCATATTGGCCAGGATGAAATTATTCCTTAATCCCTCTTAATTCATCTTTAATACGTTGAATTTCTAAGAATAAACGGCGTTCTTCTTGACGGCAAAAACTATCACCGCTTAAATTTTTCGCGTCAGCAGAACAACGAACTTCTTCGTATTGTTTTTCTAACACATTTAATACGGCTCTTTGCTGTTTACGTTCTGCACTTTCTTTTGGTGCTTTTTCAATCACTACCACGCGTGGTTTCTGAGGGTAGGTTGCTCGTTGAGCGACAACAGTCTCTTTTTTATCCGATGCTTTCTCTGCCACATCATCTGCTTTTGCTTCTTTTTTGACTTCAAATTTGACTATATCGGATTTTACTTCTGCAGTTTTAACATCAGCTTTAACTTCTGTGCTTTCTGTTTTTTCAGCCGCTTTTTCAGCAGGTTTAGTTTCAGCCACTAATTCTTTTGATTTTTCAACCGCACTTTCTGCTTTTTCTGGTGGTGCAGGTACTCTTACTGCTTTCTCAACTTGGGTTGATGTGTTTTCTTTATTGTCACAAGCAGATAATAAAGTGCTTGCGCCAAGAATAAGGCTTAAAGCCACTTTAGCGTTTAAATTCATGTTAATTTCCTAGGTTTTAAAGTTAAAAATATTAAGTGTTTTCAGTAGAAAGCATCCAGCCTTGCGAACGAAGAATTTTATAACGTTCACGCGCTTGGGCTTTTTGCGTTTCTTCTACCGGTACAAAATCAATTAATTGCGTAAAGCTGTGGCTAAAATCCGGCACTTCCATTTGTAAATTGATCAGCAAATCTCGACGTTGGGCATTGCGTTTGCCTTTCCAACTAATCTCAATTGGCGGAGCATATTGTGTTGCTTCACCTGAAAGATTATGAGGAACAAACTCATTTGGATCCCGTTGCCATAATGCTTCATCAATTAAAAATGCTTGCTCTTCTGTTTCACAAGCGATTAAAACTCGCTTGCCTAAACGCCACGCTTGAGCGGCAAGATCACAGGCAAGTTGCTCAACTGTTATCTTCTTTTCTGGATTTAAGAGATAAAATTGTGCGTTTTTTGCCATGATTGCGACTTCCCCATTTATCGTTTTGTAAACTGGCGGATTTTATCAAAAAAGCAGCAAAAAATAAATCATCAACAAGGCGATTAAAGTAAATAGAAAAAACACAGAAATTTTTTACCGCACTTTTATGATCTACATCACAAAAGTAACTTTTAACCTTTATGTTACATTCCATTCATAACTCGTAGGTGTTAGAATCTTTAAGATTTATTTTTATTTTCGATGATAGGAGTATCACATGGCATTTCGTATTGAAAAAGACACTATGGGCGAAGTTCAAGTTCCTGCAGATAAATACTGGGCAGCACAAACCGAACGTTCTCGCAACAACTTCAAAATTGGTCCGGCTGCATCTATGCCGCACGAAATTATTGAAGCGTTCGGTTATTTGAAAAAAGCCGCTGCTTTCGCAAACTGTGATTTAGGTGTATTACCTGCAGAGAAGCGTGATTTAATCGCAACCGCCTGTGATGAAATCCTTGCAGGAAAATTAGACGACCAATTCCCGTTAGTCATTTGGCAAACCGGTTCAGGTACACAATCAAACATGAACGTGAACGAAGTGGTGGCAAACCGTGCTCACGTTTTACATGGTGGTAAATTAGGTGAAAAATCTTTTGTTCACCCAAATGATGATGTGAACAAATCACAATCTTCAAATGACACTTTCCCAACTGCAATGCACATTGCCGCATACAAAAAAGTGGTTGAACACACCATTCCTTGCGTAGAACGTTTACAAAAAACTTTCGCACAAAAATCAGCTGCATTTAAAGATGTAGTAAAAATTGGTCGTACTCACTTAATGGATGCAACTCCATTAACATTAGGCCAAGAGTTCTCTGCTTATGCTGCACAATTAGATTTCGGTTTACGTGCACTTAAAAACACTCTTCCACACTTAAGCCAATTAGCACTTGGTGGTACTGCAGTAGGTACGGGTTTAAACACACCAAAAGGCTATGATGTGAAAGTGGCGGATTACATCGCACAATTCACTGGCTTACCATTTGTGACTGCGGAAAACAAATTTGAAGCATTAGCTGCGCACGATGCAATCGTTGAAACTCACGGTGCAATTAAACAATTAGCGATGAGTTTATTCAAAATTGCAAACGACATTCGTTTATTAGCCTCTGGCCCTCGCTCTGGTATTGGTGAAATCTTAATTCCTGAAAATGAACCAGGTTCTTCAATCATGCCAGGTAAAGTGAACCCAACTCAATGTGAAGCGTTAACCATGGTGTGTGCACAAGTATTCGGTAACGATACCACTATCGCATTTGTTGGCTCACAAGGTCACTTCCAATTAAACGTATTTAACCCTGTAATGGTGGCGAATTTCTTACAATCGGCACAATTATTAGGTGATGCTTGCGTATCATTTGATGAACACTGCGCAACCGGTATTCAACCGAACTACCCACGCATTAAACAACAATTGGAAAATTCATTGATGTTAGTGACCGCACTTAATACCCACATCGGTTACGAAAATGCAGCGAAAATTGCGAAAACTGCACACAAAAATGGTACAACCCTACGTGAAGAAGCGATTAACTTAGGCTTAGTTTCAGCCGAAGATTTCGACAAATGGGTTCGTCCAGAAGATATGGTGGGTAGCTTAAAATAAACTCAGCCAATAATTTGGTGTCAAAGGCAGGTATATCCTGCCTTTTTATTTGTTTTTTTAAAGGGCTTTTTTGTTATAATCACGGCAATATTTTTGACATGAAAAAAACTATGAAACTGAAATTTATTATTGCTGCCATTTCAGCCTTCTTTTCCACCGCACTTTTTGCCCAATGGCAACCTGTCGGCAATGCTGAATACACATGGGGGCCATTCCATGTTTATACTGTCGGCTTATATTCTGAAACGGGTTCTTATGAAAAAAATGAACGTCCGTTAATGTTTTCGATTAAATATGAAAAACCAGTAGAAGGAAAAAACTTCGCCATTGCTTTAACCAAAGAAATGGAATCACAAAATTTAAGTAAAGATGACACCACGGCATGGCTCAAAAAAATGCAGGAAATCTTCCCTGATTTTTCACCAAACGACATCTTAAATTTTGTTGCGTTACAAGATAAAGGCTATTTCGTATTGAATGACACCGTGTTAGATCACGAATTCGATCAAAAATTTACACAAGCGTTTATTGATGTATGGCTTTCAGATAAAAGTAGTTTTATCAAATTACAACCGCAATTATTAGGTAAAGAAAAACCGGCTCACGATAGCAAAGAATTTCAACATCAACCCGCAAGCGAGCCTTTTGATGAAGAAAATACGATGCCGGAATTACCACCAATTTACGATTTTAAACAAGATGCAAAAGGATAAACAACAAGGGCGAACATGATATAGTTCGCCCTTTTCTTTTATTGTTTCACTTGCTGTTCTAAAAACAAGATCATCTGCAAGGCAATATCAATGCCACTGGTTTTCTCAATCATTTCTAACCCTGGGCTAGCATTCACTTCAAGCACCAATAACCCTTCTTTTGAACGAATCAAATCAACACCGGCTACCGCAAGCCCTAAGGCTTTAGTTGCACGAATGGCGATGGATTTTTCCTCTTCAGTGAGTTTAACTTTTTCTGCTGTGCCACCACGGTGAAAATTTGCGCGAAACTCGCCATCTTGTCCAATACGCTGCATTGTAGCGACGACTTTATCACCGATCACAAAGCAGCGAATATCTGTCCCTTTTGCCTCTTCGACAAAATCTTGCAATAAAACAGGCACATTCGCATCTTTTAATGTTTCTAAAATACTGGCCGCACTTTGTGGACGTTCAGCCAAGATCACCCCAATACCTTGTGAGCCTTTTAAGGTTTTAATAATCATTGGCGCGGTTGTTTGCTTAATGGCTTGTTTCGGCTCAACTTCACAACCTGATAAGACTGAATTTGGTACTGCAATACCTTGTTCCAATAACATCTGCAAACTGCGCCATTTATCGCGAGCGGCTAAAAATGCTTGTTCTTTATTAAGGCAATAGACGCCTTTTCCTTGGAAATGTCGCAATACCGCACAGCCCATTTGGGTGCTTGTCGTCCCAAAGCGAGGCAACACCGCATCATAATCAGGTAATAAATAAGGTGCACTTTCTGCATTTTGTTGATAATACAAAGAAAAGTGCGGTTGATTTTTGTCGAGTTTTAAAATGCAACGGTTAGGATCCAAAATATCCATTTGATGCCCGCAACTTTCTGCTGCTTCTTTTAAACGCTGGCAGCTATAAAGGCGAGGCTCACGGCAAAGCATCAATAATTTCATTCAGTTATACCCTTAAGAAAAGAGGAGTTGATATATTACACCAATCACAATAATCCTGAAAAATGATTTCTGCTTTTGTGGAAATAGAGTAAAATCATTAGGAATTTTGTTTAAATAAAAGGAAAATTTTATGTTCGTAGTTATTTTTGGTCGTCCAGGCTGCCCTTATTGTGTACGTGCAAAAAACCTTGCTGAAAAATTAAAAGGTGAAGTAGCGGATTTCGATTATCGCTATGTAGATATTATCGCTGAAGGCATTTCTAAAGCAGATTTATCAAAATCTGTCGGTAAAGAAGTGGAAACGGTGCCACAAATCTTTATCGATGAAAAACCAATTGGCGGTTGCACTGATTTCGAAGCATTAATGAAAGAACAATTTAACGTTGTTGCTTAATTATTGCTAAAAATATAAAAGTGCGGTTAATTTCAACCGCACTTTTTTATTTCATCTTAGTTAATTTGTAACAAGATCGCCCAATCCCATTCTGTTTCATTCAAACGATATTGCGCTTTTAACGCAGGTCCACAAGAGTTAGAACCTACCCCACTCATTTTATAATCCACACACAAGATTGTACTGCCACTTTTATCCAAATCATATTGGTGCTTTTTACTGCCCAATTCTTCTTGAGAGTAAGGGGAAACATTCATACTAAAAGGCGCATGACTTTGCACGGTAAAGCAATCAGACAAATTCGCCACCTTCACATCAAGACAACCATAATGGCTGCCATTTTCTTGTGGTTTTAAATAAGACACATGATTGCTTTCTGGTGTTGTCTTATAACGACCGAAAGCCGTGGCGTGATGTTTATCCAGATAACTTTCCGTTGGGCCATAGCCCACATACTCCACTTGATTAAATCCTTGGTTAAGGAAAAAACGCAAGCCAAAACGTGGTAAGAATGGCAAGTGCGGTTGTTTTTCAGCATGAATATTGATGCGAAGTAGCCCATTTTGCTCAATACGATACACCACATTCAATGTCAAAATTCGCGCTTTTGATACAGCAACCAATCCTAATTTAAAGGTAATTTCAACCGCACTTTCCTGCTCGGTTAAGCGGTAATCATAAACACGACTCGTCGCACGATCGTAACCCGCAGCAAGCCAATGTGCTTTCATTAAACTATCGTTATCCAAAGGCGCTCGCCAAATATTGAAATCGGTAGGTTGATTCAACCAAGGCTCGCCATCTTTGCTAATTTGTTGAATAGTGCCTTTATATTGATCAAACTGGTATTCAATATCTGAAACTTTAACTGAAATTAAATTAGCATGCTCTGAAACAGAAATCGGGTGATGATTTGATTTGAGTTCATTTGTAAAGAATTGTGATTGCTCTGACAAAATGATCTGATCAAATCCCAAACAATGCCCTTGGGGAATTAAACCTGTTTCTGTTTTTTGATGATAGGTCAAGGTCAACATTTGTAATGAACCGTTACTTGTTGGCAATGTTAAAGGCAAAAGTGCGGTTGATTTTGGCGCAATGTTTAAATCATCTATTTGGCCTTCTTGTACAACCGAAAAGTCCTCGGTGATTTGATAATGAATCGAAATGGCCTCTGCCGCATCCGTAAAATCCAAATAATTTTTGAGTTCAACATGACCATTTTTTAATGTAGCACGAAGTGGACGATACACATTTTTATATTCCAACAAATTACTTTGAATTTGACGGTCTGCCGTCACTAATCCATCGGCACAAAAATTACCGTCATTCGGTGTGTCATTAAAATCCCCGCCATAGCCCATCTTGCTTGAGTTTGACAAATAAGGTGAATGATTGCACCACTCCCACACAAAGCCACCACAAGCGCCAGCATGTCGTTCCATAGCTTGGAAATAATCTTCCGTGTCCCCGCAAGAATTCCCCATCGCATGCAAATATTCACAGAAAAGATACGGCTTTTGATTTTTGTCATCGGCAAAATAAGCATCTAATTCTTCCGTGCTGGTGTACATTTCGCTATGAAAATCTAAATTGGATGTGTCATTTTGATGGGCTGAATGTTGAAAGATCGCATTTTCATAATGCACTAAGCGACTTGGATCGTACTGTTTCACCCAAGCGGCTGCTTGTTCAAAATTCTCACCGTAGCCACTTTCATTTCCCAATGACCAAATCACGACAGAAGGCCGATTTTTATCTCGCTCAACATTGGCATAAGTGCGGTCTAAGATGGCTTGATTAAATTCAGGGCTTCGAGCCATATAGCAATAATTGTCGATTGTTTTTTGACGAATTGCTTCATGATCAATCTCTGTTTTTATCCCTAATAAAATACTTGTTTCTGGCGACTCGACATAGACTGCATTCGTGCCGTGTGATTCGATATCACTTTCAGCAATCACATAAAAACCATATTCATCACACAACTCAGTAAACCAAGGTGCATTCGGATAATGCGCTGTGCGAATGGCATTAAAATTATGCTGTTTCATTAAGCGTAAATCTTGCAACGCTTGTTCTCGACTGATGACATAACCCGTTTTCGGATCACTATCATGGCGATTAACACCTTTAAATTTTATCGCTTGCCCATTAAATAGCATGACGCCATTTTTGACTTCAATATGACGCAAGCCGACCTTTTGGCAAATCACTTCGGAGCCATATTGCAAAATCAGCATGTATAAACGAGGGTTCTCCGCATGCCATAATTGTGCATTTTCAATTTCAGCATGAAATGCATGCCCTTTTTGTTCTATTATCAATTTGCCTTGAGGATCCAATAATTGCCAAGAAATGGTTTGTTCACGTTCTGTAAACTGACAGGCTACATGTAATTGAGCCTTGGTAAGCTCTTGATTCAATTGCGTTTGAATGAAGAAATCTTGTAAGTAATTTTTTTCTCGCTCTAATAGATAAACATCTCGAAAAATACCAGACATTCGGAATTTGTCTTGGTCTTCCAAATAACTGCCATCACACCATTTCAGCACTAAAACATGTAAATGATTTTCCCCTTGTTGTAAAAAGTCAGTGATATCAAATTCACTGGTGCAATGACTAATTTGGCTATAGCCCGAAAATTGGTGATTCACATAGACAAATAAGCAGCTATCTACCCCTTCAAAATTTAAGAGATACCGTTTTTCGGCATTGATTTCGACATTAAAAACGCGATGATATAAACCACAAGGATTTTCAATGGGCACATAAGGTGGATCAAAAGGGAAAGGATAATTTACGTTGGTATATTGATGATTATCGTAACCATGATTTTGCCAATTGGATGGAACAAGGATTTTATCCGTAAAGGAAAAATGAAGGAAATCTTGAGGCAAGTGAGTATAGCTTTCAAAATAAGCAAAATCCCATTCCCCATTTAGTAAGGTAAAGTAAGGGGAAAATTCTCGTGTCTTTTTGACCGCACTTTCTGTTGAAGAAAAAGGAATAAAATAAGCATGATGTGGTGTGGTATTCACGTGTAAGGTTTGCGGATCTTCAAAATAGCGAGGCAACGACATAAAAACTCCCAATGCAATTTAGACACATAAAAAGGGCGCCAAGAATGACGCCACTATACCTAAAATCTTCGACTAATCTAGTGATAAGTTCACAAATCGTGATACTTATCACATTAATTTTTATGGCAATTTTGCCAGGAAGGCATAACCGCCTTTTTCACTCATTATCTCAACGTTAGAATCCGCTGTAATGAATGCTGACTCACCTTGTTTCAAGGTAAGTGCGGCTGATTTTTCTTGGATTTTCAATTCACCTTGCATCACCAACAAAATGCCTGCACTTTGAAGCTTTAATTCAGTATGTTGTTGTGGTTCAACACGAATTTGAGCTAAAGCAAAATCGTTTACTGGTGTTTTATAAGTAAATTCTGACTGATTTTGAGGTGCCGCTGAGATAATTTGTGGTATCACTTCGCGACAATCCACAATTTTTAATAATTCGACAATATCGACATATTTTGGTGTTAAACCACCACGAATCACATTATCAGAACATGCCATTAACTCCACGTTTTGTCCGCGAAGGTAAGCATGAGGAATACCCGCATCTTGGAAAATACCCTCTCCTTCTTTTAAATGCACAATATTAAAGAGATAAAAACACACCAAGCCGGCATCTAATTTTTCAGGTGAAATCGCCATGGCTTCCATGGTATAAAGCACCCAATAATCAGGGTTATCCAGCGTCAACTCGCCATTTTTATAAGGCTGTTGGTTGGCTTCAATAATGGGTAATAGCCAATTCGCGAGCGTTGATTGATCCGCCAACATTACATCCGCATAAAATTCAGCAAAGCTTTGTATGCCAAGTTTTTCAGCCAAAGGTTGCAAAGAGGGGCGTGCATTTAATGTGGCAAGTATTTGAGATTTTGTTTTAAAACCATGTAAAAGCCAAAAATCAGATAAAGCAATCATCATTTCTGGTTTATGATTTCTATCTTTATAAGTCCGCGTGCTGTCTGTTAATGCAACCCCTTTTACATTCTCAGCCTCAAAGCCCTTTTCAGCTTGGGCTTTAGTTGGATGTAATTGAATCGACAACGGCTTTTCAACATCTAAAATCTTTAACAAATAAGGAAGTTCATCACCAAATTGCTGACGACTTGTCTGCCCAAGTGCGGTCGGATTTTGCGATAAAAATTCAATAAGGGATTGTTTACCTGTTACATTCTCAATTTCAGAAGGTGCTGATGGATGTGCGCCTAACCACCACTCAGCACAAGGTTGATCTTCCACTGAATTTAATCCAATCAATGATGCAATATAGTTTTTTCCGCCCCATGCATAATGCTGTACTTGGCCAGTTAATCGATAAATCATTTTGCCTTCCTCGAAAAGAATGAGTATAAAAAAATCCGCTTATTTAAAGCGGATCTTTTAATCAATGAATCTTATTTTGTTAAACTTAAAACAACAGATTCTCCAGCAATCACTTCACCCGATTTTTTCTCGATAGATGAAATTTCATCCATGTTAGAGATAACCACTGGTGTTAAAACTGATTTTGCTTTTGATTCTAATGTTGCTAAATCAAATTCGATTACTGTGTCGCCGCGTTTTACGCTTTGACCTTCGTGTGCGATACGAGTGAATCCTTCACCTTTCAATTCAACGGTATCAATACCGAAGTGAACGAATAATTCAACACCCTCTTTTGATTCCATTGAAAAAGCGTGGTTGGTTTCAAAAATTTTACCAATTACACCATCAACAGGCGCAACGATTTTATTACCTGTTGGGCGAATTGCGATACCATCACCCACGATTTTTTCAGAGAAAACAACATCTGGTACATCTTCGATGTTTACAATCTCACCAGAAAGTGGCGCATAAATTTCTACTTCCACTGATTTGTTTTCTTTTGAACCAAATAATTTGTCAAATAAGCCCATTTTAATCTCCTATCTATTAAAGATGGCTGGTATTTTAACGTAAAACTCTGTTTTTGTATCTAGTTTAACGATTTTTCTGCTAAAAAAGCTTGAATTAATTGCTCAATTTCAGTAGCAGTTGGTTTTTGTAATGCTTCATCAGCTAAGGCTTTCACCTCTTGATAATTCACATGACGAATTAATTTTTTAATACGTGGTACAGAAATTGCACTCATACTAAATTCATCTAAGCCCATACCGAGTAACAATAAGGTTGCGCGTTCATCACCGGCTAACTCACCACACATCCCCGTCCATTTACCTTCAGCATGAGAGGCATCAATCACTTGTTTGATCAATCCTAGTACTGAAGGTGACATTGGGTTATATAAGTGAGAAATCAATTCGTTACCGCGGTCAACAGCTAAGGTATATTGCGTTAAGTCGTTTGTACCAATACTAAAGAAGTCCACTTCTTTCGCTAAGAATTTCGCATTCACCGCTGCAGATGGCGTTTCAACCATGACACCCACTTGGATGTTTTCATCAAAAGCTTTACCTTCTGCACGTAATTCTGCTTTTAAGGTTTCCAATACAGATTTTAATTCGCGAATTTCTTCTACCGAAATAATCATTGGGAACATCACAGCAAGTTTACCAAAGGCAGACGCACGTAATACCGCTCTTAATTGTGCGTGTAAAATCTCACGACGGTCAAGGGCAATACGCACGGCTCGCCATCCTAAGAACGGGTTCATTTCTTTTGGTAAATTTAAATATGGAAGCTCTTTATCACCACCGATATCCATGGTACGTAATACCACTAGATGCCCTTCCATTGCTTCAACCACTTCTTTATAAGCAATGAATTGCTCTTCTTCGCTTGGTAATTGATCACGATCCATAAAGAGGAATTCTGTACGGTATAAACCTACACCTTCAGCACCATTACGATGTGCACCTTCGCAATCACGAATCGTACCAATATTGGCTACCACATCGACTTTATGACCATCAAGGGTCACCGCTGGTAAATCTTTTAATTTTGCTAACTCTGCTTTTTCTTCAGCGAGTTTTACTTCTAATGTTTTTAATTCATCGATTTCTGCTTGAGTCGGATTCACGTAAACACAGTTGTTTACCGCATCCAAAATAAGATAATCACCTGTATTCACTCGTGCAGTGACATCATTTGTCCCAACAATGGCCGGCAATTCAAGTGAACGAGCCATAATAGAGGTGTGTGATGTTCTACCACCTATATCAGTGATAAAACCTAATACTTTTTCTAAGTTTAATTGAGCAGTTTCTGATGGAGTTAAATCGTAAGCCACAAGGATGGATTCTTCAGTAATATCACCAAGATCCACAATATGCATGCCTAAAATATTTTTGATTAAACGATTACCGATATCGCGAATATCACCCGCACGTTCTTTTAAGTATTCATCATCAATTTCAGACAACATTTCAACTTGTTGATCGATGATTTTACTTGCTGCCACACTCGCATTCACTTTGTTTGAACGAAGATAATCAATAATTTCCTCTTCTAACTCTTCATCTTCAAGGATCATTAAATGGCCTTCAAAGATGGCCGCTTTTTCTTCACCTAAGGATTTTAATGCACGTTGATGAATAGAATTAAGTTGCTCAACAGCAGCTTCACGACCCGCATAAAAACGAGCGACTTCTGCGTCGATTTGATCTTCTGAAATTTTTTGGAAATCCAGAACAATTTTTTCTTCTTTTAATACTAAGGCTTTACCAAAAACGATACCTGGCGATGCTGGGATACCTGTAATCATAATTTTACATTCCGAAATAATTTATTAAAGGCTAAATAAACAATAGCCACAGAATAGGAATCCTGTGGCTATCGTCAATTATTCTAAAGTAGGAATTAATGCTACTAAATGTTCAACGGCTTGTTGTTCGTCTTCACCTTCAGCCGAGATGGTGATTACAGTTCCTTGCGTCAAACCTAAGGTTTGTAGCTTAAATAAGCTTTTCGCACTTGCACTTTTTCCACCAGAAGTGACTGTTACATCAGAAGCAAAGGCTTTCGCTTCTTTAACAAATTGCGCCGCTGGACGGGTGTGTAAACCATTAGGGGCTGTAATTTCTACATCTTTTGAGAACATAATGTTACCTCTATTTAATAATAGTAAAATTTAAGCAATTTAATCTATAAATCGTTGGTAGTATCGCTATTAAATGCCCAATAATCAAGGCAAAACACAAAAAAAATTGAGCTACATCACAAAATTTAAACGTTTGCATACCTAATTTGAGTAAAAGATATACTACGCAGAAAAATGGCGTTGTGATTTCGTCTCACTCAAGCTTTCAATGAGGCGATGATAATTCTCATAGCGTATTGGTGAAATCCGACCTGCTTCAACTGCCTCACGTAATGCACAGCCAGGATCGTTCAAATGCTTACAATCTCGGAATTTACATGTACCTAAGACATATTGAAACTCGCGATAGCCTTTGGTGATTTGATCAGGCTCCAAATGCCATAAACCAAACTCACGAATCCCTGGTGAATCAATCAAATTGCCGCCTTGTGGCAAATGATATAAACGAGAAGAAGTTGTGGTATGTTGCCCCAAACCCGAGGTTTCACTGATGCCACCGACTTGCGCATTGACCGTTGGTAAAATATGGTTAATTAAACTGGATTTGCCTACCCCTGACTGCCCCACAAAAATGGATGTTCCGTCACTTAAAAGTGCGGTCAATTTTTCCATATTTTTTCCGGTTTCAGCAGAAATGATGATGGTCTGATAACCAATATCACGGTAAATCTGTAATTGGCTTTCCACTTCATGCTCTTGCTCAGCATCCAGTAAATCGCCTTTATTCACTACAATGACAGGTTCGATGCCTGCATTTTCACACACCACTAAATAACGATCGATAATATTGAGTGAAAGTACCGGCACTACCGCAGAAACAATAATAATACGATCGATATTGGCCGCGATTGGTTTTAACCCATCATAGTAATCTGGACGAGCTATTTCATTTTGTCTTGGGTGAATGGCTTCAATCACGCCACTCACACCTTGGAGCTGTTCATTGCCTTGTCGCCAAATCACTTTGTCTCCAACCACGAGACTGGAAAGTGTACGACGTAAATTACAACGGAAAATTTCGCCTTGTGCATTTTCCACATCGGCATGAACTGAATAACGCGTAACGACTATTCCATCTTGGCTTTCTCCTAGCATATCATCTTGCCATTCCACTTCTTTCTTCTTGTGGCGATGCAAGGCTTTCGCGTTATTTGATTGAATTCGACGAGTTTGATTTTGCGTTAGTTTACGTTTGCTCATAAAGTGCGGTCGTTTTTTCCGATGTTTTTCGTTAAAATAAACGGGATTAAAAATGTTTATAGGATACCTTATATTATGCAATTAGATAAACAAAATCTGATTTGGATCGATTTAGAAATGACAGGATTAGATCCTGAAAAAGAACGCATTATTGAAATCGCAACCATTGTGACAGATAAAGATCTCAATATTTTAGCTGAAGGACCTGTGATTGCAGTTCATCAAAGTGATGAATTATTAAACAAAATGTCGGAATGGTGCGTAAAAACTCACACAGCAAATGGCTTAGTGGAACGTGTTAAAGCGAGCAAACTCACTGAACGTGCAGCAGAATTACAAACATTAGATTTTTTAAAACTCTGGGTGCCGAAAGGTGCTTCACCGATTTGTGGCAACAGCATCGCACAAGATAAACGCTTTCTTTATAAATATATGCCTGATTTAGCCGATTATTTCCACTATCGTCATGTGGATGTCAGTACATTAAAAGAATTGGCTTCTCGCTGGAAACCAGAAATTTTAGACGGCTTCAAAAAAGGCAATACTCATTTAGCTCTTGATGATATTCGTGAATCAATTAAAGAGTTAGCTTACTACCGTGAGCACTTTATTAATCTGGGTTGATGAAAACTTAGGCAAACTCAATCATTTGCGAAATCTGCGCTTGCGTTGAATAAATTTTTTCGTATAATGATGCCTCATTCACCAATGTGAAATGCGGGAATAGCTCAGTTGGTAGAGCACGACCTTGCCAAGGTCGGGGTCGCGAGTTCGAGCCTCGTTTCCCGCTCCAAATTTTCACATGAATGCCCTGCGGGAATAGCTCAGTTGGTAGAGCACGACCTTGCCAAGGTCGGGGTCGCGAGTTCGAGCCTCGTTTCCCGCTCCAAATTCTCAATCCGTTGCTGAAAAGCAGCGGATTTTTTATTGTATTTTCCCTACATATTCCTTTCAAAATACGATAAAATCCCCCAGAAACTTTAACCTAAAAAATCACTCTAAGAATGACCGAATTAACCCAATACATTCCTGATGAAGGGACGATGATCCGTTTTGGTAAAAAACTCGCAGAAGTGCTTGTAAAACAACCGAAAGATAACGCTATTGTGCTTTATTTTAATGGCGATCTTGGTGCAGGGAAAACCACCCTGACTCGTGGAATGGTGCAAGGTTTAGGCTACCAAGGCAATGTCAAAAGCCCTACTTATACGTTAGTGGAAGAATATAGCATTGCAGGGAAAATGATTTATCACTTTGATTTATATCGTCTTGCCGATCCTGAAGAATTGGAATTTATGGGTATTCGTGATTATTTCAGCCAAAATTGTATCTGCTTAATCGAATGGGCTGAAAAAGGTGAAGGTATTCTGCCTGAGGCTGATTTACTGGTGAATATTGATTATTACGATGATGCTCGCAACATTACGCTAATTGCTCAAAATACAGTGGGCGAGCATATTTTGACACAACTATAAAACTGACTTACATGAAAGCAAAATTTTCGTTTCTTTTTGGAATATTTTCTCTAATTTCTACTACCGTATTTGCCGCGCCACAATGGACAATTGCCATTGATCCCGGCCATGGCGGTAAAGATCCCGGTGCTATCGGAAAAAATCTCGGCATTTATGAAAAAAATGTCACCCTTTCGATTGCTCGAGAATTAAAAGCCTTACTAGACAAAGATCCTAATTTCAAAGGTGTTTTAACACGCAGTAGCGATTACTACATTTCCGTGCCAGAACGCTCTGAAATTGCACGTAAATACAAAGCAAATTTTCTCGTGTCTATCCATGCCGACTCCTCTCTAAATGCAGACCAACGTGGCGCATCTGTTTGGGTGCTATCCAATCGCCGTGCCAACGATGAAATGGGTCAATGGTTAGAAGACGATGAAAAACGCTCTGAGCTTTTAGGTGGTGCAGGAAAAGTACTTTCAAATAACAATGACAAATATTTAGATCAAACTGTACTCGACCTGCAATTTGGTCACAGTCAACGTACAGGCTATGAACTTGGTAACAGCATTCTACGTCGTTTTGCTCGCGTGACTTCATTAAGTCGTAGCACTCCACAACATGCAAGCCTTGGCGTATTGCGTTCACCCGACATTCCTTCTGTTCTGGTGGAAACAGGTTTCCTTTCCAATATGGAAGAAGAACAAAAATTGAATACCATTGCTTATCGTCGTCGTATTGCTTACATGATTTATGAAGGCTTAGTCGCTTATCGCAATGGTAATTTAAAAGCGATTGCTGTTCCACCTAGTGATGAGCAAGACAGCAAATCTACAAAATCAAACGACAAAAATAATGAAAAATCTGACCGCACTTCCGATGTGAAAGATAGCGGTATTCGTCATAAAGTGAAATCAGGCGAAAGCATTGGTAGCCTAGCAAACAAATATGATGTCAAAGTCAGTGAAATCATTGAGTTAAATAAACTGAAACGCAAAGAACTTTGGTTAAATGAAACCATTAAGATTCCTGATAATGGCAAAAGCAAAAAAGCGGAAGAACCAACTAAAAAAGAAGAGACAAACACCGAAAAATCTGACCGCACTTCCGATGTCAAAGACAGCGGCGTACGTCATAAAGTAAAACCAGGTGAAAGCATTGGTAGCCTGGCAAACAAATACGATGTAAAAGTCAGTGAAATTATTGAGTTAAATAAACTGAAACGCAAAGAACTTTGGTTGAATGAAACCATTAAAATTCCGGATAACGGCAAAGGTAAAAAGGTAGAAGAAAAACCTAAAGAAGATGATAAAGCCAAAGCCGATAACAAAGGGAAAAACAGCAAGATTGTTGAAGCTGAAAAAACCGTTTCTAAAAAAGATAAAAAACAAGAAAAAACCGAAAGTAAAAAAGAGCCTGAGAAAAAAGGCAACGATAAAAAAGACGCTTCTTCAAAAGGGAATGAGAAGAAAGATAATGGCAAGAAAGAAATCCCGCTTTACCATACGGTGAAAGCCGATCAAACTATCTATGCCATCTCTCGTGAATACAATGTACCGGTTAATCGTCTTTTAAAACTGAACCCAACATTGAAAAACGGTAAAGTCGTGACTGGGCAAAAAATCAAACTTAAAGAAAAATAAGGAATCCTATGGCAATCAAAATTCTTTCTCCACAGCTGGCTAATCAGATTGCAGCAGGTGAAGTGGTCGAACGCCCTGCCTCTGTGGTGAAAGAATTGGTGGAAAACAGCCTTGATGCCGGTGCCAATAAAATTCATATTGATATTGAAAACGGCGGCGCCAGTCTGATTCGTATTCGAGATAATGGCAGTGGCATTCCTAAAGAAGAATTAAGTCTCGCACTCGCTCGACACGCAACCAGTAAAATTGCCGATCTTGATGATCTCGAAGCCATCTTAAGTTTAGGTTTCCGCGGTGAAGCCCTTGCTAGCATCAGCTCGGTTTCTCGCCTCACTCTTACCTCTCGCACAGCTGAGCAAAATGAAGCGTGGCAGGTTTATGCACAAGGACGAGAGATGGAAACCACAATTAAACCTGCGTCTCATCCAGTTGGCACGACAGTTGAAGTCGCGAATCTCTTTTTTAACACGCCTGCTCGTCGTAAATTCTTACGCACTGATAAAACAGAATTTGCTCATATTGATGAAGTCATTCGTCGTATTGCTTTAGCAAAATTCAATATCGCTTTTACGCTCACTCATAATGGCAAAATTATTCGACAATATCATCCTGCAACGAATGAAGAACAACAGCTCAAACGTGTTGCCGCCATTTGTGGCGATGATTTTGTGCAACATGCCTTACGCATTGATTGGAAACATGATGATTTGCATCTTTCTGGCTGGGTGGCGACACCTGAATTTACACGTTCTCAAAATGATTTGAGCTATTGCTATATCAATGGACGAATGGTGCGCGATAAAGTGATCACCCACGCCATTCGTCAAGCTTATGCGGAGCATTTGCATACTGAGCAATACCCTGCATTTGTGCTATTTATCGATCTCAATCCACATGATGTCGATGTCAACGTGCATCCAACAAAACACGAAGTTCGTTTCCATCAAGCGCGTTTAATTCATGATTTTATCTGCCAAGGTGTAACAAATGCACTCAATGACATTCCTCAAGCTGAATTGGATTTAGCGCCAGCGATAAATGAGGCAAGAGAGCCTTCAGCTTCGTATCAAACGCACTATGAAACAAAACCCAATCGTGCAGCGGCAGGGCAAAATATTTTCGCCTCAAATTATCATCAATCTCGTGAAAAACAATCAGAAAATCGACCGCACTTTTCAAACCGTAGTGAATATGTTCCGTCATATGGTTATCGTGAACAACCTACAAAGACTGAACAACGCTTATATGGTGAATTAGTACGTCCTGTGGAAACTTCTCAAGTTTTAACAAAGTCAGCCGTTGAACAACTCCCACAGACAAGTGAACCAGGCTATTTACGCGCATTAGCATTAATTGAAAATAAAGCGTTGCTTTTACAACAAAATCAGCAGTTTTATTTGATGTTATTAGCTAAATTGCAAACCTTAAATTATGAATTAACCTTACAACAAAATGAAATTTCACAACAGCCGTTGCTCATTCCGATTATTTTCCGCTTAGATGAAAAACAATTTGAACAATGGCAAAAACAAAAAGCTTTTTTTCAGCAAAGTGGTTTTGAATTTATTGAAAATGAAGCTCAGCTACGTCTTACATTAAACAAAGTCCCTGCGGTTTTACGTACACAAAATTTACAAAAATGTGTGGTGAGCCTACTTGCTGAACATGTAGAAAATATGCCTGATTTTCTGACCGCACTTTGTCAGACGCTAGAGGTGAAACCAATTAAAGTGTTAGCGGATGCGGTCAGCTTATTAAGCGAAACGGAACGCTTCCTGAATAAAGCTCATCAAGAAAAATTTAATACATTACTGAAACCAATTAACTGGCAGCCTTTTTTAAGCGACTTGTAATATGACACAAAAAACTGACTCCAAACCAACCGCACTTTTTCTGATGGGACCGACGGCCTCAGGAAAAACAGATCTTGCTATTCAATTACGTCAAAGCCTGCCAGTGGAAGTGATCAGTGTCGATTCTGCATTAATTTATAAAGGCATGGATATTGGTACGGCAAAGCCTTCTAAAGAAGAACTTGCTCTTGCTCCTCACCGCTTAATCGATATTTTAGATCCCGCTGAAAGTTATTCTGCGATGAATTTTCGTGACGATGCGCTCAGAGAAATGGCTGATATTACCGCGCAAGGCAAAATTCCACTTTTGGTTGGTGGCACGATGTTGTATTACAAAGCATTGATTGAGGGACTTTCCCCCCTTCCATCTGCTGATGAAAATTTACGCTTAGAGATTGAAGAAAAAGCGCAAGAACTTGGCTGGCCTGCTCTTCATCAAGAATTACAAAAAATTGATCCTGTTTCAGCAGATCGTATCAATCCAAATGATTCACAGCGTATTAATCGTGCATTAGAAGTATTCTATTTAACGGGCAAATCATTAACGGAATTAACCGAACAAAAAGGCGAAAAATTGCCTTATCAATTTTTACAATTCGCGATTGCACCAGAAGATCGTGCGGTATTACATCAACGTATCGAACAACGTTTCCATAAAATGATCGAATTAGGTTTCCAAGAAGAGGTTGAAAAACTCTATCAACGAGAAGATCTCCATCCTGATTTGCCTTCTATCCGCTGTGTGGGCTATCGCCAAATGTGGGAATATTTACGAGGTGACTATGATCATGAAGAAATGGTCTTCCGCGGTATTTGTGCAACTCGACAATTAGCAAAACGACAAATCACCTGGCTACGCGGCTGGAAAACACCATTAAATTGGCTAGATAGTCTGCAACCGCAACAAGCCAAAGAAATCGTATTACGCAAGATTGACGAACATTTTAAGGGGTAAATTATGGTGCTTTCACTTCCGCTTTCGACTGAAAAACTCATTCAACTTGGCGAAGTGCTTTGCCAACATTTCCCTGAAATGAATCTTGATGAAATAACCCAACAAATCGAGCGGGACGCGACAGAGCTCACGACAACAATCGGACAAATAAACTATGCTATCAGTCTGTCTGATTTCTTGGAAAAAGTCTTAAAAAAACAACCGCACTTTTTAGCCCAATGGTGGCAAACACCACCTCAATTTTCAGATTGTCAACATTATGCTAGCCGTTTAGCTGACCAACTCTCCACTATCCAAAACGAAGAACAGCTTTACAAAACGCTACGAAATTTTCGTAATCAAGAAATGGCAAAACTTAGTTTCTGTCAAAGCTTGAATCTTGCCACCGTAGAAGAAATTTTTATTCGTCTTTCTCAACTTGCAGAGAGTCTTATCATTGGTGCGAGAGATTGGCTGTACAAACAAGCTTGCGAAGAAATGGGCACGCCTTGCGATGAAAATGGCAACCCACAGCAACTCTATATTCTTGGCATGGGAAAATTAGGTGGTTTTGAACTAAATTTCTCCTCTGATATTGATTTAATTTTTACTTACCCTTCACAGGGAGAAACCGTTGGTGCAAGACGAGCCATTGACAACGCCAAATTTTTTACCCGTTTAGGACAACGTCTGATCAATGCTTTAGATCAATTCACGCCTGATGGTTTTGTCTATCGTACGGATATGCGCCTTCGCCCTTTTGGTGACAGCGGTGCGCTAGCCTTAAGTTTTTCTGCAATGGAACAGTATTACCAAGATCAAGGGCGAGACTGGGAACGCTATGCCATGATCAAAGGGCGTATTTTAGGAGCCGATGAGCAAGATCCCAATGTAAAAACCTTGCAGCAATTACTTCGCCCCTTTGTGTATCGACGCTATATTGATTTTAGTGTGATTCAAGCTTTACGTGAAATGAAAGGTAAAATCGAGCGCGAAGTACGTCGTCGTGGCTTAAAAGACAATATTAAGTTAGGCGCAGGCGGGATTCGAGAAATCGAATTTATTGTACAAGTTTTTCAACTGATTCGTGGTGGACGTGAGATCAAACTCCAACAACATGAATTGCTTAAACTTCTTCCTGAAATACGAGATCTCGGTTTAATTACGTCTCAACAATACCATGAATTAAGAGACGCTTATATCTTTCTACGACGTAGTGAAAACGTGCTTCAAGCCATTGATGACCAACAAACGCAACTTCTGCCAACAGATGAAGAAAATCGCCTTAGATTAATGATTGCTTGTCGAGAATACACTTATTTAGATGAAAACAATCAGGCTACGACAAAATCTTATCCAATTGAAAACTGGGATGATTTCTATCAAACACTACAAACACACCAACAAAAAGTGAGGTCAGTTTTTGATGCACTAATTGGTGAAGAAAAAGATGAACATAGCGATGACAATAATCAGTGGATTGATTTTTTAGAAAGTGATCTTGATGATATTGAACAAATGCTGGTCGATAACCATATTGATGAGGACGCGATTTCCGATACCTTAGATAAACTTATTCAATTCAAAGAGGGGCTTGCGCGCCGGGTTATTGGCTCTAGAGGTCGAGAAGTTTTAGCTCACTTATTGCCAAATATCTTCCCCCAAATATTTGAGCAAAAAAATTACCGCACTTTGTTGCCACGCATCCTCAATATTGTCGATAGAATTGCGAGTAGAACGACGTATTTAGAATTACTCTTAGAAAACCCCCAAGCCATTGAGCAGCTAATTGAATTGTGTGCGCAATCCCAGATGATTGCTGAGCAAGTGGCTCGTCACCCTATTCTACTCGATGAATTATTAAAAACTGAAGCGCTACGTAATCCATTACCATTCACACAGTATCCTGACGAATTAAAGCAATATATGCTGCGATTACCGCAAGACGATGAAGACCAATTCATTGACGGTTTACGCCAATTTAAACAGTCTATTTTATTACGTGTTGCAGCCGCTGATATTCTAGGCGTATTGCCTGTTATGAAAGTAAGCGATCATCTCACTTATCTGGCAGAAGCAATCATTGATGCCGTTGTCAATTTTGCTTGGCAACAAGTCAGTCAACGATTTGGTGTACCTGAACATCTAGTTGATAAAACAGAAAAAGGCTTTTTAGTCATTGGCTACGGTAAATTAGGCGGAATTGAACTCGGTTATAAATCTGATTTGGATTTAGTCTTTTTATACCAAGCTGTTGAAGGAGTGACTGTTGGTGGGAAGAAATCCATTGATAGCAATCAATTCTATTTAAGATTGGCTCAAAAAATTGTCAGCATCTTTAGTATGAATACCAGTGCAGGCATACTTTACGATGTTGATATGCGATTACGACCTTCAGGCGATGCGGGCTTACTAGGCTGTTCGCTTCAAGCATTTGAAAACTATCAACTCAATGAAGCTTGGACATGGGAGAAACAGGCACTTGTCCGCAGTCGTGCCATTTTTGGTGAAACTGAATTAAAAGCAGAATTTGAAAAAATTCGCTGTAATGTACTTTCTGCTCAAAGAGATATCAATCAGCTAAAAATTGAAGTAAGAGAAATGCGTGAAAAAATGTACGACCATTTATCTCATACAAAAGAAGGCTTTTTTAATATCAAAACAGATCGTGGTGGCATTACCGATATTGAATTTATCGCCCAATATCTGATGCTTGCAAATGCCCCAGCTAATCCAACATTAACAAAATGGTCTGATAACGTCCGCATCTTTGATTCCATGGCTGAATATCACATTATTTCTCTAACAGAATGTGAAAAGCTCAAATCCTGTTACGTGACATTGCGTAATAAAATTCATCACCTGAACTTATTAGGGAATCCTGTCATTGTTGATGATTCGGCGTTTACAGAAGAAAGGGAATTTGTTTGTTCTTTCTGGCAAAAGCTCTTTTCTTAAAAAATTAAAGGAGTCTATCCCCATATATTTGGAATAAACTCCTTTTCATATATTCTCTACGCAAAAACAGCCTAACTTTCTACCGCTCTTATATTGTCAAAGTAATCTTTAATAAAAATCCATAAACAAAAAACCCCAAGCTCTTCAGCTTGGGGTTCACATTCAGTACCTGGCGGTGTCCTACTCTCACATGGGGAAGCCCCACACTACCATCGGCGCATCGGCGTTTCACTTCTGAGTTCGGTATGGGGTCAGGTGGGACCACCGCTCTATCGCCGCCAGGATTATTCCTTTAATAACTTTTCTATTTCTCTCTGCTCCACTATCTCTAGCGCTCACAACCAAACAAGCTGATTAACCTTCAATACTTTCTCTTTATTCTCTGAGTCTCGTCTTTGTATCATTACAACACCCAAAACCCTTGAGCGTTGTATAGTTAAGCCTCTCGGGCAATTAGTACATGTTAGCTCAACGGTTCGCACCGCTTACACACCATGCCTATCTACGTCTTAGTCTTAAACAACCCTTACAGATTTTAAATCTGGGAGAACTCATCTCTTGGCAAGTTTCGTGCTTAGATGCTTTCAGCACTTATCTCTTCCGCACTTAGCTACCCGGCAATGCGTCTGGCGACACAACCGGAACACCAGTGGTGCGTCCACTCCGGTCCTCTCGTACTAGGAGCAGCCCCAACCAATTCTCCAACGCCCACGGCAGATAGGGACCGAACTGTCTCACGACGTTCTAAACCCAGCTCGCGTACCACTTTAAATGGCGAACAGCCATACCCTTGGGACCTACTTCAGCCCCAGGATGTGATGAGCCGACATCGAGGTGCCAAACACCGCCGTCGATATGAACTCTTGGGCGGTATCAGCCTGTTATCCCCGGAGTACCTTTTATCCGTTGAGCGATGGCCCTTCCATTCAGAACCACCGGATCACTATGACCTACTTTCGTACCTGCTCGACTTGTCTGTCTCGCAGTTAAGCTTGCTTATACCATTGCACTAACCTGACGATGTCCGACCGTCATTAGCAAACCTTCGTGCTCCTCCGTTACTCTTTGGGAGGAGACCGCCCCAGTCAAACTACCCACCAGACACTGTCCGAGACCACGTTTCGTAATCTTCGTTAGAACATCAAACGTTAAAGGGTGGTATTTCAAGGACGCCTCCACAATCACTGGCGTGACTGCTTCTAAGGCTCCCACCTATCCTACACATCAAAATTCAATGTTCAGTGTCAAGCTATAGTAAAGGTTCACGGGGTCTTTCCGTCTAGCCGCGGGTACACCGCATCTTCACGGCGATTTCAATTTCACTGAGTCTCGGGTGGAGACAGCCTGGCCATCATTATGCCATTCGTGCAGGTCGGAACTTACCCGACAAGGAATTTCGCTACCTTAGGACCGTTATAGTTACGGCCGCCGTTTACTGGGGCTTCGATCAGGAGCTTCTCTTTCGATTACACCATCAATTAACCTTCCAGCACCGGGCAGGCATCACACCCTATACGTCCACTTTCGTGTTTGCAGAGTGCTGTGTTTTTAATAAACAGTTGCAGCCAGCTGGTATCTTCGACCGGTTCAACCTTCGCCCGCAAGGGACTACAATCTACGCCGGCGCACCTTCTCCCGAAGTTACGGTGCTATTTTGCCTAGTTCCTTCACCCGAGTTCTCTCAAGCGCCTGAGTATTCTCTACCTGACCACCTGTGTCGGTTTTCAGTACGGTTTAGATAAACCTGAAGCTTAGTGGCTTTTCCTGGAAGTGTGGTATCGGTTACTTCAGCTCCGTAGAGCCTCGTCATCATCTCTCAGTGTTTAATAGAAGTCCGGATTTGCCTAAACTTCCCACCTACAAACTTAAACGCACATATCCAACAGTGCGATAACCTAACCTGCTCCGTCCCCACATCGCAGTTTATCCAAGTACGGGAATATTAACCCGTTTCCCATCGACTACGCTTTTCAGCCTCGCCTTAGGGGCCGACTCACCCTGCCCCGATTAACGTTGGACAGGAACCCTTGGTCTTCCGGCGAACGGGTTTTTCACCCGTTTTATCGTTACTTATGTCAGCATTCGCACTTCTGATACGTCCAGCAAACCTCTCGATTCACCTTCATCCGCTTACAGAACGCTCCCCTACCCAACAGACTTTCGTCTGATGCCGCAGCTTCGGTGCTATATTTGAGCCCCGTTACATCTTCCGCGCAGGCCGACTCGACTAGTGAGCTATTACGCTTTCTTTAAATGATGGCTGCTTCTAAGCCAACATCCTAGCTGTCTAAGCCTTCCCACTTCGTTTCCCACTTAATATAGACTTTGGGACCTTAGCTGGCGGTCTGGGTTGTTTCCCTCTCCACGACGGACGTTAGCACCCGCCGTGTGTCTCCTGAGTATCACTCTTCGGTATTCGTAGTTTGCATCGGGTTGGTAATCCGGGATGGACCCCTAGCCGAAACAGTGCTCTACCCCCGAAGGTGTCCGCTCAAGGCTCTACCTAAATAGATTTCGGGGAGAACCAGCTATCTCCCGGTTTGATTGGCCTTTCACCCCCAGCCACAAGTCATCCGCTAATTTTTCAACATTAGTCGGTTCGGTCCTCCAGTTAGTGTTACCCAACCTTCAACCTGCCCATGGCTAGATCACCGGGTTTCGGGTCTATACCTTGCAACTAAACGCCCAGTTAAGACTCGGTTTCCCTTCGGCTCCCCTATTCGGTTAACCTCGCTACAAAATATAAGTCGCTGAC
>NZ_CP063110.1:1967500-2018144 GCF_014931275.1 Haemophilus parainfluenzae
TCAATACTGCTGACATAAAATGTCACTACTTAAAAAAGTATTATGAATTTCTAGTTAGCACCTATTAAGACTTCAAAATTAAAAAATATTTTTAAAACAAGTCAATCAACAAGTGCCCACACAGATTGTCTGATATATTGTTAAAGAGCAAAAAATAACGACGCACCGGTTTTTCTTAAGATTCACAACAGCGCGTCGTTGTGTGGGGCGTATTATAGGCATTTCAGACGCCTTTGCAAGATCTTTTTGTAAAAAAATGTAAATTTTTTTGCTATTTGCTTACAAACGCACCAACGTGACGAGAAAAAATCATTTTAAAACGGTAATTCCATCAAATCCCCAGAGAGCCAACGCTTGTTCTAATTGGTGTTTATTCTCTACGTCTTGCGTACAAAAAACCTGATTTTTCACCTCTAATTTTGACCGCACTTCTAATTTATCAAGTAAGAACTGCAACCGCTTGGCAATAGCGAATCCTGGATCCATAAAATTCTTCGCTTGAGGTAAGCAAATTTGAATTTCATCTTTAATTAAAGGGAAATGGGTACAGCCTAAACAAATCGTATCTAAATTCTCTATTGAGGCCCAGGGACTTAATTCATTTTTCAATGAAATCAAATCAACCGATTTCCCTTGGATTTTATGCTCTGCGATTTCAACCAATTTAGTTGAGCCTAACCGTTCAACCACACAATGGGAGGCAAACTGATGGATAAGCTCATTAACATAAGGGCGTTTAACCGTCCCCTTTGTCGCCAATAGTCCAATATGTTTCGTTTGTGATATTTCTGCCGCCGGCTTAATGGCAGGTACGGTGCCCACAATAGGAATAGAAAATTGTTCACGTAAAGGCGGTAACACCACCGTACTCGCGGTATTACAAGCAATCACAATGGCATCAAGTGGATAATTCCGATTAATTTTTTTACAAATACCCAATGTTCGCTGAATAATTGTTTCTTCTGATTTTTCTGAATAAGGAAAGCCAGCATTGTCAAAGCAATACAAATAATGGTTATCTGGCATCAGCTTTTTCGCTTCGCGATAAACGCTTAAGCCCCCCATTCCAGAATCAAAGAAAAGTACCGTTGATTTATTCATTTATAAAACTCTTTCCAAAATAACCGCACTTTAGGCATTCGAATAAATTTCTCGATTATTTAGCCAACGGCGGATTAAACTTTCTGCCACATCCGGATATTTTACAATTAATGCCTTAGCATAATATTGAACTGTTGGGATCATTTTACGATCGCGCATTAAATTCGCCACTTTAAATTCGGCAATTCCCGTCTGTTTGGTGCCTAACACCTCACCTGGACCGCGAATTTCTAAATCTTTTTCCGAAATCACAAAGCCATCTTGGCTATCACGCAATACCTGTAAACGTTTTTGCGACACTTTGCCCAACGGCGGTTTATACATTAAGACACAAAAAGACGCCGTACTGCCACGCCCTACTCGTCCACGTAACTGATGGAGTTGTGATAAGCCCAAACGCTCTGCATTTTCAATGATCATAAGACTGGCATTCGGCACATCCACGCCCACTTCAATCACGGTTGTAGCCACAAGCAAATCAAGTTCTGCATTTTTAAAGGCAGCCATAATATCTTGTTTTTCTTGCAGTTTCATTCGTCCATGTACAAGACCAATTTTAAGCATCGGCAAGGCTTTTGTTAAATCTTCCCAAATTGCCTCGGCTGCTTGCGTTTCTAATACTTCAGATTCATCAATTAAAGTACAGACCCAATAAGCCTGACGTTTTTCATTAATACAGGCGTTTTTGACTCGAGCAACGATTTCATCACGACGCTCTTCTGAAATAACCACTGTCGTAATCGGCGTTCTGCCTGGTGGCAATTCGTCAATAATCGACGTATCAAGATCAGCATAAACCGTCATCGCTAATGTTCTTGGGATTGGTGTTGCAGTCATAATCAGTTGATGGGGATAAAATCCTGCTTTTTCACCTTTTTCTCGCAACATTAACCGTTGATGCACCCCAAAACGATGTTGTTCATCAATAATCACCAAGGCTAAATCAGCAAATTCCACTTCTTCTTGGAATAAAGCATGTGTGCCCACCACCATTTGCACAGCACCCGATTTAATCTTTTCCAATTCGGTTTGGCGAGCTTTCCCTTTCACCTTACCCGCTAACCAGCCTACTTCAATACCAAAAGGTTCTAACCAACGGCGGAAATTATTGGCATGCTGTTCCGCTAAAATTTCCGTTGGTGCCATTAAAGCCACTTGTTTGCCATTATCAATCGCTAATAAGGCGGCTAATGCTGCTACCAATGTTTTTCCTGAACCTACGTCGCCCTGAACAAGTCGCATCATTGGATAATCTTTCGCTAAATCCTGTTCAATATCCACCACGACTCTATTTTGGGCATTCGTTGGTTGAAAAGGCAAAGATGCAAGAAAACGTTGCTTCAAATCGGTTTGATAATGCAATGGCAACGCTAAAAACTGCTGCGTACCCAACCGCACTTTTTGCATCGCAAGATTATGTGCAAGAAGCTCTTCAAAGATAAGTCTTTGCTGTGCGGGATGTTGCCCTTTCTCCAAAACATCTAATGAGATATCTGGCGGTGGACGATGCAAAAATCGAATAGCATCCTTTAGGCTAAAAGGATGTGGATTAAATTCATTAGGTAAAATTTCCGTTAATTGGATTTTGCCGAGTAAAGCCAATGCTTGATCGGTTAGCTTACGTAATGAATTTTGTTTTAAACCTTCCGTTGTGGAATAGATAGGCGTGAGCGTTTCCTCTAAAACCAATGGCGCATTATCTCGTATGATTTGATATTCAGGATGATGAATTTCCGCCATAAAGCGTCCACGTTTAATTTCACCAAACGCTTTGACGCGCGTACCAATCTGAAAACTGTTTTTCATCCCCGCATTAAAATTGAAAAAACGGAGCATAATCTTGCTCGTTCCATCAGAAAGACTGACGGTTAAAATAGGACGGCGCCCAAACGCGACTTCACAGGTTTGGACAACGCCTTCAATGGTGGCATATTGTTCAGGACGAAGATCGGCAATGGGTGTAATTCTCGTGCGATCTTCATAACGGATAGGTAAATGAAAAAGCAAGTCTTGGAGATTATGAATTCCAAGACGGCTTAATTTATCGGAGATTGCCGCGCCAACACCAGATAAAGTGGTTAGAGGAACGGCATCGAGAAGTTGCGTACTCATTATGCTTCATTAATATTGCGCTTCAAACGAATCACACTGGTAATTTGTTTGATTTTTCGCATAATGTTTTCTAAATGATAGATATCTCTCGCGCCAACTTGGATAATGACTAATAGCAGATTATTCTCTAATTCTTCCGTCCAAATACTTTGAATATTACTTTCACAAGTCGCGACCGCTGTCATGAGACTACCTAATACATTTTGTTCATTAAGCATTTCAATGTGTAATTCGGCATCAAAATTAACCGCACTTTCAGCCTCTTCCCATTTTGCCACGGTGAAATCTTTGGCATTGCTTGACGTTAAATTAGAACAAGCTTGATGATGTACAACCACACCTTTCTTCGCAGTACTTAATGCCACGATCGGATCACCCGGAATTGGATGACAACATTGAGCGAAAGACGCTTTCATTTCGCCATCTCGGCTTAACATTAGCGTACTTTGTGTGTTTTCAGACACACCATCCACATCAATTTCAATAGCTTCATCCATTAATTGATGCGCAATGACACTCGACATTTGATTACCTACGCCGATTTCCTCAAAAAGCTCATTGAGGCTTGAGAGATTCAATTCATTCAGTACTGCTTGGATTTTCTCTTCAGAAACTTCAGAGAGATAATGAGGTTTCAGAGCCATTTCTAGCTGTTTTTTACCAGTTTGAACGGCATCATCTGCACGCAATAATTTTAAGAAATGACGAATACGGGTTCTTGCGCGAGCCGTCACCACAAAGTTTAGCCAACTAACACTTGGATGAGCATTTTCACTGGTCACAATCTCAACGGTTTGACCAGATTCTAAGGCTTGTGATAACGGATAAGGTTTATGCTCTACTACTGCCGCAACACAATGATTTCCCACATCAGAATGCACTGCATAAGCAAAATCGACAGCTGTTGCGCCCATTGGTAATTCAACGATACGACCTTTCGGCGTAAAGACATAGATTTCTTTCGGGAAAAACTCAGATTTTACGTTCTCAATAAACTCAAAGGAGTTACCCACGTTTTGTTGAATATCCACTAAGCTTTGCAACCAACGTTGTGCGCGTACTTGAGCTGTGGTGCTATCGTTTTTACCACCTTCTTTATACACCCAATGGGCGGTAACGCCCATTTCAGCAACCTGTTCCATTTCTTCAGTCTGAAGATGAACTTCTACGGGTACACCGTGAGGGCCTATCATCGAGGTTTGTAGTGCTTGGTAGCCATTTGCACGTGGCACGGCAATATAATCTTTCACTTTACCTGGGCGGGGCTTATACAAACTATGCATTTGCCCCAACCCGCGATAGCAATCATCAACCGAATTCACAATAACGCGGAAAGCATAAATATCCATAATGGAATGGAATTTCTGATCTTTCATGCGCATTTTTTGATAGATTTTATAGAGATGTTTTTCACGTCCCCAAATACGACTTGGAATACCTGCATCCTCAAGACGTTGTGAAATATCATTAGAAATACGTTGGATTAATTCTTGACGAGAACCGCGCGCCTGTTCGACAAATTTCTTAAGTACTTCATAACGGCGAGGATGCATTGCTTCAAAAGATAAATCTTCTAATTCATTCTTGATATGCTCGATGCCTAAACGGTGGGCTAATGGACAGTAAATCTCTAGGGTTTCTTTTGCGATACGACGACGTTTATCTGGACGCAATGATCCCAACGTTCGCATGTTATGGGTACGGTCAGCCAGTTTGATTAAGACGACCCGAATATCTCGAGTCATCGCTAAAATCATTTTGCGAAAGTTTTCAACCTGTGCTTCTTGGCGGGTACGGAATTTCAATTTATCTAGTTTCGATACGCCGTCAACAATTTCGGCTACGCTAGCGCCAAATTCATCTTTTAATTGGGATTCGGTATAAGGAGTATCTTCGATAACATCATGCAATAATGCAGCCATGATTGCTTCATGGTCTAAATGCATTTCCGCAATAATTGAAGCTACTGCAACAGGGTGAGTAATGTAAGGTTCGCCGCTTGAGCGAAATTGTCCTTCGTGAGCATCTCGCGCAATGACGAATGCACGTTTGATTAATTCAATTTTATCGGCGGGCAAATACCCCTGAATAATTCGATCTAAATCTGCAAACAATTCCAAAGGACACCTGACTTTTTGTAGAGAGAAAGACTAGGCGATCAAAATACTTTAATTTTGACCGCACTTTAATGAGATTATTCTGCGATTAACGCTACTGCCACTTCTTCGTTACGTTGAGAAGCTGCCGCATCTAAATACTCTTTTGCATCCATGATTTCTTGGTTGATTAACCCTTTTTCGATTTCACGTAATGCGATTACAGTTGGTTTATCGTTATCTTCCGGCACTAACGGTTCACTTTGATGTAACTCTAATTGTCTCGCACGACGAGCGGCGGTTAAAATTAAATCAAAACGGTTACCAATTTTTTCTACTGCATCTTGCACAGTCACTCGAGCCATGTTTTACTCCGATGTTAAAAATAATGTCTATAAAGGGAAAATATTGTACTCAATTCAAGGTTATTTTGCTAGTAGCTGATGAATTAAGTCTGCATTTTCTGTTTGTTGATAAGCTTTAGTCAAGCGTTCTGCCTGCAAAATGCTTTGTAAATCTGCCAATGCCTGTTCAAAATTATCATTCACAATAACGTAATCATATTCATCATAATGCGAAATTTCGCTGATTGCTTTTGACATTCGCTCAGCAATAACCTCTTTGCTATCCTGTCCGCGCCCAACCAAGCGACGCTCTAATTCTGGCAATGACGGTGGCAAAATGAAAATACTTTTTACAGACGGTACTTTTTGACGAATTTGCTGCGCACCTTGCCAGTCAATATCTAAAAACACATCAATGCCTTTTGCTAAGTTTTCTTCAATCGCTGGCAATGAAGTGCCGTAATAATTACCGCCAAACACTTTTGCATATTCTAAGAAGTGGCCTTTTTCAATTAAGGTTTCAAATTCTTCTACTGAAACAAAATAATAATGCACACCATGACTTTCACCTGGTCGAGGTGAACGCGTTGTGTGTGAAATAGATACCATTTTTTTCGTGCCTTGATTTTTTTCTAATAACGCGGAAATTAATGATGACTTGCCCGCCCCACTCGGTGCAGAAAGAATATATAAATTACCTTGAGACATAATTGAAACCTCTTATTGTTGTTTGTTTTTATTATACAAAAAGAAAATGAAAAGTGCGGTCAAATTTTCATTTGTTTTACCAAATTGTTAAAAAGTGATCGAGATCACAAAAAAGTGGTATATACCCTTTTTTTTATCAAAATGCCCATGCTATAATCCATGAGAACTCGTTAGAGCAACGATTTTGTTTAACTTAAAAAAATAGAAGGTGAAAATCTTATGGCTATTAAAATTGGTATCAACGGTTTCGGCCGTATCGGTCGTATCGTATTCCGTGCAGCACAACATCGCGATGACATCGAAGTTGTAGGTATCAACGACTTAATCGACGTTGAATACATGGCTTACATGTTGAAATACGATTCAACTCACGGTCGTTTTGACGGTACTGTTGAAGTTAAAGACGGTAACTTAGTCGTAAACGGTAAAACTATCCGTGTTACTTCTGAACGTGATCCTGCAAACCTTAACTGGGGTGCGATCGGCGTTGATGTTGCAGTTGAAGCAACAGGTTTGTTCTTAACTGATGAAACAGCACGCAAACACATCACTGCTGGTGCGAAAAAAGTCGTATTAACTGGTCCTTCTAAAGATAGCACACCAATGTTCGTACGTGGTGTAAACTTCGGTGCATACGCAGGTCAAGACATTGTGTCTAACGCTTCTTGTACTACAAACTGTTTAGCACCTTTAGCACGTGTTGTTCACGAAACTTTCGGTATCAAAGATGGTTTAATGACTACTGTTCACGCAACCACAGCGACTCAAAAAACTGTTGATGGTCCATCAGCTAAAGACTGGCGCGGTGGTCGTGGTGCATCACAAAACATCATCCCTTCATCTACCGGTGCTGCGAAAGCTGTTGGTAAAGTATTACCAGCATTAAACGGTAAATTAACAGGTATGGCGTTCCGTGTTCCTACTCCAAACGTTTCTGTAGTTGATTTAACTGTAAACTTAGAAAAACCAGCAACTTACGAACAAATCAAACAAGCAATCAAAGATGCAGCTGAAGGTAAAACTTTCAACGGCGAATTAAAAGGCGTTTTAGGTTACACTGAAGATGCAGTAGTTTCTACAGACTTCAACGGTTGTGCTTTAACTTCTGTATTTGATGCTGATGCGGGTATCGCATTAACTGATTCTTTCGTTAAATTAGTATCTTGGTACGATAACGAAACTGGTTACTCAAATAAAGTATTAGACTTAGTTGCACACGTTTACAACTACAAAGGCTAATCAAAATACCTAAAAAATTAACCGCTCTTTTAGAGCGGTTTTTTTATTTCCAATCCATTTCACTTAATCAATATTTTTAAATTCTTTATTTCTCATCCGGAGATAAAAATAGAAAAATAAATATGTCTATTATTTATTCTATATTCACAAAATAATAACATTTCACTAGATTTTAAATTTATTTCGTTTATATTAGCGTACAGTTGTTCGCTCAAATAAGGCTTATATGAATTTAGAACGTCATTTCGTCAATCGAATTCGCCAACAGGCAAAAACTCGTCAAAATGCAACCGCACTTCGCCATAAAATTAATGGCTTGTGGAAAGATATTTCGTGGAACTCATTCCAACAACAGCTTGATCAGCTTTCATTAGCTTTTCTTGCTTGCAATATTCAAGTACAAGATAAAATTGCGATTTTTGCACACAATATGTCACGTTGGACAATCGCTGATATTGCAGCGCTTCAAGTCCGAGCTATCACTGTTCCAATTTATGCAACCAATACGGCACAGCAAGCTGAATTTATTTTAAATCATGCCGATGTCAAAATTCTGTTTGTTGGTGATCAAGAACAATATGACCAAGCGTTAGAAATTGCACATCAGTGTCCACAATTACAAAAAATTGTGGCCATGAAAGAACAAATTCAACTGACAGAAACTACCCTTTCCTGCCATTGGGACGATTTAATTCAATTAGGTAAAGCCGAATTTCAGACTGAATTTGAAACTCGCTTAGCAAATAAAACGATGGATGATTTATTCACGATCATCTACACCTCAGGCACAACAGGTGAACCGAAAGGCGTAATGCTCGATTACAATAACTTAGCGCATCAACTTGAAGCCCATGATATTGCATTAGATGTTAATCAAGATGAGGTTTCACTTTCTTTTTTACCATTTAGTCACATTTTTGAGCGTGCTTGGGTTGCCTATGTGTTACATCGCGGAGCAATCCTTTGTTATCTCGAAGACACCAATCAAGTACGTGAAGCATTAACGGAAGTGCGTCCAACTTTTATGTGTGCAGTACCGCGTTTCTATGAAAAAATTTATTCTGCTGTGCTTGATAAAGTACAAAAAGCGCCTTTTATTCGTCAAATGATTTTCCATTGGGCAATTGCAGTGGGGCAAAAACGTTTTGATCTTCTGTCTCAAAATAAAAAAGCCCCGTTTTTCTTACAAAAACGCTATGCACTGGCCGATAAACTAGTACTTTCTAAATTACGATCATTGTTAGGCGGACGCATTAAAATGATGCCTTGCGGTGGCGCAAAATTAGAGCCAAGCATTGGCCTTTTCTTCCATAGCATTGGGATTAATATCAAACTCGGTTATGGTATGACAGAAACCACAGCTACCGTCTCTTGCTGGGATGACTATCATTTTAATCCGAATTCTATTGGTAAATTGATGCCAAATGCCGAAGTTAAAATTGGTGAAAATAATGAGATTCTGGTGCGTGGTGGCATGGTAATGAAAGGCTACTATAAAAAGCCAGAAGAAACGGCCCAAGCCTTTACGGAAGATGGCTTTCTGAAAACGGGAGATGCTGGTGAGTTTGATGCTGAAGGTAATTTATTTATTACCGACCGTATTAAAGAATTGATGAAAACCTCTAACGGCAAATATATTGCGCCACAATATATCGAAGGTAAAATCGGCAAAGATAAATTTATCGAACAAATTGCGATTATTGCTGATGCAAAAAA
Organism: Haemophilus parainfluenzae; assembly: GCF_014931275.1. Classification (NCBI taxonomy): domain Bacteria; kingdom Pseudomonadati; phylum Pseudomonadota; class Gammaproteobacteria; order Pasteurellales; family Pasteurellaceae; genus Parahaemophilus; species Parahaemophilus parainfluenzae. The sequence goes on from NZ_CP063110.1 coordinate 1,976,817, forward strand.
ATATGTTTCAGCGTTGATCGTGCCTTGTTTTGATAGCGTAGAAGAATATGCGAAAAAACTAAATATTAAGTATCAAGATCGCATGGAATTGCTCAAACACTCTGACATTATCAAAATGTTTGAACAACGTATCGAAAGTCTTCAAAAAGAACTGGCACACTTCGAGCAAGTGAAGAAATTTACGCTACTCTCTCAGGCATTTAGCGTCAAACTTGGTGAAATCACGCCTACGCTCAAATTACGCCGAAAAGTAATTATGGAACGTTATCATCATATCATTGATTCGATGTATTCCAACAATAAAGAGAACAAGGAAAATAAAGAATAAAAAAAGTGCGGTGAATTTCACCGCACTTTTTATTTTGATGAAAAGGATTTATTCGACTTCTACCAGCACACCTTCTTGGTGAGGTTTCAATACGCCAACCTCGCTAAGCTCGATACCGGCTTTTTCCGCAATCTCTAAGATTTCCGCTTCACTTTCAGATTTAACCGCAATCAACAAGCCACCTGAAGTTTGAGGATCGCAAAGTACCGCCTTTTGATAATCCGTAAGAGGACCAATTTTATGACCATAGCTTTCAAAGTTACGGTTGGTTCCACCTGGTACACAACCTTCAGCAATATAATCCGCTACGCCATCTAATAATTTGATTTTATCAAAATGCACAACCGCATTAAGATTTGAGCCTTCACAGATTTCAGCTAAATGTCCTAATAAACCAAAGCCAGTGACATCCGTCATGGCGGTTACACCATCAACTTCCGCAAATTGGCTACCAATCAGGTTCATTTGACACATGGCTGCCGTTGCTAAGCCTTGATGTTCTGGTTTTAACTTACCTTTTTTCTCAGCAGTAGTCAGCACGCCGATACCTAATGGTTTGGTTAAATAAAGCTTACAATTTGCTTCTGCTGAGGCATTACGTTTTACACGTTCGGTTGCAATAACGCCCGTTACAGCTAAACCAAAAATGGGTTCTGGCGCATCAATCGAGTGTCCTCCAGCAAGGGAAATTCCCGCTTGATGACAAGCAAAACGGCCACCATCAACTATTTTTTGCGCCACTTCTGCCGGTAATTTATTAATCGGGAAACCTAAAATAGCAATCGCCATAATTGGTTTACCACCCATTGCGAAAATATCGCTAATGGCATTGGTCGCCGCAATACGGCCAAAATCAAAAGGATCGTCCACAATCGGCATGAAGAAATCTGTCGTACTGATAATTGCAGTACCATTACCAAGATCATAAACCGCTGCGTCATCCGCTGTTTCGTTCCCGACCAATAAATTCGGATCGGTAAATTTCTCGATTTCTGTCTGTAAAATTGTCCCTAACACCTTAGGCGAAATTTTACAGCCTCAACCTGCGCCGTGGCTGTATTGTGTTAAACGAATCTCATCCGTCATGCTAAATCCTTACTAAAATCACATACCTTTTAAGCGAAAAGTGCGGTCAGAAAATTTGGCGTTTATGACGCTAACTTCTCCACTTTCGCTTGTTTAATCATATTATCGCTGACTTCCAAAATCGTAATTTTCAAGCCATCAATTTCACAAACCGTTCCTTCATCAGGAATATCTTCAAGATGCTCAAGAATCAAACCATTAAAGGTTCGAGCGTCTTCTGTATCTAATTCCCAACCAAACATTTTATTTAAATCACGAAGATTCGCCGAACCTTCAATAATCATTGAACCATCAGATTGCTGAACAACTTCTTGTTCAATGGTCGGTGCTGTAGTGGTTGTAAAATCACCCACAATTTCTTCTAAAATATCTTCAAGAGTGACTAACCCTTTGATATCACCGTATTCATCTACCACTAAACCGATACGTTCTTTTTTCGTACGGAAATTCGCTAATTGTGTTTTAAGCGGGGTACCTTCAGGAATGAAATACACTTCATCGACAGCGCGTAATAAGGTTTCTTTGGTAAATTCATTTTTTTCTAATAACAAACGAAACGCTTCACGCACACGCAAAATCCCTAATACTTGCTCATCAAGGCTGCCTTTATACAACACAATTCGGTTATGTGGTGCATGATTAAGTTGGCGCATAATGGCTTTCCAATCATCATCGATATCAATCCCAGCAATTTCATTACGTGGTACCATGATATCGTCGACAGTCACCGTTTCCATATCTAAAATAGAGAGCAACATTTGTGGATGCTGTTCATCTGGAGTAGCTTCTCCCGCTTCCGATACAATACTACGAAGTTCTTCACGGCTAATCACTTGTTTTTGTAAATCAGGTTTTAAGCCGACCATTCGCATTAAGGTTTTCGTAAAAATATTCATCAACCAAACTAATGGATAGAACACTTTTAACAATAGCGACAAAATGTGACTTGAAAATAATCCCACTTTCTCTGGGTGCATCGCCGCAACCGTTTTAGGGAAAATTTCAGAAAAAACAAGCATTGCAAAGGTTAATAAACCTGTTGCGATTGCTACCCCCGCATCACCATATAAACGCATACCAATCATGGTTGCAATAGCGGAAGCACTGATATTCACAAGGTTATTAAAGATCAGAATAAAACTTAACAAGGTATCAGGCTTTTCAAGCAGTTTTTCTGCTTTTTGCGCGCCTTTATTGCCTTGTTCCGCCATAAAACGAAGGCGATATTTATTGAGAGAGAGTAATCCGGTTTCTGAGCCGGAGAAATAGGCTGATAAAACTAAACAAATAATGAGTGTAATAAATAAAGTACTAAGGGGGATACTGTCCAAGGGTAAATCCTTTTGTTCGTTAATCAACAAAAAGTGCGGTCATTTTCACCGCACTTTTTACCTGTTCTTTGATTTTGATTAAATCAAACGGCTGCCAAAATAGCCAATCGTGAGCAGAATGATACCCGAAATTGCGTAAATAATCATCCTTTTTCCACGCCATCCTAATCGCCAATGGCCAAAACAAGCAATACCAAAACTAATCCAAGCAAGGAAAGAAAAAATCGCTTTGTGTAGATTTTCTGGAGTCACGGCTTGCAACACATGATAAGTACCAGAAATTAAAGTGAGCGTCAGTAATGCTTCCCCCATCGCAAATAAACAGAAGAAATGACGTTCTACTGCCATCAATGGCGGAATTGCTGGCGAAAATTGGATTTTACGCTTTTTCAAATTGCGATCTAACCATACCAACTGGATCACATAAAGCGTTGCAATAAAACATACCGCGTAGGTAAAGAGCGACAAGCCGATATGGAACAACATCAACGTGTTCTGATTAAGCATTTGAATGATGTGGCTTGATAAGAATGTGGCAAAGATCAGGCTAATGATCGAAAACGCATACACTATCGGTAAAACAAACCACATTGTCGAAACGAGAAACATTGAAAGCGTCGCCAATGACGCAATAATGACGCTCATTAAGGAAGCGATTTGCATTAGCGTAAAACTTTGCCCTGAGGCAAGATCCTCTAACAGAGGGAACGTGCTGACTGCATGCAGAACAATTGCTGTAAGTGCGGTCAGAAAAAACGGGATTTTACTTTGACTCAACTTCCCTTCTGATGAGTTCATCAAAAATGGGGCGATCAACAATAAACTAAGAATGTAAAAAATAATCGAAAAAAGGGCAAACCACATAATGCTTTCTCTTTACTAGGAATTATTCTTATTTTAACGGATCTTTTCTCTAGATCGCCATAATTTTATTTGAAATGATGAAAAACGCCCAAATTTCGGTATAATCACGGCAATTTTTTAAGAAAAAACAGGATTTAAAATGTTTGAGAATTTATCGGATCGCCTTTCCAAAACGCTACGCAACATTAGCAGTAAAGGGCGTTTAACTGAAGATAATATTAAAGAAACGCTACGCGAAGTGCGTATGGCGTTATTAGAAGCTGACGTAGCTTTACCTGTTGTGCGTGAATTTATCGCCAAAGTAAAAGAAAGTGCGTTAGGCGAAGAAGTTAATAAAAGCTTAACGCCAGGCCAAGAGTTCTTAAAAATCGTTCAACGTGAACTCGAAAAAGCCATGGGTGAAGCCAATGAGAGCTTAAACCTAGCAACACAGCCACCTGCAGTTATTTTAATGGCGGGTTTACAAGGTGCGGGTAAAACCACCAGCGTGGGTAAATTAGCAAAATTCTTACGCGAACGTCATAAAAAGAAAGTGCTTGTAGTCTCTGCCGACGTATATCGTCCTGCAGCAATCAAACAGCTTGAGACCTTAGCACAATCTGTTGGTGTGGATTTCTTTCCATCTGATGTTAAACAAAAACCGGTAGAGATTGCAAAAGCGGCACTTGCTGATGCAAAACTCAAATTCTACGATGTGTTAATTGTCGATACGGCAGGTCGCTTGCACGTTGATACAGAAATGATGGACGAAATCAAGCAAGTCCATGCAGCGTTAAATCCAATCGAAACCCTTTTCACCGTAGATGCGATGACCGGTCAAGATGCGGCAAATACAGCAAAAGCCTTCAATGAAGCCTTGCCACTTACCGGGGTTATCTTAACCAAAGTGGACGGTGATGCGCGTGGCGGTGCGGCTTTATCTATTCGCCAAATCACCGGCAAACCGATTAAATTCCTTGGTGTGGGTGAAAAAACAGAAGCCCTAGAGCCATTCCATCCTGATCGCGTAGCATCACGTATTTTAGGCATGGGCGATGTACTTTCCCTTATCGAAGATCTGGAACGCTCAGTGGATCGTGAAAAAGCGGAAAAAATGGCACAGAAATTCAAGAAAGGTGATGATTTCACCTTAGATGATTTCCGTGAACAGCTCCGCGAGATGAAAAAAATGGGCGGTATGATGTCGATGCTTGAAAAATTACCGGGTGCGAAAAACTTACCGGATCATGTCAAAAATCAAGTAGATGACAAAATGTTCATCAAAATGGAAGCCATCATTAATTCCATGACCTTAAAAGAACGTGCCAATCCAGATATTATCAAAGGATCTCGCCGTCGTCGTATTGCATTAGGTTCCGGCACACAAGTGCAAGATGTGAATAAGTTGCTGAAACAATTTGACGAAATGCAACGCATGATGAAGAAAATGCGCAAAGGTGGAATGGCAAAAATGATGCGCGGCATGCAAGGCTTAATGGGCGGAGGCGGCTTAGGTGGCCTCGGTGGTTTAGGCGGCATGTTTAAACGTTAATCCCCCTCTACAAATAAAGTGCGGTCAAAAATCAATAGGTTTTTGGCCGTTTTTTTTATCTTTTTAGTTAGCATTTCCTATTACCCGATTAAATTACTCAGTTTTAGGTAATATTTTCATCATTTGATAGTCGATATAATTGCTCAGGTATTTTACTTCGAGTAAAATCTAGCCCTTGATGGCTATTCTCGGAAAGTTAACCATCATGGCATCATATTTTTTAATCATCTAGGAGTGATAAAATGGGACAGTATAAAAAGTTCTGGTACCTATTAGTCGCCGTATTAATTGGAGCATTCTCCATTCTCGGTTACTATGGGTTCGAAGTTTATCGTGAAGCACCACCAATTCCGCAACAATATGTTTCAGAATCAGGTGAAAAAGTGATTACTCACGATGAAATTTTACATGGTCAAACCGCTTGGCAAACCACTGGTGGTATGCAAGTGGGATCTGTTTGGGGTCATGGGGCATACCAAGCACCAGACTGGACAGCAGATTGGCTTCACCGTGAATTAACTAACTGGTTGGATATTACAGCGAACCAAGAATTTGGTAAAAACTTTGCTGATTTAAATGATGAACAGCAAACGTTATTAAAAGCGCGTTTAACCAAAGAATATCGTGGTAGCAAAGTTGAAAACGGTACTGTTGTGCTTTCAAACACCCGTTTAGCGGCAATGGAAAAAACAGCACAATACTATATTTCTTTATATGGTGATGATCCTGCAACCAAAGTGACTCGTGAACACTTTGCGATGAAGGATAATACCCTTCCTGACTTACAAGCACGTAAAGACTTAACTAAATTCTTCTTCTGGACAGCATGGACTGCCTCTGCAGAACGTCCAAATACAAATGCAAGTTATACCAACAACTGGCCACATGAGCCGTTAATCAACAATGTACCAACACCAGAAAACGTGGTTTGGTCTATTGCGAGTGTGGTATTCCTCATTGCTGGTATTGGTTTCGTGGTATGGATTTGGTCATTCAAAAAACGTGAAGATGAACAAGATCCACCGATTCCGGAAGTTGATCCCCTCACAAAACTACAGTTAACCCCTTCTCAACGCGCATTAGGTAAATATCTCTTTACGGTGCTTGCATTATTCTTACTGCAAGTGAATTTAGGGGCGATTGTTGCTCACTATACTGTTGAAGGTCAAGAATTCTATGGTATTGATATCTCTCAATACTTACCTTATTCATTAGTGCGTACATGGCATATTCAAGCGGCATTATTCTGGATTGCAATGGCATTCTTAGCTGGCGGTTTATTCCTGGCACCGATCATCAATGGTGGTAAAGATCCGAAATTCCAAAAATTGGGCGTGGATGTTTTATTCTGGGCATTAGTGGTATTAGTCGTCGGTTCATTCACCGGAAGTTATTTAGCAATTGCACATATTCTTCCAGAAGAATGGAGCTTCATGTTCGGCCACCAAGGCTATGAATTCATTGACTTAGGTCGTTTCTGGCAAGCGGTGAAATTCGCTGGTATCTTATTCTGGTTAGTCTTAATGCTTCGCGGTACAGTGAACGCATTTAAACAACCGGGAGACAAAAACTTATTAGCGTTATTCTTCGCTTCTGTCATTGCAATCGGCTTATTCTATGGCCCTGCATTATTCTACGGCGAGCACACTCACATTTCTGTGATGGAATACTGGCGTTGGTGGGTCGTTCACCTATGGGTAGAAGGCTTCTTCGAAGTATTCTCTGTAGCGGCACTCTCATTCATCTTCGTAAGCTTAGGTTTAGTTTCTCGTCGTACTGCGACTGTAGCAACTATTACTGAAGCGGCATTATTCTTAATCGGTGGTATCCCTGGTACGTTCCACCACCTATACTTCGCAGGTGCAACTACACCAATTATCGCAGTAGGTGCGTCATTCTCTGCACTTGAAGTGGTTCCATTAGTGTTATTAGGTCATGAAGCTTGGGAACACTGGGCAATGCAACAAAAAACACCTTGGATGGACCGTTTAAAATGGCCTCTTTACTGCTTCGTCGCCGTTGCATTCTGGAATATGTTAGGTGCTGGCGTATTTGGTTTCTTAATCAACCCACCAATTTCGCTTTACTATATCCAAGGCTTGAACACAACTGCCGTTCACGCTCACGCCGCATTATTCGGTGTGTATGGTTTCTTAGCGTTAGGTTTCGTGTTCTTAATTGCTCGTTATTTACGTCCAGATACACCATTTAACGATAAGTTAATGAAATGGGGCTTCTGGTTATTAAATGGCGGTTTAGTATTAATGATCGTATCAAGCTTATTACCAATCGGTATTATTCAAGGTTATGCAAGTATCTCTGAAGGCTTATGGTATGCACGTAGTGAAGAATTTATGCAACAACCATTATTCGATACCTTACGTTGGGTTCGTTTAGGTGGTGATGTGGTATTCATCTTCGGTGCACTAGCCTTCTTCTGGCAAATCTTTATGATGATTTTCTTCAAACCGAAAAAAACAGCTTAACTAGGTTTATTATCATGCAAAAGCGGCTAAGTAATTAGCCGCTTTTTATTTATAAAAAATCCATTATCTTTTTGACCGCACTTTTATTTTCATTAAATGATTTCCTTTAGCGGGGAAAATAATGTGAATATTTATAAGAGAGTGAATAAGAGAGCCATTGGCTTTATGACCAGTGTTGAGAATGTATTTCATCAAAGTGCGGTTAATTTTTTAATTGTTTTTATACCCAACTGTCATAATAAAAATACTAGGCAATTGAATATTTCTGATATAAAATTCTCTGATTTGTTTTTTAAAGGGAGAAAAAAGATGAAACTCGTTGAAGTAAAACATCCGCTTGTTAAACATAAATTAGGCGTGATGCGCGAAGCTGATATTGATACTAAAAAATTCCGTGAACTTGCAACAGAAGTGGGCAGCTTACTCACCTATGAAGCGACAGCCGATCTCGAAACAGAAAAAGTGATTATCGAAGGTTGGAACGGTCCTGTTGAAATCGACCGTATCAAAGGTAAAAAAGTTACTGTTGTACCAATTTTACGTGCAGGCCTTGGCATGATGGATGGTGTATTAGAACATGTTCCTAGTGCTCGCATCAGTGTAGTCGGGATTTATCGTAATGAAGAAACCCTTGAACCCGTCCCTTATTTCCAAAAACTCGCGAGTGATTTAGAAGAACGTTTAGCTATCGTTGTGGATCCAATGCTTGCAACGGGTGGTTCAATGATCTCCACCATTGATTTATTAAAAGCAAAAGGTTGCCAACATATCAAAGTATTAGTATTAGTAGCGGCGCCAGAAGGAATCAAAGCATTAGAAAAAGCGCATCCAGATATCGAACTTTATTGCGCATCTATTGATGATCACTTAAATGAACAAGGCTACATCATCCCTGGCTTGGGTGATGCGGGCGATAAGATTTTTGGGACGAAATAATTCCCTTTTAATAAGACGGCATTTATAGCCGTCTTTTTTCCGTGCGTGAAAACACAAAAGCTAAAAAAGCATTAAAACCGACCGCACTTTCAGTTAATTCAAACCGAGAGTTGAAACTAAATGAGTAATCAAACTACAACCGCACCTGTTGAGGTGCAAAGCATGGGCAAACAAGCGTTTGTCGGTTTACAGATGTTATTTGTTGCCTTTGGCGCCTTAGTATTAGTTCCTTTAATCACCGGATTAAATTCTAATACTGCTCTTCTTACCGCGGGTATCGGTACACTGCTTTTCCAACTTTGTACTGGTAAACAAGTCCCTATTTTCTTGGCTTCCTCTTTTGCCTTTATTGCGCCTATTCAATATGGTGTACAAACTTGGGGTATCCCAACCACAATGGGTGGACTTGCTTGTGCAGGCTTCGTCTATTTCGCACTATCAACCTTAGTAAAATTACGCGGTAGTGCTGCACTTGAGCGTATATTCCCGCCTGTTGTTGTGGGTCCCGTAATTATCATTATCGGTATGGGACTTGCACCCGTTGCTGTGGATATGGCATTAGGTAAAAACAGTGCATATAGCTATGAGCATTCGGTATTAGTTTCTATGATTACCTTGGTCACTACCCTTTCTGTTGCGGTATTTGCTAAAGGTATGATGAAACTGATTCCAATTATGTTTGGTATCGTTGCAGGCTATGTGGTTTGTTTATTCCTAGGTTTAATTAACTTCCAACCTGTTTTAGACGCAAAATGGTTTGAATTACCTCAGTTAACCAAACCAGAATTTAATTTAGAAGCCATTCTTTATATGCTACCAATTGCTATCGCACCAGCCGTTGAACACGTTGGCGGTATTATGGCAATCAGTTCTGTAACAGGTAAAGATTTCCTTAAAAAACCAGGCTTACACCGCACCTTATTGGGCGATGGTGTCGCAACAGCTGCGGCTTCATTAGTAGGTGGTCCACCAAATACTACTTATGCTGAAGTAACGGGTGCTGTAATGCTAACTCGCAACTTTAATCCAAATATTATGACTTGGGCTGCAGTATGGGCAATTGCAATTTCCTTCTGTGGTAAAGTAGGTGCATTCCTTTCTACTATCCCAACCATCGTAATGGGTGGCATTATGATGTTAGTATTCGGTTCGATTGCCGTTGTCGGGATGAGTACCTTAATTAAAGGTAAAGTGGATGTAACTGAACCTCGCAACCTTTGCATCATTTCTGTGGTGATGACTTTCGGGATCGGTAATATGTTTGTCAACGTCGGTGATACTGTTTCCCTAAAAGGTATCAGCCTTTGCGCTATCGTCGCGATTGTACTGAACTTGATTTTGCCAAAAGCAAAAAATGAAGTAGAATAAAACTTCCCAAACAAAAGGGTTAAATGAAAATTTAGCCCTTTCTTTTTTATTTTAAATCAACTCGTTAATCCGTGAATCAGCAACTTTCTTTACCTATTCATCAAATTGATGATGAAACGCTTGAGAATTTTTATAGTGATAATAATGCATTATTGCTCAATTCTTTACGTCAAAATATGACTGATTTACAGCAACAATTCTTCTACCTTTGGGGAAACCAAAGCGTCGGAAAAACTCATCTTCTACGCGCACTCTGTAATGAATATATTCAGCAACAACGAAGTGCGATTTATGTTCCATTGAGCAAATCACAATATTTCTCCACAGCTGTTTTTGAACATTTAGAACAGCAAGATTTGGTTTGTTTAGATGATTTGCAAGCGGTTATTGGAAATTCAGAATGGGAAATAGCCTTATTTGATCTCTTTAATCGTATCAAAGCCAATGGCAAAACTTTATTGGTTGTCAGTGCCGAACAATCTCCAACTGCTCTACCCGTTAAATTACCGGATTTAGCCTCTCGTTTAAAATGGGGAGAAAGTTATCAATTGATTCCACTCAGCGATGAACAAAAACTCGCTGTATTGAAACAAAATGCCCATCAGCGAGGCATTATGCTTTCTGATGATACTGCCAATTTTATATTTACTCGTTTAGATCGTGATATGGCGACATTAAAAGAGGCGTTAGTTCGACTCGATAAAGCCTCATTGCAAGCTAAACGAAATCTGACCATTCCTTTTGTGAAATATATTTTAGGCTTATAAACAGATAAAAAATAACCGCTCTTTTTCAAGTGCGGTTAATTTTTTAGTCATTTAATTACCAGCAGTGATGGCAATAACCAACACCGACACTCGGCATTATTGCTACAGGAACGCGAGAATAACCTCTATGTTTAGAACGATGATCACTCGCATTCATTTCATTTGGAACGCTATCTCTTTGTGCAACTTTCGCTTTTTCTCGAGCAGTGACAGTATTACCACTTGTTACTCGAGCATTGTAATCTTGTACGGAATTCATATCATACATCGCTGCACCATTACCAATACTTGAAGCTTCCTGAGGTGCTGTACAAGCTGTTAAAACAGATAATGCTGCAATAGAAATTAATTTTTTCATAACGTTACCTTTTATCACAAACTACTTTATTAAGTGTTTCTCTGCCTTCTTTAATCCGCTCATTCGCTTTTTTTCTAACGTTAGGATCTTCATTTTGCTCAATATATTTTGCTACATTGGCGTTTTTGATTGCATAAACAGGGATATACTGTGAATGTTTCGTTTCACCTTTTTTATAAATTGTGGCACCTAAAACACTACCATAATACTCGCTAGCATCATTAGGTTTAATGTAATAATTGCTAGAATTTGTTACATCTACGCCATCATCACTTTTAAACCCACTACAGATCCCCGCAGGTGAAAGAAACGTTGTTTTTGAAGCGGCAACTTCGTTAAATTTGTACACCTCAAACTCAATACTATTCGCAAGCTCTTCTATGTCTTTTTCAGACTTAGGATCTAAACTTCTTTGGCCTTTTCCATCAATATATTTCACTGTTTCAGAAATATTACTTTCAGAAACATTAACTGAAACATTATTTTCAGGTGTCTTCGCTTTTGTTGCATATACAACACTACTACCTTCGGCTAAAACAACTGATGATGCTAAAACACAAAAAGAGTAAATCCCAATTTTTTTCTTAATATGACTCATAATAATTTGATTTTCTACGTTAATAATTATTTTCGTATAATTCAATAGGTAAATAATCTGGGTCTCTGAAGAAAGTGTACTTCATTCCTGTTAATTCATCAACCCTAATTGGTTCACAATCAATGCTATTTTCCAAAAGATAAGCGACATATTCATCAATATTTTCGACATTAAATGCTAAATGTCGCAAACCGCAAGCCTCAGGAGTGGTTACTCTTGAAGGTGGATTTGGAAAAGAAAACAACTCTATTTGACTCCCATCGGGAAAACTTAAATCTAATTTATAGCTATCCCTTTCTGCCCGATAAGTTTCATTTAGCTGTTTAGCGCCTAAAATCTCCATATAAAAATGCTTCGAACGTGCATAGTTCGAAGCAATGATCGCAATATGGTGAAAACCTAATAATTGGGGTTTCATTATTTCTCCGGTGTGACACTCTTCGCTTTTTCTTCTTCCTGTAAAGCGAGTGCATCACGTGCCGCACGAATACTTTTCTCAAGCATTGGTACACGAGGATCATCTGGCTCCAATAAGCGTAGCATCATCGCCCAGGTTACTGCCGCCATTTTATAATCTTCCCCTTCAAAATAACTGAAAGCAAGTAAACTTAAGGCTTCAGGATTCGAATGATCTTGACGAATAACATCACGTAAAAGCTGGTTACCTTTGAGTTTATCTGTTTGATCTTCAGAAGACATTAGCATACGCGCATAGGAAAGCTTATACGTTAAATTATCTGGCTCAAGCTTATTCGCTTGTTGATAGCTATCAAAGGCTAATTTTCCATTACCTAAATTCATCCCTACCTGACCTAACAACCACCATTTTTTAGCATCCTTTGGTGTTTTTTGTAAATCCAAACGAAGTGCGGTCGAAAATTGCTGCATTTCTGCATCTGTCATTGGGTTTGTGTCTTCTTCTTTGATCCGTTCAAAGAAATAAGGTAATTTTGCCAATGTCTTTTCCATCATATCTTCGGCTTTCCAAGATCCCAGAGGGAAATAAGCCGCACCAGCAATAATGGCTAAACCGAGCAAACCAGAAACAAACCACAACTTACCGTAATTTTTGGCATTTTTATCGATAGTTTGTGTTTCTTGTTGAGGAATATCTTCCAACAATGTTTTTTGTAGCTCTTGCTTGAGTTGTTCAACATTTTCAACTAAACCCTGTTGATTATCTTGCTCAATCTCTTGCAAACGAGAAAAATATAACGCCTTATTTAATTCATCACGTTTTTTATCTTCTTTGGCTTTAACAGAACGTAGCAAGGGATAAAAACAAATCAGTGCCACCACTAAAGTGAGCGCAATAATACTTAATGCAAAATTCATTATTTATCCTTTTCTTTGAGTAAAGCCGATAAACGTGCATTCTCTTCATCATCTAAAATCGCGTCAGAATTGACCGCACTTGGGCTTTTAGATTTACGTTTAAATACAAATAGAATGCCAATCAACACTAACAAAATTGGGGCAATCCATAGAACGATTGTTGACATCGTCATTGGTGGATCATAAGTCACGAAATTGCCATAGCGTTGGATCATATAATCCACCACTTCATTTCGATTTTTACCTTCTTGTAACAGCTCAAACACTTTACCACGCATATCTACTGCAATGGTTGCATTCGAATCGGCAATATTGTTATTTTGACATTGTGGACAACGCAGTTCTTGCGTTAATTGATGATAGTCCTTTTCTTGCTCTGGCGAAGCAAAATTTAGCGCATCAATTGCGGCAGTCGCAGAGACGCTCATAAAAAGTGCGGTCAAAAAAATCCATGATTTTCTCATTATGGTTTCTCCGCTAATTTGTCATAAATAGGCTTCAATGTCTCATTCCAAACACGTTCATTCACATCCCCCGCTAAGCGATAATGAATCACGCCTTTACCATCAACGATAAATGTTTCCGGGGCGCCGTAAACCCCCAAATCTAATGCAAAAGAACCTTTTTCATCTTTAAGCACAAGACTATAAGGATTACCTAAATCTTTTAGCCATTTTACAGCTTTTGGTGATTCATCTTTATAGTCGATACCAATGATTGTTACGCCTTGTTTAGCCAATTGATTCAAATATTGATGCTCTGCATAACAAGTTGGACACCAAGTCGCCCACACATTCAAGAGAATCGGTTTACCTTGTTGGAAAATTTCATTACCGTAGGTTTTATTTTCCAATAAATCCGTTAATGTTCTCTGTGGCACAGGTTTCCCCACAAGAGCAGATTCTAACGCTTTTGGATCATCACCTTGCGCATTGCGTCCTAACTGAACTAAAAAAGCTGCCGCCACGGCAAGAAAAACAATAAGTGGGATAAGTAGTTTTTTATTCATAACACTATCAATTTTACATCTATTTCTAGGGGCAATAGGCCCCTTATTACAATTAAGACTGTTTAACTAATCGACTAAAACGATAACGACGGTCAAACATACAGAGCAAGCCACCTAATGCCATAAACAATCCTCCAATCCAAATCCAACGGATAAATGGTTTATAGTAAAGGCGTAGCGCCCATGAGTTATCATCTATTTTTTCGCCCAAGGCGACATAAAGATCGCGAGTAAAGCCCCAATTAATTGCTGCTTCAGTCATAGGCATTTTACTGACGGTATAAAAACGTTTTTCAGCGAATAATGTTGCTTCTGGTTTACCCGCTTTTGAAATATCAATTTGTGCTTTACCGCCCATATAGTTAGGACCATTTGCGTCACTCACGCCTGCAAATTTGAAGTCATAGTTAGCAATCTGTACCGTATCACCCACGGCCATTCGCACATCACGTTCTACACTGAAGTTTTGGCTAAAGGCAATTCCCCAAACGGTCATGGCTACACCAAGGTGAGCCAAAATCATCCCCCAATGAGAACGAGAAAGTTTAGTGATACCTTTAAAGAAAGACTCGCGGTGTGTTGCACGTTGCTTCATTTCATAAAGACTGAGTAACACAATAATGACTGACATCATAGTGCCAAGCACAGCACTGACAGTGAGTTTATTTTGTAGGAAATACGGTAAAGCAAAACCTGTAATCGCCATCACAATCACACTCACAACAACCGGTGTGCGAATTTCAGAGAACTGGTCACGACGCCATTTTACTAACGGTCCAATACCCAGTAATAAGGCAAATGGGGTCATAATAATCAGGAACATTTGATCAAAGAAGGGGGCACCGATCGAAATAGATCCTAAGCCTAATTGTTTATGAACTAGCGGTAATAACGTTCCTAAGAATACCACACAAAGTGCGGTCATTAATAGGATGTTATTTAGTAATAATAAGGTTTCACGAGAATAACGTTCCGCATTATCACGCGAACGAATTTGGTTGCCTTTGTAAGCGTACAAGGTTAAAGAACCACCAATTACCACAACCAAATAAGCAAGAATATATAAACCACGTGTAGGATCTGAAGCAAAGGCGTGTACTGACACTAAGATACCGGAACGAACTAAGAACGTACCCAGTAAGCAAAGTGAGAAAGCAAGGATTGCTAAAAGTACAGTCCAAGCTTTAAAAGAGCCACGTTTTTCAGTCACCGCTAAGGAGTGGATTAATGCGGTTCCCGCAAGCCAAGGCATTAAAGAAGAGTTTTCTACAGGATCCCAGAACCACCAGCCGCCCCAGCCGAGCTCATAATATGCCCACCAAGAACCGAGCACGATCCCGAGTGTTAAAAATACCCAAGCAGCGATCGTCCAAGGGCGAGACCATCTTGCCCAAGCGGAGTCTAATTTTCCTGTCATTAATGAGGCGATCGCAAAGGCAAAAGCCACAGAAAAACCAACATATCCCATATAAAGCAATGGAGGATGGAAAATTAAGCCCACATCTTGCAACATTGGGTTGAGTTCTCTGCCATCTACTGGGAAGTCAGGGAATGTACGGGTAAATGGATTTGAGGTAAATAATACGAAGAGTAAGAAGCCGATGCTAATAATCCCCATAATACCTAACACGCGAGCCACGGCTTCCTGTGGCAAGTGTTTGCTAAATAAGGCTACAGCTGCACCCCAAAGTGTTAATAACCAAATCCAAAGTAATAATGAACCCTCATGTGAACCCCAAACTGCAGATAAACGATAATAAATCGGCAAGCTGCTGTTAGAGTTATTCACCACATATTGCACACTGAAATCATTAACAGCAAACAGATAGAACAATGCTGCAAACGCAATGGTTAAACTGAAAAATAAACCATAAGTCATTGGACGAGCCAATGACATAAGTTGAAGATGACCTTTTTCAGCCCCCCATAATGGGAGAATGGCTAAAAAGAATGAAACGGCAAGGCTTAAAGCAAGCGCATAATTTCCTAATTCAGCAATCATTAGCGACCTTCTTGCGATTTTTGCTGGGTTTCTTTATAACGACGATCGGCTTCACTCTCGCCTTTTAGTTCTGCCCCCATTGGTTTATGCATTTTCTGCATTTTCTCACCTAATTCTGGCGGCACATAATTTTCATCATGTTTAGCAAGCACTTCTGTTGCTTCTAATAAGGTTGGTTCTTTTAACACGCCTTGCGCAACAATACCCTGTCCCTCACGGAAAAGATCCGGCAGAATACCTTCGTATTCAACTGTAATTGATGGACCAATATCATTCACATCAAAGCGAACTTTGAGACTTTTCGGATCTCGACTAACAGAGCCTTCAACCACCATACCACCAACACGAATACGTTGCCCAACTTCAGGTTTTTGATCAGGATTTCCGTCTTTCCCTTCTACAACTTCCGAAGGGGTATAAAATAAATCAATATTTTGGCGAAGCGCATAAAGCACCAAACCTGTCGCAATCGAAATACCTAAAATCACAAAGATGATGATCGAGAGTCTTGATTTACGTCTTGGATTCATAGCGTATTCCCTTTATTTGCTTGGTTTAAACGAGCTTCACGTTGTTGCTCGCGTAACACTTCTTTTAATACTGCTTTACGACCCTTGACGCTTTGTATCGCCAAAATGATCATTGCCACAAGGCTAATGCCATAGGAAAGCCACACATAAAAACCGTAGCCTCCCATATTGATAAAATCACTCCAACTTTGGAAAAACATTTTCCGCTCCCTAAAATAAAAATAAAAAACTATTTCAGCTTACTTGCTAACTCTTTTACCCATGGACGTTTACTGTCTTCTTTTAGCAATTCAACGCGGTAACGCACAAGCGTAAACCAAATGGATAAAAATAAAAATCCCAAAATACATAAAATCAGTGGAATTAACATCGGCGTTGCAATTGAAGGTTTTTCAAACTTCGTGATACTTGCCCCTTGGTGTAAAGTATTCCACCACTCTACGGAAAAGTGAATAATTGGTAAATTCACTACGCCAACAATACACAAGATACCCGCTGATTTGGCGCCCACCGCACGATCAGAAAATGCAGAATAAAGGGCTAATACACCGATATATAAGAAGAAAAGAATGAGTTCTGCGGTTAAACGCGCATCCCACACCCACCAGGTTCCCCACATTGGTTTGCCCCAAATTGCACCTGTTACCAAGGCAATAAAGGTAAACATTGCACCGATCGGTGCCATGGCGATCATTGAAAGATGAGCGGCTTTAATTTGCCAAACTAACGCAATAATCGCTGCAATCGCCATCGAACCATACACGCCCATTGACCAAATCGCCGCTGGCACATGCACATACATAATTCGGAAACTATTGCCTTGTTGATAATCAGCCGGAGCATAAGCTAAGCCCCACACAATACCAACAGCCAATAATAAAACCGCAATCGCACCAAAAAATGGGCTTAATTTACCACATAAATGATATTGGGTTTCATGTTTTGCGTAAGGATGTAACCACTTCCACATAAAAGATCCTTAATTCCAAAAAATAAAAAACAGTTAAAAATCTGACCGCACTTTCACCGCAATAGTGATTAATTATCTAAACTAATTCGTAGTGCCGCGGCAATCGCAAAAGGCGATAAGGTTATCGCGCCAGCTAAAATTGCACCTAAAATAGCAAGCTGTCCACCATAAGGGAGATTTAACGCGGCGGCATCTAAAATTGCTGAGGCAAAAATTAAAACCGGAATAAATAATGGTACCACAAGTAAACTCAGCAATACGCCACCTTTACGCAATCCTACCGTCAATGCCACGCCAATTGCGCCAATGCAGCTTAAAATCGGTGTACCCACTAAGAGTGTAAGCACCAATGCCCACCAAATATTCACTTCTAATGAGAGCAATAAAGCGGCAATAGGAGAAAGTAGAATCAACGGCAACCCCGTTAACAACCAGTGTGCAACGACTTTTGCAAGTGCCGTTAATGCTAAAGGTTGAGCCGTAAGCATCAATTGTTCTAAAGAACCATCAATAAAGTCATCTCGGAATAAGCGCTCAAAAGACAGCAACGCAGAAAGCAATGCAGCCACCCAAGCAACTCCAGGTGCGATGCGAGAAAGTAATTTAGGATCCGGCCCGATGACTAATGGAAATAGCGTGATGACGATCAAAAAGAACCAAAGCGGATTTAAAATTTCCGCTTGCTTACGGGTCGCAATCTTCAGCTCTCGCTTTATAATCTGTAAAAATATCATAAAAATCTAAGGGTTATATTTATAATCAGCAAGATTGATTTTCTTCAATAGGCTACTTGGTACTTCTTGATGGCTCGTTAAAATCACCATTCCGCCTTTTTTAGCATGATTTTCAAAAAGTGCGGTCAAAACTTCAACCCCTTTTTTGTCTATTGCTGTAAAAGGTTCATCCAAAATCCAAAGTGGTGCTTCAGAGATCCATAATCTCGCCAAGGCTATGCGCTTTTGCTGACCCGCTGAAAGTTGGGCTGCTGGCAAATCTTCACGGCCAAGTAAGCCCACAGTTTCAAGCACATCCCATAAAATATCAGTGCCTTGCTGGCTTTGACTAATCTGCTGATAAAATTTTAAATTTTCCCATGCCGTTAATTCAGGCTTCACGCCTGAATGATGGCCGAGATAAAGTAGCTGATGATGGTATTCTTCGCGTTGTTTTGTAATCTCTTCTGAATTCCACCGCACTTTACCTTCTACTGGTTGTGCAAGGCCTGCTAAAATCCGCAATAAACTTGTTTTACCGATACCATTGTGTCCTTCAATTTGCACGAAATCACCACTTTGAAATTGCAGTGAAAGATCAGTGAACAACACGCGATCACCACGTTGGCACGCCAATTGTTCTAATTGAAGTTGATGAGCAGGAAACATAGTCTCAGCCTTAAAAATAAAATCTTGTGAAAAATCAGCGGGTATTCTACCACAAGGGGAAATTTTGACGAGATTTTAAGGACTAAAAGGCATAACTATTTAGGCGTAGATCGGTGTATTTATTGATTTAAAACAAACTAAATTTTCCTAGCTTTTTCATCAGATAATCAAATAATTAAAAGATTTACTGATCTAAATCAAATTTTCTGCTACTATTTAGTTACTTTTTGATGTCGTTTTATCAAAAACATTACCTTAACTTCATTTAAAAAAGGAACATATTATGTCTTATACTCTACCTGAATTAGGCTACGCTTATGATGCGTTAGAACCACATTTTGATGCACAAACAATGGAAATTCACCACTCTAAACACCACCAAGCATATGTAAATAATGCAAATGCAGTGTTAGAAACTTTACCTGCTGAATTTTCTGAAATGTGTGCAGGTCAATTAATCAGCCAATTAGATAAAATCCCAGCTGAAAAACGTACCGCGTTACGTAACAACGCAGGCGGTCACGCAAACCACAGCTTATTCTGGAAATCATTGAAAAAAGGCACCACTTTACAAGGTGATTTAAAAGCAGCTATCGAACGTGATTTCGGTTCTGTAGAAAACTTCAAAGCTGAATTTGAAAAAGCAGCAGCGACTCGTTTTGGTTCAGGTTGGGCATGGTTAGTGATTAACCAAGGTAAATTATCTGTTGTTTCTACCGCAAACCAAGATTCTCCATTAATGGGTAAAGAAATCGCAGGTTGTGAAGGTTTCCCACTATTAGGTTTAGATGTTTGGGAACACGCTTACTACTTGAAATTCCAAAACCGTCGTCCAGACTATATCAAAGAATTCTGGAACGTAGTGAACTGGGATTTCGTGGCAGAGCGTTTAGCTAAAAAATTAGCAAACTGCGGATGTTCAGCTAAATAATCGTTTCTCAAAATGTAAAAAATCGCCTTTATTAGGCGATTTTTTTATTGCTTAAATCCAGCGTCTGACTTTTTTCTTGTAAGCTAAATAAGACTCACCAAACTTCTTCTCTAGCCAATATTCTTCAGGTTTAATTTGCCATTGTGTGATGAGATAAACAAAAAGAAAAACACCGATAAAACTGACCGCACTTTGCAAATAAACCGCCCATGCCACTAACAAACCCGCTAAGCTTAAATACATGGGATTACGGCTAAAACGATAAATACCATTTGCCACAAACACATCACTTTTTTCTAAGTGAATTGGATTGATATTTGCTTTACTTTTATAGAATTGCCAAAGGCTAAAAAAAGCGATGGCAGAAGAAACCGATATAATCAAATAAACTGCTAATACATTGATTTTAAATGGATAAGGATTAGGCAAATATGCCATGATAAGTGCACACCCAATAAAAATGACGGGTGGCGGCACAATAGGTTTCTGAATCATAAGATCAAAAATCCAATAAAAAGCCCGAGCAATTCGGGCTAATTAAAATATTACAGATTATTTAATTTCATCTGCGCCATTTGTTTTTCTAACGGGTTACCGCTTTTTTGTGCATTCTCAAAGCTTGCTTTAGCACCATTCACATCGCCTTTTGCGACTTGAATATCGCCCGCTAAAAGATCTTTACGTGCACTAAAGCCTTGGCTTTTCACTTGATTTAGACTTGCTAGTGCTGCATCAAATTGACCTTGTTGGAATTGCACTGCAGACAAACGAAGCGCTGCAAGAGAAGTTAAGATATCATCTTGTGATTGAGCAATCGCTTGTTTTAAGCTATTTTCTGCAGAGGCGTAATCTTGTTTTGCAACAAAACCTTTTGCTTCATCTAATAAGCTAAATACCGCATAGCTAGTTTTATCATGCGCTTTCACAAATTCAGCTACTTTAGCTTGTTGTGCGGCGGCATCTTTGTTTGTGGTATAAACTAAGGCATCATATTCAGCAGACGCTTGCATAATTTGATTGGCTTGATAAGACTGCCAATAACGCCAGCCCAACATCCCGCCTACACCAAGAATAAAAGCGGCAATAATGGTTTTGCCATTGTCTTTCCACCATTCTTTTAACTGGTTCAGTTCTTGTTCTTCTTCAATGGTATATGCCATTTTCCTATCCTTCTAAAATTAAAATTGGGCTTTCACGTGTTCAATTAAATTGGCCACATCAATGGTTTGCTGCTCTGCTGTGCCAAGTAAGTGTTTTACCACAACTTGATTAGTTTGCACTTCACTTTCGCCAAGTACAAGGGCTAGAGTCGCACCAGACTTATCTGCACGTCTAAATTGTTTTTTAAAGTTACCGCCGCTGCAATGCAACATTGTGCTTAAGTGCGGTAATTCTGAACGAAGTTTTTCCGCGAGCTGGAATGCGGCTAATGTTGTACCTTCACCTTGATAAACAACGTAAATATCTACCGCACTTTTTACCGGAATCGATTTATTCACTTCTTGAACGAGTAGCACTAAACGCTCTAAGCCCATTGCGAAACCAACACCACTTGTTGCGTGGCCACCAAGTTGTTCAACTAAGCCGTCATAGCGTCCACCACCACATACGGTCCCTTGCGCCCCTAATGCGGATGTCACCCATTCAAATACGGTTTTATTATAATAGTCTAAACCACGAACCAATTTTGGATTAATTTCATATTGAATACCAACCGCATCTAATAGACCGCATAACTGCGCAAAATGCTCGCGACTTTCATCGTCTAAATAATCCAATAATTTTGGCGCACCGTCCAATACATCTTGTAATGCTTGATTTTTAGTATCCAAAATACGTAATGGATTTTTTACAAGACGTTCTTTCTCTTCTTCGCTCATTAAATCTTGGTGATTTTCTAAGAAGGCCACTAATGCAGAACGATAGTTTGCACGTGCTTCTAATGAACCAATTGAATTTAATTGAAGTGAAACATGTTGATCAATACCTAACGCTTTCCACAAACGTGCCGTTAAAATAATTAACTCCGCATCAATTTCAGGGGTTGCGATACCAAATACTTCGACACCTGCTTGGTGGAATTGACGGTAACGACCTTTTTGTGGACGTTCATGGCGGAACATTGGTCCCATATACCATAAACGTTGTTCATTGTTGTAAATCCAACCGTGTTCAATCGCAGCACGCACGCATCCTGCCGTACCTTCTGGACGAAGTGTTAATTGTTCATCATTATCCCAGAATGTGTACATTTCTTTTGAGACAACATCTGTGACTTCACCAATTGCACGAGCAAATAATGGCGTACTTTCCACGATTGGCATACGCACTTCTGAATAGCCGTAGCTGCTTAAAATTTGGCGAACCTGCCCTTCAATCCATTGCCAAAGTGGAGATTCAGTTGGGGAGCAGTCGTTCATCCCACGAATTGCTTGAATATTTTTTGCCACGAGTTTTCCTTAAATAATTCGATTTTTTGGATCTTGTTGTGCAACTTTGGCACGAATTTTTGCTTCTAATTGGTCAATAATCGAGTCGTTATCAAAACGTTCTTTTTGACGCTCACCATCTAAATAATAGCCACTTTTCTTATTACCACCGGTCACGCCAAGATCAGACACTAATGCTTCACCCGGGCCATTTACCACACAACCGATAATAGATACATCCATTGGGGTAATAATATCTTCTAAACGTTGTTCCAGTGCATTCACCGTGCCGATCACATCAAACTCTTGACGAGAGCAAGTTGGACAAGCAATAAAGTTAATCCCGCGAGAACGAATACGTAATGATTTCAAAATATCAAAACCAACTTTAATTTCTTCTACAGGATCTGCGGCTAAAGAGACACGTAAGGTATCACCAATACCTTCCGCTAACAGCATACCTAAACCAATTGCAGATTTCACTGAACCCGCACGCGCGCCACCAGCCTCCGTAATGCCTAAATGCAACGGCTGTTTAATGGCTTTTGCCAGTAAACGGTAAGATTCCACTGCAAGGAAAACATCTGATGCTTTTACGCTCACTTTAAATTGATCGAAGTTTAAACGATCCAAGATCTCAACGTGGCGTAACGCTGATTCTAATAAGGCTTCTGGTGTTGGTTCACCAAATTTCTCTTGAATATCTTTTTCTAACGAGCCAGCATTGACACCGATACGGATAGGGATATTTTTATCACGCGCGCAATCCACCACTGCACGAATACGATCTTCACGACCGATATTGCCTGGATTAATACGTAAGCAATCCACCCCATATTCAGCCACTTTTAACGCAATGCGATAATCAAAATGAATATCCGCCACTAATGGCACATTCACTTGCTGTTTAATGATTTTAAAGGCTTCGGCGGCATCCATGGTAGGTACAGAAACACGCACAATATCTGCACCGACACGCTCCAAAGATTTAATCTGTGCAACGGTCGCTTCAACATCAGTTGTGCGAGTATTTGTCATGGATTGTACGGCAATCGGTGCATCACCACCGATTGGTACATTGCCCACATAAATTTTTGTCGATTCACGACGTTTGATAGTAGGTTTTACTGCTGACATTCTTTCGTAAATTATTCGTTAAGGTTTTGGTAATTTAAATTTAGCCACACGGCCATCAACTGTAAGCGGATACGCTTCGCCTTTATAAGTAATGCGAACGTTACCTGGCGCACCGATAATCAAGGCATATTCATCACCATTAAAGGTTAAGGTTTCACCTTGTTTATATTCTTTTTGCGCTAATACTTTACGGTTTTTGTCTTTCACACTAATCCAGCTTGAATTTTTCGTGATCTCAATAACGAGATCGCCTTTCACTGTAGTTGGTGCTTCAGAAATAGCGGGGTTTTCAACCGCACTTTGTGTATCTGGCACGGTTTTCTCTGTTGTTGGTTCTGTGTTAGGTAACGTTTGTTCCACAACAGGTGCTTGGGCTTGTTCAACGGTAGGTGCTGAAGTTACAGCTGTTGAAACTTCTGCATTTACTGGTTGAGCTTGATTTTCTTGAGTCGTTGAAACAGCGGGTTCAGCAACATTATTTGTTTTTTCCGCTACAGACGTAGTTTCATTGCTTGACACCGCAGGCTGACTATTTACTGTTACTGGAATTTCATTCGAATGAGTAGCAGGTAGCTCTGCTGTTTTTTCTTTTTCAACGTAGGTTTGCACTAAATTATCACGTTCTTCGTTTGATTTTTGATAATTTTGCCACCACCATAAGCCAGTCATTCCAACAGCAGCGAGTAAAATAATTGTTGTGAGTGTGCCTACCCAACGGCTGTGAGAAGAATATTGGTTAACTGAACGCGTCGCACGTGTATTTTTACTTAAATCATTTTTATGTGCTTCACCAAAAGTTAAATTAGCCCATTCAGCATCAGGAATACGTAAAAATTTCGCATAACTACGTACGTAACCTCTCAAAAAGGTTGAAGGTATATTTTTTTGGACAAATTCATTATTTTCTAATTTTGCCAAAATGTTTGGACGTAAAGAAATGGCTTTTGCCACATCTTCTAAAGAAAGATTTAATGCTTCGCGTGTTTGGCGAAGTTTATCCCCAAAGGAGATTTTAGTTGTTTCAGTTTGTTCGACGATTGTATTCATAGGTATAAAAATAGAGAAATAGAAATAAAAAACTAAATACCAAATTTTAAAGTCGAAAGGGGCTTTTGGCAATGATTATTTGAGCGTGCGGAGCTTTTCTGCTCTAGAAGGATCAACTTGGCGTAATTTATCCAACGCTTGTTGATAAACGTCGGTTTGTTTTCCAGCAAAAGCACAAAGTGCTATGTTTTCGTAAGTATCAGCTTGATGATAATAATTCGGTGCTGCAAGTGCCGCATTAAATTGTGAATAAGCTTGTTCAAACTCACCTTGCCCACATAAAAATGCACCAAAGTTGTTATACACATCACCTTGCTTATCGTCTAACTTAATCGACTGTAAATAAGCTTGCTTCGCTTTTTCCGTATCGCCTTGTAATTGATAAAAATGCGCAAGTGCCGAGTGCACAAGATAATAGCGTTCATCATGTTCAAAGGCTTTATCTAAATTCAGTTTTGCTTGAACAAAATCCTCTTGTTGCAGATAGCCTAATGCCAATTCAACTCGGGCTTTTGCTGCTTGTTGTTTATTAAAATCAACAGAAGACTGAGAAACACAAGCAGAAAAAACAAAAGAAAAAATGACCGCACTTAGAATGTTAATTGGGATTAATTTCATCTTATCACTCCTCTATCTTATCACTCTTCTCTAGGCCATTTTCCCTTTACAAGTATTGCTATATTTAGCTTAGTTAACAGCTTTTACGTCAATACCTTCACCAAACTTACGTTTCATTGCTGTACGTTTGGTTCGGTCGATCACATCCCCCGCCAACTGACCACAAGCGGCATCAATATCATCACCACGAGTTTTGCGCACAATTACCGTAAAACCGTATTCCATTAATGTTTTTTGGAAACGATCGACACGGCTATTTGAGCTTTTACCATAAGGCGCTTCTGGGAACGGATTCCATGGGATCAAGTTAATTTTACACGGGGTATTTTTTAACACTTGAGCTAATTGATGCGCATGCTCTGTGCCATCATTCACATGATCTAATAACACATATTCAATAGTCACTTTACCATGGTTAGCATTCGATACCTCTAAGTATCTGTGCACCGAATCCATCAACATTTTGATGTTATATTTTTTATTGATCGGCATAATTTCATCACGCAATTCATCGTTCGGTGCGTGAAGCGAGATCGCTAATGCTACATCAATCTTATCACGTAACATATCGAGTGCAGGCACGACTCCTGAAGTAGATAACGTCACGCGTCGTTTAGACAATCCATATGCGAAATCATCGAGCATAATTTCCATCGCGGGTACAACATTGGCCACATTTAACAAAGGTTCACCCATGCCCATCATCACCACATTGGTAATCGGACGAACACCCGTTACACCAAAATTACCGATAATTTTTGATGCACGCCAAACCTGCCCAATAATTTCAGACACCGTTAAATTACGGTTAAAGCCTTGCTGTGCTGTCGAACAAAAGGTACAAGCTAAGGCACAGCCTACTTGAGAAGAAACACAAAGTGTTGCGCGATCTGCCTCAGGAATATAGACCGTTTCAACTTGCTGTTCACCTACCTGCATCGCCCATTTAATGGTGCCATCCGCAGAGCGTTGCTCAACCGCCACTTCTGGCGCTTTAATTTCAGCGACCGCTTTTAATTTTTCTCGTAATTTTTTATTAATATTGGTCATATTGTCGAAGTTATCTTCGCCAAAATGATAAATCCATTTCACTAATTGATCCGCACGAAATGGTTTCTCGCCTAATTCAGCAAAAAACTCACGCATCTGCTGACGCGTTAAATCCATTAAGTTAATCTTTTTGGTATTCGTTTCGGATGAAAGGGGTTGTTCTAACATAAAGCCTCGTTATTACACATTACGGCGATGATGTTACTCAGAATTGAGCAACAAAAAATTCGCATATTAAAAATGAGCCGAGATTTTACAGATTTACCGACGGATAAGCTAGCAGATTTGAAAAACAAAGAAAATTTTGACCGCACTTCTTTGCGATCGCTATCGCAAAAATCAAAAAAACAAAAGAAAAAAGTGCGGTTAAAAAACTTTAAATTTTTTCTCTTTCACACATCCCAAACCCTTACAAAAACTGATAGAATACAAGCTTTGTTTTATTCTCTAAGTTGGCTATATTAAAAGATATGTTAAAAAAAGTGCTTTCTGTATTGTGTTTAGTGCCAGCAATGGCAACGGCACAATCTTATGTCGTGTATGATTTCACCCATGATCGCGTGCTAGAAAGTAGCTCACCGAATCATGTTCAACCTATCGCTTCCGTCACCAAGTTAATGACTGCAAATGTGTTTCTTGAAAATAATCGAAACGCAAATTGTACTGCATCGATTACTGACGACGATTACGATTACATTAAAGGCACACATACAAAATTACCAAAATACACGCCAATTTCTTGTAATGAATTATTAAAAGCGATGCTCGTTCACTCTGATAACTATGCTGCTCACGCCCTTTCTCGCTCTGCAGGCATGAGCCGTTTGCAATTTATCCAAAAAATGAATGAGAAAGCGAGAGAATTAGGTATGCGCTCTACCCGCTTTTCAGATAGCTCAGGTTTATCTGACAGCAACATTTCAAGTGTGATGGATCTCGTAAAACTGGCTAAATACTCTCTTAACAAAGCACAAATCAAAAACCTCTCTAATATGCCAAGTGCTTTCATTCAAGCTGGCGGACGTAGCGTTTTTGTTAAAAACACCAATAAATTAGTGCGTGAAGAAGTGTTTGATGCAGCAATTAATAAAACCGGTTACATTCGCGAATCTGGCTATAATTTAGTCTTTGTGAATAAAAATCCATGTAATCGCGCGACCATTGGGGTGATCAGTTTAAATAACCATTCATCTGCGTTTCGTACTAACTTTACTAAAGGAAAATTAGAACAATACGGTTGTATCGCAGGACGTAGTATGCACAACTTTACCGTTGATGAAGCCCAATATGAAGAAGGCTATGATGAAGCGGGTATGGATCGCCTAATCCAACAAGTTGGTGGTTAATCATTTCAAAAAAGAGCGGTCATTTTGCACAAAATTTTCCGCTTTTTAATTTTAATTACCTATCGATTTGATAATTATTTTCATTTAAAAGTCTTATAAAAAATGATATTATTCTGCAGAATGCTAATTAATCATTATTTTTAAGGAGATCTCATGAAGCATTTATTTAAAAGCCTATCTGTTATCGCTCTAGGTTTAGCTACTTTACAAGCCGAAGCGAAATTTAAAGTGGTGACCACATTTACGGTTATTCAGGATATCGCACAAAATGTTGCGGGCGATGCCGCGACGGTGGAATCTATCACCAAACCTGGTGCAGAAATTCACGAGTATGAACCGACCCCTAAAGATATTGTAAAAGCTCAATCTGCTGATTTAATTTTATGGAACGGATTAAATTTAGAGCGTTGGTTTGAGCGTTTCTTCCAAAATATCAAAGACAAACCAGCTGTTGTGGTAACCGAAGGCATCACGCCACTTTCTATTTATGAAGGCCCTTATAAAGATGCACCTAACCCACACGCTTGGATGTCGCCATCTAATGCGTTGATTTATGTCGAAAATATTAAAAATGCATTAGTTAAATACGATCCGCAAAATGCTGATACTTATCAAAAAAATGCAGCAGCGTATGCAGAAAAAATCAAACAGCTCGATAAACCTTTACGTGAAAAACTCTCAAAAATTCCTGCCGACCAACGTTGGTTAGTGACCAGTGAAGGCGCCTTTAGTTATTTAGCAAAAGATTATGATCTCAAAGAAGGCTATTTATGGCCAATTAACGCTGAACAACAAGGTACGCCTCAACAAGTGCGTAAACTTATCGATTTAGTGAAAAAAAATCACATTCCAGTGGTATTTAGTGAAAGTACCGTGTCAGCCAAACCTGCTCAACAGGTAGCGAAAGAAAGCGGTGCTAAGTACGGCGGCGTGCTTTATGTCGATTCTCTTTCTGCCGCTGACGGTCCTGTACCAACTTATATTGACTTACTGAATGTCACTGTATCCACCATAGTCAAAGGATTTGAAAAATAATGACCGCACTTTCACTTTCCGCTTCGATTTCCGTTAATGATGTAACTGTGCGTTACAACAACGGGCACACTGCAATTTATGATGTTGCCTTTGCATTACAAGGGGGAACCATCTGTGCTCTTGTCGGCGTAAATGGGAGCGGAAAATCAACGCTATTCAAAAGCATCATGGGCTTAATCAAGCCACAGCAAGGCAATATTGCGCTTTGTGGTTTGCCAATTAATCGAGCATTGAAACAAAATTTGGTTGCCTATGTGCCGCAAGCGGAAGAAGTCGATTGGCAATTTCCAGTCTCCGTTTATGATGTTGTCATGATGGGACGCTACGGCTACATGAATTTCCTACGCATTCCAAAAGCTGAAGACAAACAAAAAGTGCTCGAAGCGATGCAACGAGTAAACATCGAGCATTTAGCTGAACGGCAAATCGGCGAGCTTTCTGGTGGGCAAAAAAAACGCGTATTTTTGGCTCGTGCATTAGCACAACAAAGTAAAATTATCTTGCTTGATGAACCTTTTACAGGTGTGGATGTTAAAACTGAAAATGCCATTGTGGAACTCCTTCGTCAGTTACGTGCTGAAGGGCATTTGATTTTAGTTTCCACCCATAATTTAGGCTCTGTACCAGATTTCTGTGATCAAGTGGTGATGATTAACCGTACTGTGATAGCTGCCGGTAAAACAGAAAATACATTTAATCAGCATAATTTGGAAAAAGTCTTTGGTGGTGTATTACGACACATCAAATTATTAGGTGAAGATCTGCATAATGATGAAGATAAACGTGCTGTCACCGTGCTTACGGATGATGAACGTCCCGTTGTCTTCTATGGTGAAACCAAAAATGATCCGCCTGCAACGGCTGTAAAATCCTGTCGTCTGCCTCCGTCTGACAAGGAATAAGCCATGCTTGAATATTTACTGGAACCTTTCTCCTATGAATATATGCAAAAAGCCATGTGGATAAGTGCCGCAGTTGGTGGCATTTGTGCCTTTCTTTCTGCCTATTTAATGTTGAAAGGTTGGTCATTAATTGGCGACGCGCTCTCTCATTCCGTGGTTCCGGGTGTGGCGATAGCTTATGCCTTTTCACTCCCCTATGCTTTAGGTGCTTTTTTTGCCGGAATTTTGGCTGCACTTTCCATTTTATGGATCAAATCCATTTCTAAACTCAAAGAAGATGCCGTTATCGGCTTTATTTTCAGCACATTCTTTGCCTTGGGATTGTTGATTATTTCTCTGAATCCAACTTCAATAAATGTGCAAAACATCATTCTCGGTAATATCCTCGGGATTGCTGATGAAGATATTTATCAAGTAGCCATCATTATGTTGATTTGCTTGGTCTTATTACTTATTTTTTGGAAGGATCTGTTACTGATTTTCTTTGATGAAACGCAAGCAATTACAGTTGGACTTTCACCACTGTTTTACAAAGTTCTCTTTTTTACACTCTTGAGTGCTTGTGTCGTTGCGGCATTACAAACTGTCGGGGCAATTTTAGTGATTGCGATGGTAATCACACCAGGCGCAACCGCCTATTTACTTACTGACAAGTTCAAAACTCTTATCAAAATTGCCGTAGCATTAGGCGCAATCACTGGTTTCGTCGGTGTCTATTTAAGCTATTATCTGGATGGCGCAACAGGTGGTGTCATCGTAACATTACAAACCTTGTTATTTTTATTGGCTTTTCTATTCTCGCCCAAATACGGATTAATCAGTCAAAAACGACGTAAGGTGGTGGATTATGACTGAGATGTTCGCCATTTTCGTTGAGCCATTTCAATTTTCCTTTATGCAAAATGCGCTACTCACGGCATTAGTGGTTGCCGTCATCTGTGCACTACTCTCTTGCTATTTGGTGTTGAAAGGATGGTCATTGATGGGGGATGCCATTTCTCATGCTGTCCTACCTGGCATTGTCTTAGCTTTTCTAGCGGGTATTCCATTAGTGATTGGTGCCTTTATCTCAGGTATTGCCTGTGCCTTAGGGGTAGGTTATTTAAAAGAGAACAGTCGAATCAAAGAAGATACCGCGATGGGAATTGTATTTTCGGGAATGTTTGCCATTGGTTTGGTTCTGTTCACTAAAATCCAAACCTCACAACATCTTACACACATCTTATTCGGAAACGTACTGGGTGTAAGCCAACAAGAGCTGATTCAAACGGCAATCATCGCCTTGATCATTTTTATTTTACTTGGATTAAAGCGTCGTGATTTTCTGCTTTATTGCTTTGATCCGAGCCATGCTCGTGTTGCTGGTCTCTCGCCTAAATTATTGCATTATGGCTTGCTCACATTACTCGCGCTCACTATTGTGAGTACGATGCAAGTCGTTGGGGTTATTTTGGTTGTAGCGATGCTAATTGCGCCTGGCATCACCGCGCTAACACTGACCAATCGCTTCGATAAAATGCTCGTTATCGCAATCATCAGCGCTGTAACTGCAAGTCTATTAGGCGTGCTACTTAGCTATCATTTTGATGCATCCACTGGCGCGTGTATTATTTTGCTACAGGCCGTATTTTTCTTAATTGCCCTGATTTATAGCAAAATAAAAGTGCGGTTAAATTTCTAAATAAAAAAGCTAACATTTCTGTTAGCTTTTTTGTTAACCATTGCGTTTTAATAATATCAGTGCTTCATAATGCGCTGTATGCGGGAACATATCAAATAATTGAATTTGAGTAAGTTTATAATTGGTTAGGTGTTGCAAATCTTTTCCCATGGAAATCGCGTTACAGCTGGAATAAAGAATAAAGTGCGGTTGCATTTCATTGAGAAACTCAGCGAGTTCCTTTCCGATACCTCTACGAGGCGGATTGACGATCACCAAATCAGGGATGTTTTCATCTTGTGTTAAAGCAAAATTAGCCGCATCCAATGATTGGAATTTAACGTTGTTTAACCCTAACACCTGAGCGGATAGAGTCGCCGCTTGAATAGCAGATGGCGAAATTTCAATTCCCGTTAATTCCACTTCTTGTTGATGTTTATCCTGCAAAGCTTTAGCGCAATGAAGTCCAAAACCACCTACACCACAAAAGAGGTCCCAAAGTTTAGTAATCGGCAAATCTTGTACCCAATCTTGTGCCGTTGCATATAGCCCTTGTGCTACAAGTGGATTCGTTTGGAAGAAACCTTGAGGGCGAATAAACAACGGAATACCGTTAAAGCTTTCTGATAAGGTGTGCTGTTCAGTTAAAAAGATTTCTTTCTCACCTTCTAAGATCGCCGCATGTTGAGGTTGGATATTCACACTCACCACTTCAAGTTGTGGTAATTTTTCCAATAACCCTGCAAATTCACGTTGAATTAACGGCAATTTAGTTTCTGAACGCAATACAAAACGCAACATCAATTTTTTTGTATGTTGGCTTTCTGTGAGCAGAATATATTTGAGCTCACCTTTTTGCTTAGCCACGTTATAAGGGACTAAACCCGCGCGCCCAATAAAATCTTTTAGAATCGGAAAGAGTTCAGCAAAGCGTTGCGGATAAAGCGGACAATCACATAAATCCACCGCACTTTGTGGATCAGTCGGGTCTTGTAAAATACCTAAAATGGGACGTTCCACCGCGCCACTTACAACCATTTTCGCTTTATTACGAAAAGCTGACTCGGAGAAATAAAAAGGCGGATGCCAAATTAAATTATCACAATCTAATTTGACAAGTTGTTGTTTTAGATGCTTTTCTTTCTTGGCGAGTTGCTGTTCATAAGGCATTTCAAGCCATTGACAAGAACGGCAATCGCCTTTTTGATAATGATGGCAATCAATCATTTAGAAGCAAGCCACTCTTGTTGAAGTGCGGTCAGTTTTTGATGATTTTCAATCCAACGCGAAGTTTTTGTGAGTTCTGACCAATCAAAGGATTTTTGTTTAAAGAGAGATTTCAAGCGAGCTTGGCGTGCTGTGAAATGCCCCGTTGTTTCCTGTAACTTCAGATTATCAAGCACTTGAATGACACCTTCTCGCTCATTACAAAGCAATAATAAGTCACAACCAGCCTTCAAGGCTTTTTCACTGCGAGCCACAAAATCGCCCATAAAGCCTGCGCCTTTCATGCCTAAATCATCAGAGAAAATCGCTCCTTGGAAGCCCAACTGTTTACGCAAAATCTCTTTTAACCAATAACTCGAACCGCTTGCTGGCTGGCTATCACATTGTGTATAAATGACGTGAGCCGGCATAATCGCATCAAGCTTACTCTGTTGAATTAATTGCTGAAATGGCAAAATATCATGATTAAAAATCACTTCTTTTGCTCGCTCATCATAAGGGGTTTCAAGATGAGAATCAGCTAAAACATGGCCGTGTCCTGGGAAATGTTTTCCTGTTGTTGCCATGCCTGCTTGGTGCATACCATCAATAAAAGCTGCTGCTAAATTGACCGCACTTTTTACATCGCAACCAAAACTACGATCACCAATCGCACGACATTCGTGACCTAAATCCAACACCGGAGCAAAACTCAAATCAATATCTAGCGCCACCATTTCAGCCGCCATTTGCCAACCCGCTTCTTTTGCTATTTGCTGTTGCTGAGCTGAGTCCTCAACTAATGCCGCAAAAGCCTGCATCGCAGGGAGCTGAGTGAAACCTTCACGGAAACGTTGCACGCGACCACCTTCTTGATCGACTGTGACCAATAAAGGCTTTTTCACTCGTTGACGAATGGATTTAATTAGCGCTTGAACTTGCTGACGATCATAAAAATTGCGGGTAAATAAAATCAAACCAGCAACTAAAGGATGTTCCAGTAATTCAACTTCTTCTTGTTTGAGCTCATGACCTTCAAGGTCAATTAATAATGTGGACATAAACTATTGTAAGTAAAGACGATAATTGCTACTTTCTGTGCTTGGTTTTAGTATCTCAAACACTTTCTTTTCTTGTGGTTGCAATAAAATATTGCCTGATTGGCTTTCTTGCTGATTAGGCCAAACTTGCGTTACACCTTGTGTGTTATACCAATAAAGATGGTAAAGCACATTGAGTTGTTGCGTAGTTTTATTTTTTAAGGCTGCGGTATTATCAGACAAATCAACATCTAAAGCCGGTGCTAAATTTGCCGCCATATTTAAAATTGGCTTATTGGTTCCTACAATATTTGGTGCAGATGAACAAGCCGTTAAAAATAATACCGTTGCTGTAATTAGGATCTTTTTCATTATTTCGCCAACATTCTACCTAAAGGTTCACCACCAACAAGATGCATATGAATATGGAATACTTCTTGTCCACCATGTTTATTACAGTTCACAATTAAACGGTAACCGTCTTCGGCAATGCCTTCTTCTTTAGCAATTTTAGCCGCGACAGTAAATAAGCGACCCAAAGTAACTTCATCTTGTTCCGTCACATCATTAACCGTTGGAATGACTTTATTTGGGATAATCAAAATATGGGTTTTCGCTTGAGGTGAAATATCTCGGAATGCGGTCACTAATTCATCTTGATAAACAATATTGGCGGGGATTTCTTTGCGAATAATTTTGCTGAAAATAGTTTCTTGAGCCATAGTCTTCTCCTTGTTTTATATAAAAAAGTGCGGTCAAAATTTACCGCACTTTGCTTTTATTTTCCATCAGAAATTGATGATGAATGACATTTCAATCAGCTTAGTGAGCCGCACCTTCTTCTGAATCATCTTGATTAATAAAGCTGGTATTAATCTCGATTTGTGCTTTTTCACGTAATGCTTGCATTAACTGTCCTTGCAATTCGCCTTGACGCACACGAACAAGTTGAGTGCTAAATTTCGCTAACTCTTGCTCATTTAAAGTAGGTTCTTCTACACGTTCAAGGGCAACCACAACCACATCACCTTTGCTGTTACGAGCAACTTGATAAGCCACTTTACCATCTTGTGGTTTTGCAATGGCAAATACACCTTCATAAAGCACTGGATCTTTATTATCCACTAACGTAAAGGTTTGTGGCTCACCAAAACTAATACCTGCAGGTAATTTGGTTAGATCGGCAGATAGCGCTTTAACCGCTTGCTCTGCTTTTTCAGCCAATACTTTATCGGCTTTTTCACGTTTTAAGAATTGCTCAATCGTTGCTTTCGCTTCATCAAGGCTTTGTAAACCCTCAGCTTTATGATCCACGACACGCACCACAACAAATTCATTTTCACCAACCGTTAATGGCTCAGAATTTGCGCCACCGTTTGCAATATCTGATTCAAAAATGGCAGAAGTCACATTTGGGAAATTTAATGCCGCAGGGACATTATTTTTACCGAAATAATCTGTTTCTTCCACTTTCACGCCTGCTGCTTCTGCTACCGCAGCTAAAGAATCACTGCTTTCTGCTGCTTTTGCACGAACCGCTTTTTCTACCGCTTGGAAACGACTTCCTGCTAAGTTTTTACGTACGATATCCGCGATTTGCTCTTTTACTTCGTCTAAAGTACGTTCTTTACGATCTTGCACTAAAATAATATGGTAAGCCCCATCCACATTAACTGGTGTGCTATATTGACCAACATTTAATAATAATGCTGCATCTTCAAAGTTTTTCGGTAATTCGTTGTCTTTTACCCAACCTAATTCACCGCCTTGTGCACCAGAAAGTTTATCCACAGATTTCGCTTTTGCTAACTCAGCAAAATCAGCGCCTTTTTGCAGTTCTTGATAAACCGCATCCGCTTCTTTCTCAGTTGCTAATTGGATATGCGCTAATTTTTGGCTAATGAATTGCGCTTTATTTTCTTGATAATATTGCGCAATTTGTGTTTCAGTTACAGGTTGTAATTTACCTAATTCATTCGCTGAAACGCGAATATATTGCACTTTCGCCTGTTCAGGTTGAACTAGTGATTTCGCATTCGCATCGTAATACGCTTTAATTTCTTCTTCTGTCACTTTTTGTTTTGCCACTTCATCAGCTAATGGAAGGGTTGCAAGACGAGCGATACGTTTTTGGAAAAAGGTTTGTGCACTATCTTTTACTTGAGCCGGCACAACAAATTCACTGTCAGCCAAACCGTTTTGCATTTGTTCAAGTGTTAATGCATTACGTAAAATAGCCGCATAAGTATCTGACGTTAAACCATTTTGAGTCAATAATTGTTGATAACGAGCGTTATCAAATTTACCGTTAGATTGTAAGTTAGGATCGCTTACAATCGCACGTTTGATCATGTCGTCACTTACACCTAATTTTAATTCTTTGGCATATTGACGGATTAATTCTTGATCAACTAAACGTTGAATTAAATTTTGACGAAGTGCGGTCACAAATTCCACCGAGTCAGTTTTCGCTAAGAAA
Source organism: Haemophilus parainfluenzae (assembly GCF_014931275.1). NCBI lineage: Bacteria > Pseudomonadati > Pseudomonadota > Gammaproteobacteria > Pasteurellales > Pasteurellaceae > Parahaemophilus > Parahaemophilus parainfluenzae. The sequence continues at coordinate 2,012,578 of NZ_CP063110.1, forward strand.
CTCTCGCCTTCTTGTTGTGCACGCGCTTCAAACTCTTGGTTGTAACGATTTAAAAAATCTTGTTGAGAGATAGTTTCACCATTTACTTTTGCAGCAAAACTCTCGTTGCCACCATACAAATAGCCAGACATCCCACCAATTAAAAATGAAACTGGAAGTAAAGCAAAGATCGCTTTCCCGATAAAGCTATGGGCGACGCCATGCATTTTTTCAATTAACATTCAATTATTACCCTTTTAAAAAAGACAAAGTTCGTAAGATTATAATCTAAAAGGCGAAAATTCGCACTTAAAAAACACCATGTTCGTGTAGGATTTTCACAGCCATGACTAATAACACTAAACCGCCAAAAATCTCTGCTTTGCTTTTGAATTTTTTCCCTAAAAAATGACCGCTCTTTACACCAATAAAAGAGATGACAAAGGTTGTTAAACCTATGATGAAAACAGCCAATAAAATATCCACGGAAAGAAAAGCAAAAGAGACACCAATGGCTAACGCATCAATACTCGTTGCCACACCAAGTGTTAGCAAGTGTTTTAAACTAATCAATGAGGGAGCGGGTTCATCATCCGAGCTAAGTCCTTCTCGAATCATATTCACACCGATGAGAGCAAGCAAAACAAAGGCAATCCAATGATCCCAATTTTGAATCATCTGACTAAATTGCAGTCCGACAACATAGCCGATTGCAGGCATGATGCCTTGGAATAACCCAAAACAGCATGCGATAGCTAATGCTTGTTTCCATCGAAAAGCGCGCATTGCTAAGCCTTTAGAGATGGAAACTGCAAAGGGATCCATCGAGAGACCAAGAGCAATGACCCACAACATATGAAAAGTCATAAACTAACGTTTATTTTCCAATACAGAAAGAACTGAAAATATTACCGAGCAAATCATCCGAGGTAAATTGCCCCGTAATTTCACTCAGGTTAGCTTGAACTAAACGAAGTTCTTCCGCCAATAATTCACCTGCATGAAACTCGGTTAATTGGACTAATCCAATTTGTAAATGTTCGGCCGCTTTTTCTAAGGCATCAAGATGACGACGGCGCGCTAAGAAACCACCTTCCATCCCTGTTTGGAATCCCATTGCCTGTTTTAAATGCTCACGCAATAAATCTACGCCTTGATGTGTTTGGGCGGATAAACAAACGGTCGTTGTGCCATTTTCTTCTTTTATCCCAACTGCCTCGCCGCTTAAATCTACTTTATTACGAACAATGGTCACCGGCATATTATTCGGTAATTTTGACAAAAATTCTGACCGTACTTTTTCAATATTTTGGCTGTCAGGATCGCTGCTGTCTAACATTAAGATAATACGATCGGCTTGCTCAATTTCAGTCCACGCACGCGAGATTCCGATACGTTCAACTTCATCTGTCGCTTCACGAAGTCCTGCAGTATCAATAATATGTAAAGGCATGCCATCAATATGAATATGCTCACGCAACACATCACGAGTGGTTCCTGCAATATCTGTCACAATGGCGGCCTCTCTGCCCGCTAAAGCATTCAGTAAACTTGATTTACCTGCATTTGGACGACCGGCAATCACCACTCTCATCCCTTCACGCAAAATCGAGCCTTGTTTCGCTTCACTACGAACTAAATCAAGTTGATCAATAATTTCTCGTAATTTTGCTTCGATTTTACCGTCTGCCAAAAAGTCAATTTCTTCATAGGGGAAATCAATCGACGCTTCTACATAAGTACGAAGATAAATCACGGAATCCACTAACTGATTCACTTTATTAGAAAATTCACCTTGTAATGATTTTAATGCTGAACGAGCAGCTTGCTCCGAAGTCGCATCAATCAAATCGGCAATGGCTTCAGCTTGGGCTAAATCTAATTTATCGTTTAAAAAAGCCTGTTCAGAAAATTCACCTGGACGCGCAAGACGAACACCATCAAGTTGTAAGATTCGTTTTAGCAACAAATCTAATACCACTTGTCCGCCATGACCTTGCAATTCCAATACATCTTCACCGGTAAAGGAATTCGGCGATTTAAAATAAAGCGCAATGCCTTGATCTAATACTGTGCCATCAGCATCTTTAAAAGGTAAATAATCTGCCATTCTTGGTTTAGGACATTTACCTAGTACCGCTTGTGCTACTTCAACCGCTTTTGGGCCGGATACACGCAAAATACCAATACCGCCACGTCCTGGCGCTGTCGCTTGGGCGACGATTGTTTCTTTCATAAAAACTCACTAAAAATTGACCGCTCTAATATTGCGGTTATCTTGAGGAAAAATTAATTGGAAAGAGCATTAAGTTTCATTACTTCAGATGCATCAATATAGGAGAGCGAGCTCGTTCTTTTTTTATAAATTTGGAGTATTTGCCCATTCTCTACCGAATTATAAACCTTTTTAGAAGTGAATCTTTCATTTCCATATTGATTAGATGAAATATTAATACTATATATCGATTTGTTTTTACGCTTATAAGTAACCTCGGCTATATAGTTTTCTTCTTGTCCCCAAATGGAAACATAGAACGTTAATAAAGTGTTTGAAAGTAAGAAAAAGCAACAAAAAAAACCACTACACATAATAATATACCCCAATACTTTCATGAGTATGTGATAAAAAATATTTTCTTTGGGTTTCTTTTTATTGGAAGCTCTTTTAGGCTTTGCCTTTCTTTGTAAAAGGACATTTTCCACTTCCCAATAAATCACGACAAAAAAAAGAAGAATGCTTAATACAAGGGAAACATAAACATCAAGACGTGCACCAGGAAGTAGGGTCTTATCCGAAAACGTAGGATATATAATTAACCCAATTAAAATAAATAACGAAATGACTTTTAGTCTTGTATTGAACATCATAAATATATGTAAAAACCGCACCCAAAGGTGCGGTTAGTGATTATTTTTTACGGGTATGTAACCCTTTTTTCTCTAAACCACGGTAGATCATTTGTTGTTGTACGATAGTGATTAAGTTAGATACTAACCAGTAAAGTACGAGACCTGCCGGGAACCAGAGGAAGAAGAACATGAAGATCAACGGCATGAAATTCATCACTTTTTGTTGCATTGGATCTGCAACTGGTGTCGGTGACATTTTTTGTAACAAGAACATTGATCCGCCCATTAAGATTGGGAGAATGTAGTAAGGGTCTTGTGCCGATAAATCTTGAATCCAACCAAAGAATGGTGCATGGCGAAGTTCAACCGCCTCCATAAACGTCCAATATAATGCGATGAAAATTGGCATTTGAAGGATTAATGGTAAGCAACCGCCAAGTGGATTTACTTTTTCTTCTTTGTAAAGTTTCATCATTTCTTGGCTCATACGTTGGCGATCATCACCAAAACGTTCGCGCATTTCTTGCATTTTCGGTTGCAACATACGCATTTTCGCCATAGAAGTGTATTGTGCTTTTGTAAGCGGATATAAAATCGCTTTAACCACTAAGGTGACACAAATAATTGCCACACCCCAGTTAGATACAATACTTTGAATAAAAGTTAATAACCAGAATAATGGTTTCGCGATAAACCATGCCCAACCGTAATCTACAGTCAAGTCTAAGTGGTTAGCCACTTCAGCCATTTTGTTTTGTAATTTGGGACCTGTCCATAATGAGCTGGTAATTGTTTCTGTTGCACCCGCTGGAATAGAAACCACAGGACCACGATAACCAATAGATGCGACGTTATTTTTGCTATCTGTAATACTATAAAGTTGGTTATTTACATCTTGATTTGGGATCCAAGCTGATACGAAATAGTGTTGTAAAACAGCAACCCAACCTCCTTTGGTATCGATAGAAAGATTTTTGTCTTTCATATCGCTGAAGCTGTATTTTTTGTAATTTGTTTCAGAAGAAGAATATGCACCACCAGTATAAGTAGGCATTGCCACGTTACCGCTGCTTTCAACTAATGTATGTTTTAATTGGCCATAAGGTTCAACTTCAATTGCGCTACCACTTTGGTTCACAATTTCAAAGTTAACACCTACATCATAGCTATCGCGTTTTAATACAAAGATTTTACGATAAGTGACACCATCTTTTTCAAATGTTAGTGGTACAGAAAGTTCATTTTGACCTTCTGCTAATTTGAAATTATCACCCGTAACTTGATATTGCGCGCGACCTGCTTTTGTATCGATCCCGTTTTTACCGATTAAGCCGCTTTGTGCAATGTAAACATGCTCGTTTGTATCTTTTAATAAAACGAAAGGTTCTTTTGAATTTAATTCTGCATCATATTTTAATAATTCAGAACTGATTACATCACCACCTAATGTATCCACTTTCAAACGGAATACATCATTTTCTAATGTAATAATGTGACCTTTGGTTTGTGAGTCTGCCACTACTTCGGCAGATGAAGAAGAACTTGCCGGTACATCAGAAGAGGCGGTTGTTGTTTGTTCCGTGGTCTGTTGTTGAACCGGTGGATTTTTATCAAGTTGCCATTGCTGATAAACAAGGAAAGAAATAAAGAGTAGTGCAAGCACTAATAGGCTACGTCTTGAGTCCATTATTTTTTCTCATCGTTATTATTAATCTTTTTCGGCGGAACAGGATCGAATCCACCGTCGCTTAAGGGGTGACATTTTAATACACGTTTTAGCGTAAGCCAACTACCTTTTAACAATCCATGTGTTTTTAACGCCTCAATACCATAGCAAGAACAGGTTGGTACAAAACGACAACGCGGCCCAATTAAAGGACTAATCGCTACTTGATAAAACTTAATTAAAGCGATGAGGATTTTTGTGCCAAACGAATGTGACGTGCCCATAATTTATCCAAAGTTTGTAAAAACGTTTTATTATCAAGCTGACCAATGCCACGTTTCGCTACAAAGACAAAGTCACAAGAAGGCAAATTATGTTGGGATAAACGAAAACTTTCACGAACTAAACGTTTGATACGATTACGATCATGCGCTCGTTTAAGATGTTTTTTAGCCACAGTTAAACCTAAGCGTGGGTGCTCAAGATTATTTTTGCGTGCGAGAATGGTAATTTCAGGGGTGCTTGCTCGAAACGGTTGTTCGAAGACATTTTTAAATTGAGTGGGAGTTAACAATCGTAACTCCCGAGAGAAGTTTAGCTTAATCACTAAAAACGGTGATTATGCAGATAAACTCTTACGACCTTTAGCACGACGACGAGCTAAAACTTGACGGCCGTTTTTAGTTGCCATACGAGCACGGAAACCGTGAGTACGGCTACGTTTTAATACAGAAGGTTGAAATGTACGTTTCATTGTAATCTACCTAAATCAAAATGGTTTACTGTTTTGATATTCAAAACACAACAAGGGTTATAAAAAATAGACCGCAATTTTAATCATAAATTGGGCTTTCGTCAAATAAGAAAAGAGAAAATTCCGAAATAATCTTCTGTTTCTTCTAAAATCGTGGGGATTATACGGATTTTGGGCAAAATCTCAAGCAACCTTTTTGTCTTTTTTTGATGAGCAACAGAAGATCTTTTGCCTAAATTATTGTAAAATTCTCTTCGATTTTTAACCGCACTTTTGCGGCTTTTATTTTATACGCATATAACATAAGGATAATTTATC